>WHTR01000039.1 GCA_009377635.1 Chloroflexota bacterium
CCATCCCCCATCCCCCGAGCCATGACCCCCGTGCCTGGCGATCGCTTCCGCTCGGCCGCCGTACGGTGATCGTTGGCGTCGTCGGCGTTGTGACCAGCGCCGAATCCGGCATGCCTGATGCTCACACGGTGAGGGGCGTCGTCGAAGTCGCACAGCAGCTCGTGGCCCTCGGCGCCGATGCGTTGGAGCTGGCGAGCCTATCTCGAGAAGCGCGGCCGCATAGCGTCATTCTGAGGCCGCAGGCCGAAGAATCCGCTCATCTGGGCCCGGTCACGGGTTCGGGAAGCTCCCGTGAGCAGCTACACGGCATCCTACCGGCCATAGAGGCCGTCGCAGGGCAGATCGCCGTCCCCATCGTGGTCGACGCATCGACGTCGCGCCTCGCACGGGCCGCGGTGGCCGTCGGCGCGACGATTGTGCGAGACGTCTCCGTGCTTGACGCGGACCCGTCTCTGGCGCGTGTGGCGGCTGAGGAAGAGGTCGCGCTCATCGTCGGACCCCGGTTGCGAGGCGACTCCAACGCGAGGATCGCGATAGGTGCCGAGTCCGTCATAGATCGGCTCAATGAGAGCGCGCGGCTAGCCATGGCCGTCGGCCTGGCGCGTCAGGCTGTGTGGCTGGACCTCGACGTTGAGGCCATCAAGCGCCCAGACGCGACTCGTGCGATGATCCGGCGTCTGGATCGAATCGTCGCCCTGTCCCATCCCGTCGTCGTCGGCCCGTTCGGTCAGCGGTTGCTCGGCGCCATGCCGAATCGACTGGGGGCTGGAGGGTGGGAGGACGGTGCCGCACACGTGTCCCTCGCCATCGCGGCGGGTGTGCAGATCGTCCGAGTTCACGACGTGGCGCGGCTGGCCCGGGTCGTGCGCATGGCCGATGCCGTCGTTGCCGCGGGCGCCCGTTGGCGGATTGGATCCCGGCGGGGCGCGCCTTCGTAACTGTGATCAGGGAGGAGCGATGACTGCAGAGTGGATCGATGTTTCCATCCCCCTCCGGGCCGGCATGGTCCACTGGCCAGGCGATCCTGAGGTCAGCATCGAACGCGTGCTGGACATGGAGCGCGGGGGGCCATGCAACGTGTCGTCGATCTCGATCGGCTCGCACACCGGGACCCACATGGACCCGCCGTTCCATTACGTCCGCGACGGGGCAAGCCTCGACGCGATGCCACTCGATGCGACCGTCGGGCCCGCCCGGGTCATCGAGATACGGGACCCCGTGTCGGTACGGCGTGAGGAGCTCGCCAACCACGAGCTCGCGTCCGGAGAACGGGTCCTCTTCAAGACGAGGAACTCCTCGCGATGCTGGGAGACCGACGACTTCCTCGAGGACTTCGTCTACATCTCGCTCGAAGGCGCGCGCTACCTTGCCGACCGAGGAGTCCGGGCCGTCGGGATCGATTATCTCTCGGTGGGCGGCTTCCACGCAGACGGGGAGGCGATCCACCGGGCGCTGCTCGAGGCCGGGATCTGGATCGTCGAGGGGCTGAACCTCGCCCGCGTGCAGCCCGGCATCTACGAGCTGGTCTGCCTGCCGATCAAGATCCAGAACTCCGACGGCGCTCCAGCGCGAGCGATGCTCAGACCAGTTACGTGAGCCGGTACGAAGGAGGAGTTGGTGAAAACCGCGGTCAAAGAATTCGGCGTTCTCGGCCTCGGCCGCATGGGCGGCAATCTTGCGCTGCACGCCCTCGAGCAGGGCATGCGCGTCGTCGGCTTCGACCTCCACGGGGTGCCCGAGGATCTCGTCCGAGCGGGGATGGTTGAGATTCGCGACCTGGATGGGTTCCGCCTGCATCTTTCCCCATCGCGGCCGGTGTTCATCTACATTCCAGCCGGTCCAGCTCTGGATACGGCGCTCGATGAGCTCGCGCGCCGCCTGGAAACCGGTGACGTCGTTGTCGACGCGGGCAACTCGTACTGGGGCGATTCCGTTCGCCGGCACCATCGCCTGGCTGCGCAGGGGATTCACCTGGTGGATCTGGGCACCAGCGGCGGAGTCGAAGGCGCGCGCACTGGCGCCTGCTTCATGGCAGGAGGTGACGCTGAGGCTGTGGCCCGGATCGAGCCCATCCTGCTGGACCTCGCCGTGCCGGGCGGATACGTGCACGCCGGACCACCGGGCTCTGGCCACTTCACCAAGCTCGTGCACAACGGCATTGAGTTCGGCATGCTCCAGGCGATCGGCGAGGGCGTGGATCTGCTTGAGCGGTACCACGACAAGCTCGATGTCGCCGAGGTGCTGCGCTGCTGGGGCCACGGCTCGGTGATTCGCTCGTGGCTTGTCGACCTCATGGAGGCGGCGTATCGATCCGAAGACGGCCTCGAGAACATCCCTCCGTACGTCGAGGACACCGGTGAGGTGAACTGGCTCGTGGGTGATGCCCTCCAGCTGGAGGTGCCGATTCCGGTGATCTCCCAGTCCGTGATGCAGCTCTTCGCCTCGCGCGACGACCGGAAGAACTGGGCCAAGGCCATCGCGATGATGCGACATGGATTCGGCGGCCACCCGTACGGGCCGCATGAGGCGGAGCGGCGCGAACGCCGAGAGGGGCGCGTCGGTGACTTCTTCCGCGAGGGGGCCTAGATGAAAGCTGTCGCCGTCTGGCCAGGGAAGCCGAGCTCCATGCACCTCGAAGAGATACCCGTGCCGGAGCTGGCCGAGGTCCCGGGGGGACACGGGGTGCTCGTCAAAGTGCTCCGGGTCGGCGTCGATGGGACCGACAAAGAGATCAACGACGCTGAGTACGGCCGGGCCCCGCCTGGCTCGGACTTCCTCGTAATCGGACACGAGAGCTTCGGGCAGGTCGTCCGCGTGGGGCGAAGCGTGTCCAGTACCATCCGCCCGGGGACCTATGTCGTCGCGAGCGTCCGTCGGCCAGGGCACAGCCCCTATGACGCCATCGGCCTGCAAGACATGACGACCGACGACGAGTACTATGAGCGCGGCATCAATCTCCGCCATGGGTACCTCACGGAGTACTACGTCGAAGACGATCGCTTCCTCGTTCCGCTCCCACCGGCACTCCGCGACGTGGGGGTGCTCCTCGAGCCCGTGTCGGTGTCGCAGAAGGGGCTGAACCAGGCCTACGAGATCCAGCGGCGCCTCAAGATTTGGCAGCCGAGGTCGGTGGCTGTGCTCGGGGCTGGGACGATCAGCCTGCTGGCGGCGATGGCCGCGCGCCTGCGCGGGCTCGAAGTCACCTGCTACTCCCGCCGCCATGCCCCGTACCTCAACAGCGACCTCATCGAGGAGCTGGGCGGCCGCTACGTCAGCTCCACTGAGAGCTCCTTGGCCGAGGCAAGCGCGATGTACGGGCCCTTCGACATCATCCTCGAGGCGACGGGTTTCAGCCCACTCGTGTTCGAGGCCGCCGAAGTGCTCGCCAAGAATGGCGTGCTGGTGCTGGCCAGCGTTACGGGCGGCGACCGCAAGGTGGAGTTCAATGCCGATACGATCAACCAGGGCTTTGTGCTCGGGAACAAGGTTATGGTGGGGACGGTGAATGCCTCGCGGGCAGACTTCCTGAGTGGTGTGACCGATCTCATCAAGGCGGAGGCGCTGTTCCCGGGCTGGCTGGGCAAGCTGCTGACCACCCCCGTGCGCGGCCTAGAACAGTATGAGGAGATGGTTCGCCACCTGTCAGAAAACCGAGAAGCCATCAAGGTCTACGTCCAGGTGAGTGAAGGGTAGGCCCGATGGACGCGATCTCCCTCCGACGCGCCAGCATCGGGCTGCTCGCCGGGGTCATCAGTGGTGGAGCACTGATCGCCACCGTGGGGAGCGCGGCGCTCGGGTTCGCCCTGGCCGCACTCGTCGGCGTCGGCTACGCCCAGGCGGTTCGGCCGGCGCCCCACGCCTACCTCGATAGTGCCATGCCCGCGGCAGCGGCCGGTGTCCCGCTCTGGGGGCTCGTGAGCGTCGTCGCCCTGCCGCTGATGAACGGCCAGTCTCCGCAGTGGACGGCCGAGGGCATGCGAGCGCTCTTCCCGAGCCTCGTGGGTTGGGTGTTGTACGGCGGGGCGCTCGGTTTGCTGGCACAAGCAATGAGCGATCTGGCGGCCTGGAGGCTGGGACCCGAACGCGTGCCTGGCCCGCCGCCCACACCGGTCGGGCCCAGGATCGTGATTCTGGGCGGGGGCTTCGCCGGGGTCACCACCGCCCAATGCCTTGAGCAGGCCTTTGGCGCCGATCTCTCGGTCTCGCTCACGCTGGTGAGCGACACGAATGCGTTGCTGTTCACGCCCATGCTCGCGGAGGTTGCCGCCAGTAGCGTGGAGCCGACGCACATCAGTACCCCGCTGCGGACCAGCCTGCGGCGAACGGCAGTCATACGGGGGCGGACATCAGCGATCGATCTCGAGGCACGGTGTATCCACCTGGCGCGCGAGGTTCGCGTCTCGGACGATGGTGGCGCCTCGACCGAAGTGGACCGGCTGCCCTACGACCATGTGGTCCTCGCGGTGGGCTCCGTATCGAACTACCTGGGGCTGAAGAGCGTCGAGGCCGAGGCCTTCGACTTCAAGACACTCCTGGACGCGATCCGCGTCCGCAATCAGGTCATTGACGTGTTCGAGCGGGCTGACCGCGAGACAGATCCTGAGGTCCGTCGGGCGCTGCTCACATTCGTGGTCGCGGGCGGTGGGTTCGCTGGCGTAGAGCTGGCGGGTGCGCTCAATGACTTCGCCCGCGGGATGCTGGTGTTCTACCCTCGCCTCAGCGCCGATGAGATCCGCGTCCTGTTGGTGCACGCGCGCGACCGCATCCTTCCGGAGCTGAGCGAGTCGCTTGCCGGTTATGCGCGCGAACGGATGGCCGCGAGGGGGATCTCGTTCAAGCTCAACGCTCGGGTGGCGGACGCCAGGAGCGGCGTGGTGGTGCTCAATCCTCCTGAGGAGATCCACGCAGAGACGCTCGTCTGGACCGCGGGAGTCGCGCCAAACCCGCTGCTCCGAACCCTGCCCCTCCAGCTCGACGGTCGGGGTGCGGCGATCGTCGACGGCGCTCTCGGCGTACCGGGCTACCCGGGGGTGTGGGCCGTGGGCGATTGCGCCGCCGTCACTGATGCCAGGACAGGTAAGGCCTGCCCCCCTACAGCTCAGCTTGCCCTCCGTGAAGCGCGCACGGTGGCGCGCAACATCTACGCCAGTGCTCGAGGACGGCCGCTTGAGCCATTTCACAGTGATGTCCTGGGGACGCTGTGCGTGATGGGCCACCATACTGCCTGCGCCGAGATCAAGGGGCTCCGCTTCTCTGGCCTGTTCGCATGGCTGTTGTGGCGCGGCGTGTACCTCTCCAAGCTGCCAGGGATCGAGCGCAAGGCGCGCGTGATGGCAGACTGGCTGATCGAGCTGTTCTTCCCTCGTGACATCGTCCAGACTGTCGATCTCGTCGTGGGAAAGCCGCGATGAGCGCCGAAGCCGCGGTCACGCCGCCACCGTCTCCGTTCCCATCGGCAGCGCGCCTCACGCCGATGATTGCGTGCGGCGTCGTTGGCTGTCTGGGCGGCGCGCTGATTGCGGCGATGGGACTTGCAAAGTTCGGCGCGGGCGTGCTGCTCGGAGGGGCCTACGGGGTGGCTTTTGCCCTGCTGGCGGCCTCGCGCGCAGCCAGCCCTGGCGCGGGCTTGCTGTGGGGGCTCGGCTATGCGTTGCTCCTCTGGCTCGGTGGCCCGGCCGGGTTGTTTCCGCTCCTGGGCGGCGCGCCGGCAATGGGCATGCTCGACGTTGCCCGTACCCACTTTCCCGAGCTGGTCGCCTATCTGCTCTGTTTCGGCCTGCCGCTCGGGTTGACGCTCGGCGCCCGGGGTGGTCTGCGCCACTGGCCCAACCGGCCCCCCTTCGATCTGGGCCGGGCACTCGTGGTGGGCGGACTCGCCGGCAGTGTGGGCGGATGGGCGTTCGGGAAGTGGATGGAGCAGGTCGACTTTTTCCCGCTGATCGCCGGTCTCGTCCACTCCAGCTCCCGGGAGGTCGGCATTGCCCTCCACTTCGCGATAGCGGTGGTGATCGGCGCCAGCTTCGGAATGCTCTTTCAGCGCGACATTCGCGGATTTGGGTCCAGCCTGGGCTGGGGGCTGGGCTATGGCATCCTGTGGTGGTTCCTGGGCCCGCTCACTCTCCTGCTGGGCTTGCAGGGGAATCCTATCGATTGGTCTTCCGCGCGCGGAAGTGGGCTCTTCGACTCGCTGGTGGGTCATGCGGTCTACGGGGTGCTCCTCGGACTGACCTATACAGCCGTCGACCGTTTGTGGGTCGCCTTCTTCATTGACTCGGACCCCATTCACCGGGACGTGGAAGGCCCCGGCGTACGTACCCTCCAAGCGCTGACCTGGGGTGCGACGGCAAGCGTGGTGGGCGGCCTCCTGTTTGGCGTGGTGATGCTCATGAACGACGTGCTCCCCCGCGTCGCCAATCTCGTGGGCGCCTCGTCCCCGTCGGTTGGCTTCGCGGTCCATCTCGCGATCGCCGCGCTGATCGGCATGAGCTACGGAATCCTGTTCCGCTACGAGGCCCCGAGTCCAGGTGCGGCGGTGGGCTGGGGCCTGGTGTACGGGCTGGTCTGGTGGTTCCTCGGCCCAATGACGCTGATGCCAGTGTTGCTGGGCAGTCCCCTTCGCTGGGACATCCTGGCCGCGGACGCGGCGCTTCCGATGCTGATCGGCCATCTCATCTACGGCGCCGGGACGGCCTTCGCATTCATGCTCATCCAGCGCCGATACCGTGCCTGGCTCATGCTCGATCCACGCATCGCGGCGCACGAGGCGCGTCGACGCCGCCCGATGGGCACCCCCGCGCCTGCCCTGTGGTTGTTCACCCTGACGCTCGGGATCCTGTTGCCCGTGCTGCTCGGCTGACTCGCGGTGGTGATGCCTAATAGTCGGAACTGGCCGCGGCCAATCGATTCACGTTTACTGCTCACTCGGAGGGGATCATGAGCTACCAACCGATCGAAGACTACGGGATCATCGGGAACATGCGAACGGCCGCTCTTGTGGGCAGAGACGGGTCCATCGACTGGCTGTGCTGGCCAGAGTTTGACTCGCCGAGCATCTTCGCCTCCATCCTGGACCGTGCCCGGGGAGGACGGTTTGCGATCACGCCCGTTGCCGACAACGTGGTAAACAAGCAGTTCTACTGGCCTGATACCAACGTGCTGATCACGCGCTTCCTCTCCGCAGATGGTGTTGGGGAGGTACGGGACTACATGCCGGTGGGCCCTCTGTCCCAGCAGCGCGGCTTCCACGGTCTGCTCAGACAGGTCACCGTCGTCCGCGGCTCCATGCAGTTCCGGATGGAGTGCAGCCCGGCGTTCGACTACGCGAGAATCGACCCGACGACGGAGATGACCGGGCAAGGCGCGAGATTTCACAGTCCCAACCTCAGCCTGGTGCTCTCAACGTCCGTGCCCCTGCGCCGCGAAGGGAAGGGGGTTGCGGCGACCTTCGCGCTGTCCGACGGCCAGCAGGCTGGGTTTGTCCTGGACGCAGGCGATGGGGCGTGTAGCTGTCCCACCGACGAGGAGCTGGGCGAGCTGTTTCGCGACACGGCCGACTACTGGAGGCGGTGGTTGAGTCAGTGCACGTATCGGGGTCGCTGGCGGGAAGCCGTCAACCGCTCGGCGCTCGCCCTCAAGCTTCCGACGCACCAGCCGACCGGCGCGATCGTGGCGGCGCCGACGGCGAGCCTGCCGGAGACTCTCGGGGGCGAACGGAACTGGGACTACCGCTATTCGTGGATTCGGGATGCAGCCTTTACCCTGTACGGCTTCCTGCGGATCGGTTTCACGGAGGAGGCTGCCGCGTTCATGCAATGGCTCGGGAGGTGTTCTCGGGAGGTCGGCCCCGCGGGCCCGCTGCAAGTCATGTATCGGATCGATGGAAGCGCGCCTCATGACGAACAGGTGCTGTTGCATCTCGAGGGCTACCGGGGATCGCGCCCGGTCAGAATCGGGAACGGCGCATACGTCCAGCTGCAGCTGGACATCTACGGGGCTCTCATGGACGCGGTCTACCTGTACAACAAGTACGGCACCCCCGTGTCTTACGACCTGTGGGTTTACCTCCGCCAGCTCATGGACTGGCTGTGCGACCACTGGCACGAGGAGGACGAAGGGATCTGGGAGGTGCGGGCCGGCCGGCAGCAGCTCGTCTACTCGAAGGTGATGTGCTGGGTGGCCCTGGACCGCGCCCTGCGCCTGGCCGACCGACGCTCGTTCCCGGCCGACCGGGACCGCTGGCTGCGCACGCGCGACCAGATATACGAAGACGTGATGGCCAAGGGTTGGAGTGCCAGCCAGAAAGCCTTTGTCCAGTCTTACACGAGCCCGTACCTGGACGCGGCGACTCTCATCATGCCGCTAGTCTTCTTCTTGGCGCCCACGGACCCCCGGATGCTCGACACCCTGCGCGCGATCAACCGACGTCCGTCTGACGGCGGCCTCGTGAGCGACAGCCTCGTCTACCGGTACGATGTATCGCGGGCTTCGGACGGACTCACTGGCCAGGAGGGCACGTTCAACATGTGCATGTTCTGGCTGGTGGAGGCGATGGTCCGAGCAGGGCGCGACGACGCCTCTTGGCTCAATGAGGCGCTTGTTGTATTCGAGCAGATGCTCGGATATGCGAACCATCTTGGGCTGTACGCCGAGGAGACCGGGCCCAATGGTGAAGCGCTGGGCAACTTTCCCCAGGCGTTCACGCACCTGGCGCTCATCAGCTCGGCCTTCAACCTCGATCGCGCGCTCGGAAGGGGGACCTAGCGAGACCTCTCGGCCCGCCTGGAGCGAATGCAATGGTCATGCGGAGCCGAAGGCGAAGCATCTCGGTTCAGCGAGATCCGTCCCTCACGCTCGGGATGACATTCTCGTGGGAGAAATGACCTCTGGTCGAGGCGTATCTGGGGCTGGGGTCCAACCTGGGCGACCGAGCCGCGAACCTGTGGGAAGCGGTGCGCCGACTGCACCGCGCCCCCGACTGTTCGGTCGAGCGCGTCTCGCGGCTCTACGAGACGGAGCCGGTCGGTCCTGTCCGGCAAACGTGGTTCCTCAACGCGGTCATCGCTGTGGAAACGATGCTCTCGCCTCTTGAATTACTGAACACAGTCAAGGCGATCGAGCATGACATGGGGCGCCCTGCCGAAGGCGCGGCCGAGCGGTGGGGTCCCCGCGTCATAGACATCGACGTGCTCCTCTATGGTGAGGCCGAGGTCCTTTCGGACGCGCTCGTCGTACCGCACCCAGAGCTGTGGAATCGTCGGTTCGTCCTTGCGCCGCTCCAGGATGTGCTGCCGGCTGGTGCGCTGGCCGAGCGTGCACATGCGCGACTGCGGGAGATCGGGGAGTTGCCGGTCGTGCGCCTCCGTGCTCCTGGCTCGCCAGTCGACCGCGTGTGACCGCGGAGTGCTAGCGCCCGAACGCGTCCAGGCCGGTGATGTCTGCCCCGACGACGAGCGTATGGATCTCGTGCGTGCCTTCGTAGGTGTAGACGGCCTCCAGGTTCGCCATGTGGCGGGCGATCGGATATTCCAGGCTTATTCCGTTGCCTCCGAGGATGCCCCGCATGCTCCGCGCCACGTCCAGCGCCATGGAACAGTTGGCTCTTTTGGCGAGGCTGACCTGCGCTGGCCGCGCACGCCCCTCGTCCTTTAGGCGCCCGAGCTGGTACGCGAGCAGCTGGCCCTGGGTGATAGCCTGCAGAGCATCCACAAGCCGCTCCTGGACGAGCTGGAAGCCGCCGATCGGCCGCCCGAACTGCTCGCGCACCTTGCTGTAGTCGAGCGCGCACTCGTAGCAGGCCATCGCGGCACCGAGCACGCCGAAGACGATGCCGAATCGGGACTCGTTCAGGCACGCAAGCGGCCCGCGGAGCCCCTGTACGCCGGGCAGGATCGCGTCGGCCGGAACCCGACAGTCCTGGAGGGCCAGCTCCGATGTCACCGACGCACGCATCGAGAGCTTGTGGTGGACCTCTCGGGCCGTGAAGCCGTGCCGATCCGTATCCACGAGGAATCCGCGCACGACGTCGCGGTTGCCGTCCGGAATCTTCGCCCAGATGACCGCGAGATCGGCGATGCCTCCGTTGCTGATCCACATCTTCGTCCCGTTCAGAATCCACGACCCGTCGCCGTCGCGGACGGCGCGCGTCTCCAACCCCGCCGGATCGCTCCCGTGGTCGTGTTCGGTGAGGCCGAAGCACCCGATGATCTCCGCCTGCTTGAGTGCCGGCAGGTAGCGGGCCTTCTGCTCCGGCGAGCCGAATGCCCAGATGGGGTACATGCAGAGGCTGCTCTGTACCGTGACGAACGATCGGAGGGCCGAGTCGCCCCGCTCCAGCTCCTGGCAGATGAGGCCATGGCTGACGTGGTCGACGTCGTCGCCGTAGCCGGGGATCGTGGCGCCGAGCAGGCCGAGCTCCGCGAATCGGGGTACGAGCTCGCGTGGGAACCGCTCCTCCTCGAACGCCAGGCGCATGAGCGGGAGCGCCTCCCGCTCGACGAACTCCCGCGTGACGGATTGCACCATCCGCTGCTCGGGGGAGAGCGGCCAGCCGGCGTAGTTCAGCATGGGATTGGACATAAGCTATTGCCCAAGTGGCACGAGATGGGTGTCGTGGGTGTCGGCCGCTGACTCGCCGGTGCGGACGCGGGCACGGAATCGGCGCCCCCGAAGGGATTCGAACCCCTGGCCGTCGGATTAGAAGTCCGCTGCTCTCTCCACTGAGCTACGGGTGAGCTACGGGGGCATGATTGGTTCTGTACGGTTTTTGCGAGCTTTTACGCGGCTCCTACGCCATTTTCTTGATGGTCGATTCGCCAGCTAAGAGCCTTGCAACCGGTTTGCAACCGGGCCCGCGCGCCCGCCTCCATTAGTGTACCTGCACCCGCGCTGAGGTCGCGAGCACCTCATCGAATGCCTGGGCAGCGGCCTCCTGCAACCCCGGCAGCACATGAGAGTAGCGGTCCAGGGTCATAGAGATCGTCGAGTGGCCGAGCCGCTCGCTGACGATCTTCGGGTGTACTTTTTGGGAGAGCATCAGCGATGCGTGGGTGTGGCGCAGATCGTGCAGCCGCGCCGTCGCTAGTCCAAGCGACAGCGCCAGCTTGGCGAACTGGTGCGACATCGTGTCCGGGCGGAGCGGGCGACCGGTCTCATCCGAGAAGAGCCAGTCACCATCCTCCCAGGTGGGCCCGGCCTGCAGGCGCCGTTCCAGCTGCGCGGCTCGATGTCGCTTGAGGAGCGCCACGGCCTGGGCCGAGAGCGCAACCTTGCGCTTCGAGCGAGCTGTCTTCGGCGGCTGCGTCAGTAGGCCCTTGCCAGTGACCCGCTGGAGCGTTCGCGTCACCGAGAGCGAGCCGCCGGCGAGGTCGACATCGGCCCACTTGAGCCCAGCCACTTCGGACCGGCGCAGGCCGGTGTAGAGCGAGAGCCCGACCCAGGACTCGATCACGGTCCCGCGTATTGCATCCAACAATCTGGCGGCCTCACTTGGCGTGAGCGTCTCCATCTCCTTGTGCTTCGGTCTCGGCGGTGACACCGCATCGGCGACGTTTCGCACGACGAGGCCCCATTTGACCCCGTGGTGGAGGGCCTGGCGTAGACAGCGGTGGACCCGTTCAACCCGTGTGGCTGATAGGCCCCGCTCCAGCATGCTCGCGTAGAGCGACTGATTCGGAGCTGGCGTCAGCTTCGCGAGCGGCGCCGAGCCGAACGCCGGGACGAGATGGACTCGGATGATGCTATCGTAGCCTTCGAGAGTCATGGGCCGCACGTGCGTGGCTGCGTAATCCTTGAGCCACTGCTGCAGGAACTGCGCCACTGTCAATTCGACGGCTCAATGAAGCTGCCGTCGTCGACTTCGCTGAGTCGTTGGCGGTGGAGCCGCTCCGCATCTTTCTTCGTGCCGTGGCTGGGAGCGCTGCGCGCCTCTGGCTATACCACGCATCTCGCATTCCTGCCGCTCCCGAGCCAAGAGCTGGCCTTATCACGGGTGACCGAGCGCGTACGACTCGGTGGTCACAACGTACCGGACTACGTCGTTCGGAGACGCTATGCTCGCGGGCTGCGAAACTTCTTCACCGTCTACCGCGATGCCGTCGACATCTGGCAGATGTTCGACAACTCACGCACAGCGCGACCCTTCCTGGTAGCATCAGGCCGTGCGGGCCAAGCGCCCGAGATCCGCGACTCTGATGTCTGGCAGAATCTGTCGGAGAGACAGCAATGACCCATGAACCCAACACACGCCTCGCGCCCGAGGAGAGAGCCGGAAACGTCGAGCGAATCCTGGAGCAGCTGGATATTGGGGTGCGGGAGGCCCTGATCCGCCACAAGCAAGCGGGAAACCCGGTCGCCGTTTGGCGCAATGGCCGGGTGGAATGGACCGAGCCCGAAGAGATCCCGATCGACGAGCATGGGGCCTGGAATCAAGATCGCTAGTTTCTTGACGCCCGTCTGATCCCCCTTCGGCTGCTTGCCCATCATCGGGAGGTCGCATCATGGCGATGACGAACCACGATCGGGTCGGCAAGGCGCTGGACCTTCTCCGTGAGGGACTGCGGCCGTTCGTCGAGCGCGAGCTGAAGGCCCAGTACGGCAAGTACTGGATCACTGAATGCACCACGAATTGGCGAAACGAGCTGACGTGGCCTGAGGGCCAGGAAGAGCCGCAGCTCGATGCCTCATCCCTGCTGCGTCTCATGTGGGACCAGTGGAACGAGGTCTTTCGGAAGACGCTTAGATTCGCGGAGCGCAGCCTGGTCAGCGAGCTACGCGACTCCCGCAATAAATGGGCCCACCAGAACGTCTTCTCCGGCGACGATACCGATCGTGCGCTCGACTCCGCGCAGCGGCTCCTCACTGCCGTCTCAGCGCCACAGGCTGATGAGGTTGGCAAGATGAAGATGGAGCTGCGCCGGCTCATCTTCGAGGAGCAGGGCCGCACTGAGCGGCGCCGATCCACCGGTACGGCCATCGAAAGTCACGTCACCGGCGCCCTCAAACCGTGGCGCGCGTCGGCGACCTCCTGGCGCGCTGCCTTGCACAGGTTCCTGTAGCTGCGGCGTCCGCCGTCGGCTGGTCGATGCCGGATGGCTCCGAGCATGGCTGGCGGCTGACGCGCAGCCTGAGCGGCCGCGGCCAGGCCCTCGATGAGCTTGTCCACGTCGGCGGCGTCGAACCTCACGGCCCGCCCGATGTGGATCGGCGTCAGTTCGCCGTGGCGGATCAGCTCGTATACCATGCTCCGCCCGACGTTCAGCCGACGGGCAACGTCGGCGATCTTCATGAGCTGCTTGTCGCTGGTGGTTTGCGCGCGCATCGTTGCCTCCTTGCTATGCCGTCAGTGGCTTCACGGTAGTGATTCACCTGTCGCTGCCGAGACGCTCCAATCGTGTCCCTTTGGCTTTCACCATACGGATGCACAGCAACTTCCGAGTTTCTTTTCAGCAACGACCGGGCAACATGGGGCGCAGTTTTTCGAGTGTCAATACATCCGGCGATTGGTAGCTCCGGTGCGATGGGTTGTCGCGGGATGACCGGCCTGACAGCGTTGCCGTGCCCTTCCGCGGGACCGCACGGACATCGTAGAGACTCATCCTTACACGAGCCTTACACGAGGCTGACACCGGGCCGACATGGCTCTTCAGGTCGCCGGCTGCGGCCGATGATGGCGGGGAGTTGCCTGCGGTGAAGGGGCGAGGCTTGCCTGGGCTGGCTCAGGATTCGATCAGGGGCGTCTCACGGTGGCGCCGCTACGAGGCGAACCGCGAAGCCAACCGTGGTGGCTGGGTGCCGGCGGCCACGCGAGGTCCGGAGCTCGGCTATCTGCCCTCAGTCAGCGCGATGTTCACACGCTTCAGGCATCGAAATCAGGTCGGCCCGAAAGTGATGCTCGGCGTCAGATCGCTACAGGGTATTGCTCCGGTCGCTCGGCCGGCCCTGATTGGAACCCCACCACGAGGCGAGCGTCGAGGGCCTTGGCGATTCGGCTGAGCGTTTCCACGCTCGTCTTGTGCTGCCCGCTCTCGATGCGAGAGATGACGGAGTGGCTGGTGCCGATGAGCCGGGCGAGCTCCTGCTGGGTCAGGCCATGCTTGCCCGAAACCTGATAACCAGGCGCGCGACGTCCTCGAACTCACGGAGCTGCTTGCGCTCAGAGCGGTACTTGGCACTGCGAGCCGCGCGACCGGTGGCTGCTTCAGTTGTTCTCGTGCTAAACACGGCTGAAGTCGGGCCCGCGACGGGTACTCATGGTTCGGTGACCATAGGCATCAGGAGGACGGGAAACCCCACGCTGGCTGCATTCCGCGCCAGCGGACCGTCGAACGTCCACAGCTCGGCGCCCATCTGCTCCGCGAGCGCGATGTACGCCGCGTCGTACGCACTCCTCCTCTGGAGGCGGGACGCGATCTCGATCGTTAGAGGGATATCGCGCATCGGATGATAGGCCACGGGCAGCCCGTCCAGGACCAGTGCGGCGGTCCGAATCTGTGCTGCCGACACCATGCCAGCGCTGAGCATGCCTGTGAAGGCGCTCGCGACTTCAAATAGCGCGAGCGCGGGTGCATGGAGTTGCTCATCGGCCGCTGCCCATTCGAGCATTTTCTCCTGAGCCACCCGGCTGCGTGCGTCGTCGATTGAGACGGCTACGAGGACGTTTGCGTCTGTGACGACGGCCATCCTGCGGTGCGCTCCTCGAGTTCTTCTCTGGCCCGACGGATGGCCTCCACAGCGTCGATGGATGGCACGCCAGCGGCGCGTAGGCTGCGCCTGAACCGCTCTGCCTCGTCAAGCGCGTGGCGCATCCTGGCAATCCGTTCAGCCTTTGTCTCGGCTCTCGGGAGCTGGTGCGCAACCAGTTCGCTCGCGAGCCTGTCGGCCGTCGTCCCGCGTCTCAAGGCCTCGGCTTCGAGGGCCGCTAGCTGTTCCGGCTGGAGGTGAATCGTGATGGCCGTCGTCATGTGAGCAGTTTACTCACTCGTCGGGTCGAAAGGCGAGGTGAAGAAGCGGCCCATCGCGGCGGCCAGCTTGGCGGTCATGAACTGCTGGACGTGCGGGCTGGAGCTTCGCCAGGGCCAGCCGGCCGAGGCCTGGCTTGAGGTGGAGCCGCACGTAGCCCTCGTAGCTCTCCCACGTGCTGCGACGAACGGAGCCGAGCTTCTGGAGCGAGTCGATTCGGGGGGTGACCTCCCGACGGAAGCCCTAGTCTCGCTCGAGACGCTTCCCAAGGCTCACGACATCGTCGCGTGCAAAGCCGATTCGGTCATAGAAGGCGAGAGCATCGCCGTTGTCCGACCGCACTTGGAGATTCACCTTCGGACAACCCAATCTCCCGAGCCGCTCTTGTGCCTCGTCCATCAATGCTCGTCCGATGCCCGTTCGCCTGTGGTCGGCATCCACCGCCAAGTAATTCACCCATCCCCGATGCCCTTCGTAGCCTGCCATGACCGTACCGACAACGCGGTCTTCCTCGACAGCAACGAGGAACAAGTCCGGTTGCACGCTTCGCTTACGGGCGATGTCCTGGCGCGGATCGTTCCAAGAACGGACGAGCCCGCATCGGTGCCACAGGTCAACAACCGAGTTCTCGTCAGGGCTCTCGAAGGGACGGATCTCCATGACCAACCATCGTCTCGCGTTTGGACGGCTGAGCTGCGGCGTCTGTGCGGGCTGCCTCGGTTATCCTGTTCGAATTCGAGACCGACCTGGCGGACAGCGTCGTTGGTGAGGATGTGTATCCGCTTGCCCGGGTCGAAGTCGCCGGCGATCCGCATGAGAGCGCACATGCCGCAAGGATACCCGGAGAGCACAGCAGCTCGTGCCTCGAACTCCTTGTTGGCAACGTGGGGGTTGCGGCTTGCTTCCTCGGCGCACGGCAGGTTGTGAATGGCGCCCCCGAAGGGATTCGAACCCCTGGCCGTCGGATTAGAAGTCCGCTGCTCTCTCCACTGAGCTACGGGGGCGTGCTCCGTCTGAAAGTATATGTCAGCGTGGAGTATAGTATGCGTGTGCCGAGCCGACCGGGCCGATTGGCACGAGCCGGTCGGCTGTCGAGATGGCTCGCGGCGCGTTCGTCTAGCGGCCCAGGACGCCGCCCTCTCAAGGCGGAGATCGCGGGTTCGAATCCCGCACGCGCTACCCAACCTTGGGGGCGACGACGCCGGTCAGGCGCGATATCATCCGTGTGTGCCGGCCGCGTTCTCTAGTACGAGCGTCGCCTCCACGGTTCGAGGGAGGGGAGGAACGAGCGATGCCGTTCTCGATGGGACCAACCGAGCTGATTGTGGTCCTCCTCATCGCGCTGATCCTCTTCGGCGCGGGAAAGATCGGCGACGTGGGCGGAGCCCTCGGCCGGAGTATCCGCGAGTTTCGGCGCGCGGCCACCGAGGACGAGTCATCGAAGAACAAGCCCGCGGAAGATGAAGGAAGCGCTCCGAAGTCCACGTAACGAGCGCGGCACATCGGGGCCCAAGGACCCGGGCGCGACGGCCACTGCCGCCTGGCGAGCGGGCCTGAAGAGCGGCGCCTACCGGTCCTCGGCGGGTGCTTCGCGTGTCTCCGCCGGCTCGGCCGGCGCAGGGAGCGTCTCTTCGACCGCCTTCGGCGCAGCGGCTTCCTCGACTGCCGGTGCCAACGCCTTCACGACGAGCTCGTCAGGGTCCTCGAGTAGGTTCACTCCCTCCGGCACCGCCAGGTCCCGGATGTGGACGGCGTCGTCGACCTCCGCGAGGCGTTCGAGGTCCACCTCAATGGCCGTCGGGAGCTCCTTCGCAAGCACCTCAACCCGCAATGTGCTGAGGGCATGCAGGATCGTGGCGCCGAACATCTTTGCGGCCGGTGCCTCTCCGTGAAAGACGAGTGGCACCTCTGCCCGGATTCGCTCCTCCATAGACACGTTCAGAAAGTCGACGTGGTACAGCTCGCCCGTGGTGGGTCTCCGATCAATGGTCCTCACGAGCACCGTACGCCGTTCGCCGTCGTCAATCGCCAGCGAAAGGAGCGCTGTCCGTGGGACGTGGGCGAGAACCCACTCCATCTCTCGTCCGCGCACCTGAATGGGGATGGAGTCCATTCGACGCCCGTAGACGTTCGCTGGAACCCACCCTTCCCGCCGGAGAAAACGCGACTTCTTGCCGAAAACCGACCGCTGCATTGCCACTACATGCTTATCGTCGTCGTGCATCCTATCCTCGCTGTGTGTGTTGCGGTTCTGCCGCCGCTGCTCCTTGGTTCAAGATCAGGGGAGTCGACGACGGCCGAAGGTCGCGGACGACCAGCTCGACCCGCTCTTCGCCCAGCCAGTGGCTCCGCTCAACCTCGTAGAGGACGTCGACCCGGGACCCAGGAAGCGGGAGATCGAACTGCGGACGAAATGCCACCGCCTGACGAGCCTCAGAGCCCTGGGCCAATCGCAGACGAATGTGGCCGCCGTTTACTCGTTGCGCGCTTCGGACGATCAGTCCCGAGGACATAAAGCTGGGGCGGGAATTGCCCGCGCCAGTCGGCTCAAATCGTTCGGTGAGCGTCGCCAGCCGGGTCCCAACGGAGGAGAGACGAAGGACGGCGTCCACGCGCGCGGCTCCTTGTGGGACAGACTCCACTCGGGCCGATTGAGCTGAGCGATGGAAAGCGTCGCGAAACGCGTCGACCTGGTCGGACCGTAGGCTGAAGCCGGCTGCGCGTTCGTGTCCCCCAAATTGGATGAGCGTGTCGCTGCAGTCTTGGAGCACACGCATGAGATTCAGGCCATCCGGTCCCCGGACCGACCCGCGGCTTGCCTCTTCGCCGCACTCGATGACCACGCAGGGCACGGAATGCTGCTCGGCGAGCCGGCCGGCTATCAGGCCCGCGACTCCCACTGAATAGTCGCCTGCCAACACGATGGACCCCTCGTTGGCGGCACGGGATGCCTCCCCCGCGACGGAATCCAGGATTCCGTCGACCAGATCCCGTCGTGCGACGTTGGCCTCCTCCAGGTGCTCGGTCAGAGCCCGCGCTGTTGGAAGGTCTGCGGCCAACAACGTATCCAGAGCAAGACGGGCATCGCCCATGCGCCCAGCGGCGTTGAGCCGGGGGATCACGGCGAAGGCGAGGTCCCGCGCGGAGAGGGTCGAAAGAGAACGGTTCGCACGCTCACAGATCGCCTGGAATCCCGGCCGGGGTTCCGCGCGGACGGATGCGAGTCCGAGCGTCACGATTGTCCGGTTCTCGCCCGTGAGCGGTACCACGTCGGCGACCGTGCTGAGTGCAGCGAGGGTGGCGAGGGAATCGTCCCGCCGGCGCGCCTCCGTCCTGTCTAGCAGGGTCGCATGCAGCGCTCGCGCGAGCTGGTAGGCAACGCCTCCGCCGGCCAGCTCCTTGAACGGATAGTCGCACCCGGGTTGGTGCGGGTTCAGCACGGCTGCGGCTGCCGGCAGCTCGGCTGGCACCGTGTGGTGGTCCGTGACGATAGCGTCCACGCCCAGGGCTGCCGCGAGCTCGATCTCCCGGCCGGCGGTGATGCCGCAGTCCACGGTCATTATGACCCGGGCTCCCTGGGCCGCCAAGTCCGACACGGCTCCGGCATTCACCCCATACCCGTCCCGTGTCCGATGCGGGATGTATGCGACGACCCGGCCGCCAAGCCGCTGCAAGGTCTCTACCAGGAGCGCCGCTCCGGCGAGGCCGTCAACGTCGTAGTCGCCATAAACGGCGATGAGCTCGCCGTGGCCAATCGCGCGGCGGAGTCGATCGACCGCCGCCGGCACGCCATGCATGCGAAGCGGATCAGCCATGCTCTCCGTGCCATTCGTGGCAAAGAACGCGCCCGCGTCCTCCGCTGTTCGAACCCCTCGATTCCACAGGAGCTGGGTGAGCAGCATCGAGTCGGCGCCGAGACGTGCCTGCTCGGCGTCGCCGATGCGCGGCGCGATGGTCCAGCGCTGCTGAAGCGACGCGCGTTGTGCATCGGTCACCGAAATCTCCTGCGGCTGCCCTTGACGAGGCTGGCATCAGACCGGGACCATACTGCATCCGGTCGTCGGGTGAGACCAGCATGCAGCAGGGCTTCGTGCTCCTCATTCCTCCATGGGCGGCGATGTCCGCGGTGCTCGGAGGCATGCACGGGGCGCTCTTCCATCTCGTCTTCGGTCACGGGGTCCGGCAACTCCTGGCGCAGCTCGTCATCGGCGCTGGCGCAAGCACGGTCGGGGGGCTGGCAGGAACAATAATACCCTCCGCAGGTCTCGCTGTGGGGGATACCAACCTGATCGTGACCGCGATCTTCGCCTGGGCTGCGCTGGGAATTGCCCGGCTGTTTCGTTTGTGCTAGGGTGTTGCATAAGGACATTGGAGGAGCGGTGGAGACGCTGCAGGCAGTGCGAGACGTGGCGATTATCATCCTAGCGATTGAGACGATCATCGTCTCAACAGGAGTCCTTCTCGTGCTGTGGCAGGTGTGGAGGCTCGTCGGAGTGGTGCGCACTCACGTCGATCGTCTCGGCACGTCCTCCAGTCAGGTTCTTGGCACCCTGCGGGATACCGCGCAGACAACCTCCGAGACCGCGCATGATGCGAGGGAGGCGGTCGGATTCGTCGCCGGGCGGTCAGTTCTGCCGGTCATTCAGCTCTACAGTACTATTGTTGGGGCATCGCGCTTCGCCGAGGCGCTCCTTCGGACGAAGCAACGGTAAGGAAGGGGGAGTAGCCATGAGCAAGAACCGCAACGGGAGCGGCTTCATCGTCGGGCTCGTCTTCGGCACGGCCGTCGGGGTCGTCGCCGGTCTCCTGCTGTCTCCAAGATCCGGGCAGGAGAACCGGGCGTCCATCGCGAACCAGTTCCCCGAGTTCCGCGATCGGGCGCCAGATGTGATGAACCGCGTGGCGGAGGAGGTCCGTTCCCGACTGGAGCAGGGACGAGAGGCGTTCCGCGATGGAGCCGCGGAGACACGCGCGCGCCTCCAACGGGAATTCGAGGAAGCGCGCCAAGGCGAAAGACCGACCGCGTAACGGCTCCCGCCGGCCTTCACTTCCCTGCTTGCGATCACCTACACGCGCCGGGCCGCCCCCTTGGGCAAGGCCTCGGCGAGAGCTAGGGGGATCTCGGCCAGAAGGTCCGAGGCCGCGAGACCTCCTGCCGGACGGCCTCGGCCTGCGAGATCGCCGGCGGTTCCATGAACCCAGACGGCGAGACGAGCTGCCTCCGCGGGCTGCATTCCTCGTGCCAGCAGACCGCCAACAATGCCGGTGAGGACATCTCCCGTACCGGCCGTGGCCAGGGCCGGATTGGGTTTGGCATGCACCCAAGCGCGGTCGTCCGACCCAATCGCCGTGAACGCCCCCTTCAGCACCAGCGTCACTCCCCAAGCGCGCGCCAGCGGGCGCACCGCTTCCCATGGAGTTGTATCGACGTTGTTGTCAGCGGTGTCCGTTTGGGGCGCAAGCCGTCGAAGCTCTCCGCGGTGGGGAGTCATCACGACATCCGGCCCGATCCACTCGGTCCACCCAGTCCGCGCTGCGAGGGCATTGAGCCCGTCTGCATCGACGACGGCTGGAATCGTCCGTCGGCCCCGTCCGCGTAGCGCGGACTCCACGAAGGCTCCGACGCCTCCCTCGGTTGACAGCCCCGGACCAAGGGCGAGCGCGTTGAAGGAGGGGAGTGCGTCGAGGATCAGCGCCGCGCATCGGTCGGGCTCGATCGCGGGCCCGCCGTCGGGAAGGGGGAGATACGTTAACTCCGGGAGACCGCCGGCGACCACATCCCGCAGCCAGCGAGGGCACGCCAGCGTGACGATCCCGGCACCGGCTCGGAGGCCCGCGGCGCAGACGAGGTTCGCCGCCCCCACGTAGCGCTCAGACCCCGCCACGACGAGCAGTCGTCCCAGCGCCCCTTTGTGCGCGTCCGGCGGTGTCGCCGCGAGAGCTCCGCGAACGGAGGCGTCGGTCACCACTTCTGTGGCCCCGTCCGGGCCGTCTGCGATCCCGATGTCGGCGAAGACGAGCTGACCAGTGTGCTGGGCTGCCGCTGGAGTGAGCAGCCCCCGCTTCGCCCCGCCGAGCACGACGGTGACGTCTGCCCTCATCACAGCGCCGGGCGCGATCCCCGTATCGGCGTCGAGCCCACTCGGCGTATCCACCGCCACGACGATCGGGTCCGGCGTGCGCGCCCGCCACGCATTGACCTCCTCGATCACGTCGATGAGAGGTGGCCTCGGCGGCCCAAGCGCGCCGATCCCCAGGAGCCCGTCGACTGCGACTGAGCATCGCTCCAACGCTAGGCGGATGGATTCGGCGAGCCGCGCGGCCTGCTGCTCAACGACCCGTCCCCCTTGCCGTTCGAAGGTGTGGAGCTCAGCATCCGTCAGGGCATGCCGGGGGGTGAGATGCAGACAGGCATCCCACCCGAAGGCTCGGAGACGCTCCGCCGCGACCCATGCGTCACGGCCGTTGTTTCCGGGCCCGACCAGGGCGACGACAGAGCCCGTGCTTCGTCGGATGCGGACGATGGTGTCCGCGACGGCGGCTCCTGCGCGCCGCTGCAACTCGGCTTCAGGCGTGCCGGCATCGAAGGCGCGCCGCTCGAGCTCCCGCATTTCCGCGACGGACACGACTCTCATTCGGAGACGGCTCCGTCGCGGACCGACTCACGCTCAGCGATGGCCACCGCAACCGCGTGGGCTCGAGAGTGGGAGATGCTGACGGAGATGGAGCGGATACCGAGGCGCTGGGCGCGGAGGAGCATCCGGCCAGAGAGGCGCACGGCCGGCTGGCCGGAAGGCGTCCGGACGATCTCGATGTCGCGGAATGCCATGCCGCCGACGCCGAGGGCCTTCATCACGGCCTCCTTGCTGGCAAAACGGCCGGCGAGCGAGGCGTCGCTGCGTCCGCACTGCTCCCACTCGAGCTCCGTGTACACGCGTCGCCTGAAGCCGTCCGTGTGCCGCGCGAGCGCGGCTCGGATGCGCGGGATCTCCACGATATCAACGCCCACGACCGGCATGAGTCTCCCCAGGGTGCCGCATAGACGCTAGCAGGGCGGCGCGTCCGCTGTCAAAGCGCGCGGTGTCCGACCCCCACCCTGCCTATCTTGTGCAATATGCACGAAGCACTATGCGAGAGACTCGCCCGGCCGGGGGCTGTGACCGCCAGGCACACGTCGCGTGCGCCGTTGTGACTGCAAGACACACTGTGTCACAATGTCTCAATTGGACCGAGGGATATTGACAAATGGGCACAATTGTGCGAGGATGTGCCAGTTGGAAACTAGGCTTCGGAGGACGAATCCATGCGAGACGACTTCGCCACGCTCCTCCGCCAGTTCCGCGAGAGGGCAGTGCGATCTCGCAACGGGCTGGCCCACGAGGTCGGCGTCGACCCGTCGTACCTGACGCGTATCGAGCACGGCGACCGGGAGCCTCCCCGGCAGCACATCGTGGAGGCGCTCGTCCGCGCGCTGCGCCTCTCCGTGCAGGAGCGCAATCGGCTGTTGGTCGCAGCGGGCTATGCGCCGCTCTCCGTCGTCGAGCTCGGCTCGTGGGACGAGGCGCTGCAGGCCGTGGCCGATGTGCTGAACGACGTCGAGTTGTCCACTGAGGCGCGCAATGAGTTTCGGGATGTCGTCAAGGTGATCTCCGCTCGGTGGCGGGGTTCATGCTCGCTCACCCCGACGCTGGCTTCGTGACCCACCCCGTCCCAGCAGCGACCTAGAGGGACGGCCGAAAACGGCCTTGTCATCCTGAGCGAAGCGAAGGATCCGTCGCTTACAGGCACGGATTCTTCGGCCTGTGGCCTCAGAATGACACTTTGCGGCCGCGCCTCTAGGCGCTGCGTTTCCCTGGCTTGGCGGGTCCTGCCCGCTGCCTATAATTCACGCAGCATCGCCGCGACTTCGAGTTCTGGTCGTCGGCGGGTGGAAGATCGTGTCGCTCCTGTCGCGCTGGGAATCAATCATCGAGGCGGTCGTTGAGGGTGGTTTCCGCCGCCTCTTCTCGCCGCGGCTCCAGCCGGTCGAGGTGGCGCGCGCGCTGGAGCGCGTGATGACTCGCCAGAAGGTCGTGGGGCCAGCCTCGGTGGATGTCCCGAACGAGTACTTCGCCCACCTGAATCCGACGGACTTCGAGCGCTTCGCCTCCTTTCGAGGCGCCGTCGAGCGCGACATCGCAGCATATCTGCACCGGCGCGCGAGCGAGGAAGGCCTCCGCCCGATCGGGCCCATCCAGGTCCACCTGGCGATCAATCCTGGTGTGCGCCGCTCTTCCGTTCGAGCGGAGGCCAGGTTCACCGATCCGATCCGTGGCTTCGAGCCTCAGCACGTTGAGCTCACGCGGCGGCTCGAGGCTGTCGCGGCAGCGCCGTCCGCCCGGGTTCTCGTCGTCGATGGAGAGGATGGCCAACAGCTGCACGTGAGGCGCCAGCCTGTTCGCATCGGTCGCGGGCCGGATAATGATCTCGTCATTCGGGACATCCGCGTGTCTCGACATCACGCGAGCGTCGAGCCCGTTGTCGGAGGGTGGATCATCCGCGATCTCGAGAGCACAAACGGTACCTACGTCGACGGCCAGCGCGTGCTCGAAACCCGGGTCGATGCGGGTGCGGAGCTCTCGCTGGGCGGGTATCGCCTGATCCTCCGCCCCGGTTAGGCGCGCCGTGCCGCTCGAGCTTTCCGACGAGGTGGCCGTGCTGCTCCTTCGGGTCGCCATCGTGGCGCTGCTCTATGTATTTCTCTTTTCCCTGGTCAGGCTCACGCAGCGCGAGCTGCGTGGCCAAGCGGGCGCGCGTCGCATGGCGCCGACGCAAGGTCGCCTTGTCGTCATCGATCGCGGAGCGTCGTCGAAGAGCCTCGGGCAGGCAATCCCCCTCGAGCCCGTCACGCGCCTCGGGAGGTCAGACGAGAACACCGTCGTGCTCGACGACGACTTCGTCTCGAGTCAACACGCGATGGTGGTGCTCAAGGACGGCCGCTGGTGGGTTCGGGATGAGGGAAGCACGAACGGGACGCTCGTGAACGGCAGCCGCATCCGCGGGGAGGCGCCGCTGGAGGCGGGTGACGAGCTGCAGCTTGGACAGATACGGCTGCGGTTCGTGCCTCAGGAGCACTGATGGGCAGGGGCTGGCGTTTGGTCGAGCTCAGCCTGCTGGTCTACCCAGTGGGCCTGCTCGCCGTGGCCTTCGCAACCCTGAACATCGTGCGCGGCACGTTCTGGGAGACATCGGACGTGCGGATCGTGGTCCTCTTCGGTGCACTCCTTCTCCTCCTCCACGTGTTTCTCTCGGCCCGGCTCGGCGCGGCGGACCAGGCGCTGCTTCCGATTGTCGGCATGCTGGTGGCCCTTGGGCTCATCGCGGTGAACCGGCTCGAGCCATCCCTCGCGCCCCGCCAGGCGCTGTGGATCGTGCTGGGATGCGCGGCGCTCGTTGGCACCGCGCTCGTACTGCCTCGAATAGACTGGCTGGCGCGCTACCGGTACACCTGGGCGTCTGCGGGCATCCTCCTTTTGCTTGCCACGATGGTCTTCGGGGTGGACCCGAACGCCAGCGGAACGCGCCTCTGGCTGGGGTTCGGAGGGCTGTACTTTCAGCCGTCGGAGATCATGAAGGTCGTGATGGTGACCTTCTTCGCGTCGTACCTCGCCGAGAAGGGCGTGCTCATCAGTCATGCACCGCTGCGCATCGGACGCGTCGTGCTACCGCCTCTGCCGTATCTGGCGCCGCTCGCCGCCATGTGGGCGCTCTCCATGGCGCTGCTGATCTGGCAGCGAGACCTTGGAGCGGCCTTGCTCTTCTATCTCGTTTTCCTTGCCCTCCTCTACGCGGGGACCGGTCGCCCCTACGTGGGGGTCGGCCTGATCTTCCTCATCGTGGGAGCCATTGTGGCGTACACGCTGTTTGACCACGTGCAGCTCCGGGCACGGATCTGGCTCGACCCGTGGCCGGAAGCGCAGGAGGCCGCGTATCAGATCGTGCAGGGGCTGACCGCATTCGCGGCGGGGGGCATCATGGGGTCGGGTCTCGGCTACGGATACGCCGAGTACGTTCCGGCTGTCCACACTGATTTCGTGCTGGCTGCGCTCGGGGAGGAGCTCGGCCTTATCGGAACGTTGGCCGTCGTGGCGCTCTATCTCGCTCTTATGCACCGGGCGTTCCGCATCGCACTTCGGGCTCCCAGTACGTTCGCAATGCTGCTCGCCGCGGGTCTCGGGGCGACGCTCGGTCTGCAGGCCATCATCATCCTTGGGGGCAACCTGCGACTCATTCCGATCACCGGGATCACCCTGCCGTTTCTGAGCTACGGCGGAAGCTCAATCCTGGTCAACTTCATTATGGTTGGGCTGCTGCTGCGCGTGTCTGCCGAATCGCCGAGCAGTGGGGGAAACCGTGCCTGAGCGCGTCCGGGGGGTGTCGCTGCTGATCTCCCTCGGCTTTCTGATCGTGGCATTCGCCCTCGGGTATTGGCAGCTTGTGGCTGCTGCCGATCTCCTTCAGCGGTCCACGAATCCGCGCATCGTCGAAGAGGACCGCCGGATCATTCGAGGGGAGATCCTGGACCGCAACGGCGAGGTCCTCGCCTCTTCCGAGCACGTCGGCGAGATCGTTCAGCGAAACTACCCCTATCCACCGCTCGCACACGTCGTCGGGTACGCGAGCACGCGACACGGCAAGGCTGGCCTGGAGGCGGCGTTCGACCCGATCCTTCGGGGAAGCCAGGGAACGGACTGGGAGTCGACCCTCCGCAACGCACTGCTTCCTACCGAGCGGCAGGGATCGGATATTGTGCTGACGATCGACCTGCGGTTGCAGCGCATTGCTGATGAGGTGCTGGGCGACCGGTCCGGGGCGATCGTGGCGCTCGACGTTGGGACGGGCGAGGTCCTGGCTCTGGCAAGCCACCCCTCCTTCGACCCCAACACGCTGGATGAGCGCTGGGAGCAGCTCGCCGCTGACCCATCCCGACCATTTGTCAACCGTGCGCTCGACGGTCAGTACGTGCCCGGTTCGGTCTTCAAGATCATCACCGCAGGGGCAGCACTGGACCTGGGGATCGCTCAGCCTGACGAACGCCATCGGCATGAGGGCGATCTGATTGTGGAGGGGTTTCGCATCCGAAACACGAACCATCCGCAGCTGACGGAGCTGACCTTTGCCGAGGAGTTCGCCTGGTCCTGCAACCCGGCTTTCGCGCTTACCGGGCTCTCGCTCGGCTTCGGCGAGCACATTGACTTCAATAAGTTTGGGCCGCCACAGGCGTACGTCTGGGAGCCGAGGGATGTGACGGCCAGCGTCGACCGATTCCGCGAGTACGCGGACCGCTTCGGCATCGGCAAGCCGGTTCCGTTCGATCTGGCGACCGCTGCCGGCCGGATCTCCTCGGGCGACACGATGACCGCGGTGGGGCTCGCCAGCACCGCCTTTGGCCAGGGAGATCTGCAGGTGACTCCGTTACAGATGGCCCTCGTTGCGGCGACGGTCCCCAACGGCGGGCACATGCCCGTGCCGTATCTCGTCAGCGAGTCTCGAGGGCCGGATGGACACGTGAGCGTCCGCCGGACGGGCCCGCCCGGGCGCCAGGTGATACGCAGTACCACGGCGAGTCAGCTGAATCAGATGATGAAGCTTAGCGTCGAGACCGCGTACGCGAGGCCGGCGCAGATTCCAGGGATTGCCGTGGGCGGGAAAACGGGCACGGCCGAGGTCGGCCAAAGTGGGACGCCTCATGCGTGGTTCGTCGGCTACGCGCCCGCGGACCGATCGGGCGTCGCGGTCGCCGTCATCATGGAGAACCGGGGGTCCGGAACGGAGTTCGCGGCTCCGGCCGGCCAGCGTGTGCTGGAGGCCGCGATGCGCCTCGGATACTGACGCACACCCCCGCGCGCCGGCCGAAACGACCGCGGGGCTGTGCTATCATGTCGACAGAGAGGCGCGCCAGGAGGAGACCTCATGGACCCAACTGAGCAGGTACCACAGGACGTCGAGATCCCCGGCGCTGTCCCCGAGCGCTGGGAGACTGCCATCGAGGATGCTGCCCAGCTTATCGCCATCGGACTCGACCGCGCGCAGGACCTCGCGGATGTCGTGAACGACCTCGTGCGGACCCGGCCGGCGCTGATGCAGGCGATCGTTGCCGCGGCGGGTGGGGCGCTGGTGGGTGCGTTCATCGCCGGGCGCCGTGCGAGGCACGGGGCATTCGGCCGCCAATCGACCGTGCGACGCAGGTCTGTCGTGGAGCAGGCGACGGCCATTGCCCGTGACGCGGCAGATCGGGTATCTCGGCAGGCTCCGCGTCCCGCGGCGTTGACGAGGCGCCTTCAGCATGTCAACGGTACCGCTGTCGGACGCCGGGCAATGACGCGGTTCCGTGCCAGCAGGGTTCGGGATGTCGCAGAGCTGCTTCCCGTGGCCTTGACCCTGCTACGGAACCCCATTGTTCGTCGCCTGATCATACAGACGGCGATGCGCGCTGCACGCCGGCGCTAGACACCGTCCGTCTCCCCGACTCGTTCGGGCTAGAAGGGCTGCTGGTTGGCCTCGACGATATACGTATCGCTCGACCTCGAGTTGATGGAGGCCAACTCTCCCGCGTCCCGGGTCATCGAGATCGGAGCCGTCCGTTTCGACCAGAGCGGTGT
>WHTR01000003.1:0-62095 GCA_009377635.1 Chloroflexota bacterium
TTTATGATGCCAGTGATCATCTTGGGCTTTGGCTTGGGTTTTGTCCTGTTCGGTATCGCGATAATGCGCGCAGGTGTGTTACCCCGCTGGTCGGGTTTATTGTTGATCGTTGGAGTATCGCTATTTCTGATCTCGGAATCGCCACTGTTTGATCTTACGCTATCGCATGTGATCGTGACTATCGGTGATGTGCTATTTGGCGTCGGCTTGGCGTGGATAGGTTACGCGCTCTGGTCGGAAAACCGCGAAGTTGCCCTCACAGCAAAGGGTACGGACTAATACGCGGTCCCAGCCGACGTTGCTCCGCTGTGCTTCGCAACGCCGCTGAACCGCACCGTTGACACCCTGCGGCGCGCCGGGTAGACTTGCGCCATCGGCTCCCGAGAATGCCGGCCCCACGCGTTCGGAGCCGACGAGAGGAGGACGAACGATGGCTCAGATCGTCCTGGGCATGGGCACGTCCCACGGCCCGCAGCTCAACATTCCCCCGTCCGAGTGGCATCTCCTTACTGCGAAGGATCAGACCGACGCGCGCATCGATTACCAGGCATTGCTGAAGGTCGCCCCGCCCGACCTGGTGAACGAGAACACACCCGAGAAGTGGCAGGAACGCTACGACGCGTGCCACGTCGCGCTCCAGCGCCTCGAGGAGAAGCTGCGCGCCGCGAAGCCCGACGCCATCGTCGTCATCGGCGATGACCAGCACGAGCAGTTCCTCGACGACAACATGCCGATGTTCGCCATCTGCTACGGCGACTCCTTCCGCATCGCCAGGCGCGAGCGGCCCAGCGCCGCGGCCTGGCAGCAGGCGGAGGCCGGTTGGCCGGCGCAGCCGATGGACGTCCCTGCCGCGCCAGAGCTGGCGGGCCAACTCATCGGCTCCCTCAGAGATCAGGATTTCGACGTCGCCACGTCCAACGCGCTGAAGCCCTCCGTTGGCCTGGGCCACGCCTTCACGTTCCTGTACCGGTACATCCATCCCGAGGGCACGATCCCGATGCTGCCCGTGATGGTCAACACGTTCTTCCCGCCGAACCCACCGACGCCCCGGCGCTGCTACGCCCTGGGTCGGGCGCTGCGCTCGGCCATCGAGAGCTGGGACCGAGACCTGCGCGTGGCCGTGGTTGCCTCCGGCGGGCTGAGCCACACGATCATCGAGGAGGACCTAGACCACCTGCTGCTCGACGCGCTGGCCGAGAAGGACACTGATGCGCTCTGCACCCTCCCGATGGAGCGCCTCGTGCGTGGCACGTCGGAGATCCGCAACTGGGTGGCGCTGGCAGGCGCGGTGGAGCCCTTCGACATGACCCTCGTGGACTACGTTCCCTGCTACCGGTCGCCGGCCAGCACCGGCTGTGCCATGGCTTTCGCCTACTGGGAATAGTTCGCTGAATTCAGCGCTCCACGATCGAGCCGACGCGTCAACTGCTGAAGGCGAAACCTCCGCGCGCTCGAGCCTGCGGGGGAGGCGTGCCCCGACATCCGTCTGACACGGACGCGAAACGTTTGGCGCGTGTGACCAGCGAAAGAACGTTCGGACTGAGGCGATAAGATGACAATACTTCGAGCACGAGTTCGAGGAGAACGGCTACCCGCCGCCCGCTGATCGCGCCGGCAGTCGGCCGTGGAGCCGGCGTCGCTGTCGCGAGGCAGACTCGACCCAGGCTTCGTTAGCAAAGCCGCAGACCGAGACGTGGGCGGGTACGCGAGCGGATCACCGGAGTACTAATGGTTCGCCTGCGCCGCTGCTTCCAGGATTGCCTTGGCAATCGCGGGGTAGCATCCGCAGCGGCACGTGTTGCCGGTACGCCACTCGGCGATCTCTTTGGGTCCTGGAATACCTCGTCCGCTACCCACTGACTGACGTCCCGGAGCACCTGCCGATCGGCTTCGTGAGTGGCTGCCGCCGGAGCATGCACGAGTCGCTGGTGGGCGTAGGCGAACGTCTCGATGGCCATCACTCGCCTCCTACCGCAACTCGTCCTCGCGTATATGTCGGGATCACCTCGCGGCTCGCTCTTGGAGCGCTCGGTAGACCTTCTCCGCTGAAATGGGTGTCTCGGTAATGCGGACGCCAACTGCGTCGAAGACCGCGTTGGCGATGGCCCCGGGCGGTGGAATATTGGCCAGCTCACCGATGGCCTTGCCCTCGTAGGGAGTGGGGCCGGTCGCGCCGGGCACCAGCACCGTGATCAGCTTGGGGACGTCCTGCGTGGTCGGCATCTTGTATTCGCCGAGGTGGGGATTGGCGACTCGCCCATCTTCGATCACCAGCTCCTCCATCATGGCGAACCCCATCCCGTACACGAACCCGCCGTCGATCTGGCCCTGGTGGTAGAGGGGGTTGAGAATCGTCCCCACGTCGTGCGCGGTGACGACCTTATGCAGGGTGACGTTGCCTGTCTCGGGATCGACTTGGACTTCCGCAATCTGGGCGCTGCACGCTGCCAGCCCATGCCGCTCGGGACCATGGAAGTCGACGTGCCATCTCCGTTCGCCGCCGTGCCCACGGCCGGCCAGAGCTGCGACCTCGCCGAACGACGCCCGCCGTGCCCCTGCCGCGAATCCACTCGGATCGAGGCTCACCTGCTCGGGGGCCGCGTCCAGCAGGTCCGCAGCGGTCTCGGTCAGAGCGTCGCGCGCTTCCTGAGCCGCTTTCCATACGGCCTGCCCGTGGACGTAGCTCACCCGCTGGTTTCCCACGCCCGAGTCCTCACCGCCGGCATCCGTGTCATTTACAATGATCCGCACCCGATCGAGCGGCAGCTTCAGCTCCTCGGCGACTATCTGCTGGAAGACCGTGTGGTTGCCCGTGCCGGTGTCCGGCGCGGCCGTCTCGACGGTGGCGGTGCCGTCGCGGTCGATGGCCAAGGTCATACTCGCGTTGCCGGCACCCAGGTGGTGGTCGTGGATTGCCACTCCCCGGCCGATGTTGGGTCCTGGCTTGGGGCTGCCCCAGCCCGCGGCTTCGGCCGCGGCCTTCAGGGTCTCCTTGGCGTGCAGGTCCTGCATCTGGTGGCCTATGGCGGATACCTCCCCGCTCTCCATCAGGTTCTGCAGGCGGAAATGTACGGGATCGATCCCGAGCTCACGCGCCACGATGTCCATCATGGACTCGACGGCGAATCCCGCCTGGAGGAAGCCGGGGCCGCGGTTGTGCCCGCGCGGCGTGCAATTGGAATAAACACCGATGTTCTCGAGCAGGACGTGGGAAATTCGGTACACGCCTCCGGCCCAGAGCCCGCCGCCGACGAGGCCGGCCGGCAGAAACGCCTGGTAGGCGCCGGTGTTCCAGACGCTGCGCACGTGATAGGCCCAGAGGCGACCATCGGCCTTTACGCCAACCCGGACGGTGATGACGCCCGGGTTGCGCGGATTAGCCGCGGTCAGCTCTTCCGTGTAGCTCATCACCAGCTTGACGGGCCGGCCTGACGCCTTCGCCAGGTGGTAGGCGACCGGGGCATCCATAACGGAGCCCTTGCCGCCGAAATCCGCGCCGATATGCGACACGTGGGCCGTGATCCGTTCGCGCGGCAGGTCGAGGACATTCGCCAGGTCGTTGCGGGCCATCACCGGGTTTTTGTTGGAGAGCCAGAAGTGCGCGTGCCCGTCCTCGGCGACGTGCGCGATGGCCACGTGCGGCTCGAGGTAGCCCTGGTGATTCGACTGGGTTCGAAATGTCTGCTCGAAGATGCGATCCGACGTGCGAAAGCCTTCGGCGATATCGCCCTTCGTCTGCGTGGCAAACGAGTAAATGTTCGGCAGCCGCGGAACCGGTTCCTGGTGGTTGAAGTATCCGGCGGTGCTCTCGTGCACCCGAGGGGCATCCGGTTTCATGGCATCGAGGGGATCAAACACCGCCGGCAGCGCTTCGTACTCCACCTCGATGCGGTTGATCGCCTCTTCGGCAATCTCGGGGGTCTCAGCCGCCACCGCGGCCATCCGCTCCCCCACGAAACGGACTTTGTCCCGCGCCAGAACCGGCATATCCCTCATGCGACGACCGAAAAGCGTCTCTGGCAGATCCTGCGCTGTGATCACGGCGTGGACGCCCGACAGCGCACAGGCCCGGGCGGTTTCGATCCGCAGAATGCGTGCGTGGGGGTAGGGGCTGCGCAGAATCCGCCCGTACAGCGTGCCTGGCAATCGTACGTCCGCGGTGTAGGCGGCCCCACCCGTCACTTTTGCCGGCCCGCTGACCTGCTCGACCGGCTTACCGATCGCCACAAACTCTCGGGTCCCCATCATCGCACGCCTCCTGGCGCTCTACTGGCTGAACGCGATCTCCTCCCGGCGACGGGCAGACTCCAGGATAGCCCACTGGACTTCTGCCGTGGCCATGCCCCAGCGACCGTCATGAAGCATCGGCTGCCCGTGACGCACCGCGCGGTAGAGCTCCATCGCTTCCTCATCCATGAAGACCATTCCTTCGCCCCGTCGCTGCGAGATGGGCACCTCGTGCACCCCCTTAGGGAAGCTGGCTGCTGATCCGGTCTCTTCAGCCCGTCGCGCCTCAGGCGCTAGCAGCGTCTACCGCTCCTGACTGTGGCCCAGCGGCATGCGCAGGATGGTCAAGCCCTCCGTTTGCTCGATATGGCGGACGAACCGGTACTTGTTCTCGAGCTCATCGCAGGGGCGCTCAAGGGTGATGGTATGACCCGGCTCGATGCAGGCCCAGACAAAGTGCGGGCCCGGTGTATTGAGCGCGTCGCGCACGCAATCCCGAAGATCCTCGATGGTCAGAACGCACCACGAGCTGGCGATGCCAGTGCCTCGCGCCACGGCGGCAAAGTCCAGGTGTTCAGCGGCGGTGGCGGTCGGCTCGCCGCCGGAGGCCTCGTACGATTTGTTGTCCCAGCAGATGTGAATGAGGTTCGTAGGCTGGTGCAGACCGATCGTCGCCAGGCTGCCAAGGTTCATCCACAGGGATCCATCGCCATCCATGACGACCACGCGGCGGTGCGGCAACGCCAAGGCAAGCCCCAGTCCGATCGAGGAGCAGAGGCCCATAGTCTTCACCTGCATGTTGGCATCGCTCGGCCGGACCGAGCTCCACTCGGTGGTGGCGCCGCCATTCGTTGTGACAAACAGCTCGTCAGTGAACAGTGGCGCGATGGCCTGCATGCACTCGTCGCGCTGCATCGTGGACTCCCCCTAGAGGACGTCTCTGGTGAGGAGCAGGGCTACCGGCCGCTTAGCAGCCTGGCAGATGCTCATCGCGTCGGCGATCTGTTTTTTCACGTCAGATGGGTTGCGACCCACCGCGTACTTGATCCCGAGCCCCTGAAGCACCTGCTCGGTAACCAACCCCAGCATGTGAAATGCGTTGTCGCCCATGTCGCCGGCGTAGTACACGAGTAGAAGAATCGGGATGCCGAATTGGAGGCCTGTTGTGGTGAGGCCGTTGCAGCTGTTCATCAGCCCGGCGTTCTGCATAAGCAGCGCCGGCCGTTTCCCACCCAGATAGGCACCGGCGCACACGCCGACGCCCTCCTCCTCGCGCCCCACCGGAACGTGCTGAATGTCCTCGTCGTCGGCGAGCTGGGTGATGAGTTCGAGCAGGTTGATGTCCGGCACGCTCGCCACGAAATTGACGCCGGCCTCCTTCAGGCCCGACAGAACCCTGCGCGAGCGCTCGATCGTGACCAGAATCTACCTCCTCTCGCGCAGGCCCTTATGATGTCGGCGGGCGATTCTAGCGCTCGATTGACGTGGTTCTGGCCGGAGCGAGGTCCGGCCGGTGGATGACAACGATGGGAGGGAGTCCGTGAGCGCGGATCCGCGACCCGGAGCTACATATTTCATCAACCATTATGCCATCCCCACTGATTGCGACGTGCAGAATGAACATGCTCAGCTTTTGCCGCGCCTGGCCGTGGAGGTCCCGTCCCTCGAGCGCGGAACGTGGAATTTGCATCCCGACGGCACGATGGAGATGGTCTGGAAGATTCACCCCAATGCCCGCTGGCACGACGCGCAGCCGATAACTGCCGACGACCTGGTATTCGGCTACGAACTGCATCGAAACCGCAGCTTCCAGCTCTCTGGCCCTCTGTGCCCAACCCTGCGAGGCTGACACCCGGCTTCCACTCCTCGATGCCGCCGAGGCCCAGGTGCCGCGCGGCCTCGCCTACGACTACGTCCTCGGCGGAGACGGGCTCTTCATCGCGGCGCGGAACCGCCACCTGGACGTGCGGATACCCGTAGCCCCAGCGGCCGTTCGCGGGCTACCGGCGCTCTACTCCTCGTTCGCGCTCCGGACCGGTCGGCTGCCCCAAGGTATCTGGAAGGACATCGTGGCGGTGTGCTGCGCCTGGGCGCACACGGAGCGTGAGGTACCGGTAGTGGTCGTCCACGACGGCATAATCTACCGGGCGCTTCGGCACTCGCAGCTGGTCGGACGGACAGCCATTCACTACCGACCGATCGAGGGCGTTGTGCTCGAGATGCACTCGCATCACCGCTTCGCCGCCCGATTCAGCCCGACCGACGATGCCGACGAGCAGGGGCTTCGCCTTTACGGCGTCGTGGGCCGACTCGGATCGCCCACGCCCGAGGTGGCGCTCAGGGCGGGCGTCTACGGGCACTTCTCGCCGGTTCCCTGGGAATCGGTCTTCGATGGCGACCGAGGCGCGTTCCAGGATATGTGGACAGAGGGTGAAGGGCAGCAGCTTCTGCTGGCCCCCTCAGTATAGCGAGGTTACGAGCTGCACCAACCAACACCGTGGGGCGAGTTGGGGTGCTGGTCACGTTTCCGCGCAGACCGAGGCCGCGCTTCCTTCCCGACGGGCCAAACCCCGAGATTCTCCATCCGGGCGTGGGATAATAGGCCACAGTTCTGATCATGCCGAGGTGACAGCATTATGCAGACACAGGAGATCCAGCAAGACTTAGAACGATTCCGCAGGGATACCGAATATTTCGATCGGCATCGGCAGGAATTCCTGCAGCAGTACCCCGAGCAGTGGGTTGCGGTCTACCACCAGCAAGTCGTCGGCGCCGCCAGAGACCCAAAACGGCTGGTCAAACAACTGGAGCGCAAGGGGATCCCGCCAGGCCTGGTCTTCCACGAATACGTCACTGATCAAGAAGACCTGCTTATCCTGTGATTCGCGGGTATATCCGCGCCGATAGCACCCGACGCCGCCCCTTCGTGGAGGCGCGGCTTACGATCCCTTCTCAGCGCATTGCCGGCGATGTCCCTTTCCTCGTTGACACCGGGGCCGATGCCATGCTGCTTGCCCCCACTAACGCCCTCTTCCTCCGCATGGATCTCGACCGTCTGCCCCCTGGGCCACCTACGACCGGCGTCGGAGGTATGACCCCAACCGTGCTGGCTGGCGCCACGCTGACCGTTGGCGCGCACACGTTCGATCTCACGCTGCGGATCCTCGCTCCTGCAACCGCAGCCCAACGCTCGGCCCTAGCACGAATGCCGTCGCTCTTGGGCCGTGACATCCTCTCCCACTTTGCCCTCTTCTTCGAGGAGCGCACCGACCGCGTCCTGCTCCTGACTCCGGAGGAAGCGAACCTGCTCAATCTGCCACGCTGAGCCCGGCAGTGAGTTTGACGCGCTCGTCTGCTTCATGAACTTGGTTGACTTCGCCGAGTGGTTGCCCCAACTCCGCCAGCAATTGCTCGAGGCGCGCAACGGTGCAGCGATGGCGTTCCACCTCGCGCGGCCATCCCCAGGCTGCCTGCAGGAACCAGATGGCGGCCGCTGCCTCCTTATTGAGAGGGATCACGCGCTCTTGTCTGGTCTTGCCGGCCGGGATATGCAAGCGCGGCGTTCCGTCGCGGTATGCATCAAGACAGTCAAATGCCAGGCGCCGGATCTCGCCAGCGCGCGCCGCTCCCCAGGTCAACTGGCACGTGCCGATCGACGATACGAGCCACTGGCGGTACATGATCCTGTTCCGACGGAACACCCCCTTTGACGAGAGTGCCCGGCGGCGTTTCCGTAACGGGGTGAACGCCGATTACCGGCAAACCCGCAACCGGGGTAACCGGTACTTGCAGGATCGGGCGGAGATGAAGCTCGGCACGTACACTGGTATGGGCACCGAATTTTTGACCCACGATACCGCCGCGACCGAGGGTGAAGGCCTGATTCAGGACCGGACGCAGGAGCACCTCGGGTACACAGATCGCGCAATCGTCGCCATCCGGCAGATGCTGCTCAGGGCAGTCCGCGATATCCAGGAGGGACACGACCCGCCCCACGTCGTCCGTGATCAAGCCGCGAACCACTTCGCAGACGTCGAGGTGACGCAGGGGCTCGTGCCCCGCGCCGAGAATTGGCGCGGCTTCTGGAAGCGTGATTTCGCCTCCGTCGGCCGCGCAGGGACCGTTGCCGCCCGCCCGACGACGTAGCGCTTGGAGCTCCAGCACAATGTATGGAGCATCAACTCCTGACCAATTGCAATCCGTGGCCAACCGTGCCATTATGCCCGTTGTTGACGCTCTCGGCGATCGGAAAGCCGGGGCCACGATGCTTAAACGGTATGAGAGACATTCGCGTGAGAGCACGGCACGGGCGCAGATTGGAGCGTAACCGGCATGGGGATGCGACCAATCGAGACCGGATGGTAGTGAAGGGGGAGAACCATGGACCTCGATGGTTCGGTGTATTTCATCGACAATGACGTTCAGCAGCGGGCCCTCGCGATCCCCGATTCGATGGACGCGATCGAAGACGCCTACCGCGCGTGGGACGCTGGCCAGGCGACAATTGGTCCGAAATCGAATATGTATATCCACAACGACGACGATACGCGCTACGGCTTCTCGATCATTCACGGCGGGGTCAAGGACTTCGGAATTGTCGCCATGCGGATCAAATCAGACTTCCATAATAACGCCTTCGACCGACGGCAGATCCCTGAAGGTCAGTCCGCGCCGACCTCGGCAAGCAAGGGCGCGGGGCGCCAGGGAAAGTTTTGCGGTCTTGTCTATCTGTTCAGCTCGCGGGATGGCTCACCGCTGGCCATTCTGAATGACGGGTATCTTCAGCATGTTCGGGTTGGTGCGTGCGCCGGTGTCGCTGCGAAGTATCTTGCCCGCCAGAATGCTCATACCCTCGGCCTGCTCGGATCCCAATGGATGGCCCGGACCCACGCGCCGGCCATGTGCGCCGCACGCCCGATCACGCGCATTCATGTGTACAGCCCGAACCGGGAGAACCGCGAGGCCTTCGCTCGAGAGATGAGCAGCAAGCTTGGCATTGAGATCCAGGCGGTGGACACGCCCGAGGCGGCGGTTCGCGGCGCTGATATCGTCTCGTGCTGCACGAACTCGTTCCGGCGGTCGGTGCTCCAGGGCGAGTGGCTCGAGCCCGGCTCGTTCGTCACCAACGTGCTTGCCTCGGAGTTGGACGATACCGCGATGAGTCGGATCGACTACACCGTGAAGAACCAACCGTTGCGGGACCTCGCTGCCTACTCATTCGAGGCAGGATCGCCGCCGGAGGGGGTGGAACGGCCCAGCGAGGGAAGCGGCTGGATGCGTCAGGTGAACGACCGAACGCCGCTTCTGTCCGAAGTAATCGCCGGCAAGGCTCGAAGCCGCACAAACGACGACGAAATTACCTTCTTCAGCAACAACGAAGGGACTGGCGTTCAGTTTGCGGCCATGGGGCGGGTCATCCTTTCCCGTCTCCAGAAAGAAGGAGACCCAGGGGTTAAGAGCATCCCCATGGATTGGTTCCTCCAGGACATTCCGAACTAGGCATCAAGCGGACATCACCTTACGCATGGTTCAATCCCTGGGGATCACCTCCCAACTAGGATTGCCCACACTCTGGGCTACAACGGCCGCACCCCTAGCCCACCTCTACGACACGAAGAGCAGCATAGACGCGCGGGGCTATTTCCAATAGCCGAAGGTGACGCCGTGTCCGGTGCCGGCGAGCGATCGATAGCAGGGCACGTAGTCGATCAGTGTCATGCCCACCGGTTCCATCGCGGCGGTCACGGTCACCCAGTTGAGGATTTCGGGCGTTCCCCCGGCTCGGTTCAGGCGCTCGACCGAGAGGGAGGAGAGCGTCTCCTCGTCCCGCTCCATCATCGCGTCGATCACGGTGTGGTCCAGCTCCTCGTCGATGATTTGATGGCTCAGTCCACCGGAGGCCATGATCCCCACGCGTACGTCGCTGTCCCAGGACTCGATTGCCCGACCCAGTGCTCGACCTACGGCGTAACAGCGGCGGGGGGTTGCCTGATTGGGGCGATAGCGGCTGAGCATAAAGGGAACCATGGGGAGGTTTCCGTCTGCTGTGAACCGCTCGTAGAGCAGCGTGAATGCCTCGTCCAGGCCGGTGCCGGAGCGGAGCGCGTCCGTGCAGCCGACGTCAACATTCTGGGCGATCAATGCGTTGATGAGGTGGTTCGCGAGCTCCGGGGCTGCCGGTCGTTCCAGGAGCTCTCGTTTCGGACGGTCATCCACTCCCGCCTGAAAGATGAGGTCTGGATCCCGTTGCGGCCCGTGGGGATCGGACACCACAAGCGGATCCCCGCGGAAGATAGCAAATACCGGCTGGTTGTCGTCCGCCCAGGTGCGATGCGGGTTGCTCACAATCACGATGACGTCCAGATGTGCCTCGGAAATGACGCGCGCCACCGCCTCTAATCCCGCCTGATTCGCAGCGTGCCGCTCCCGCTGTCTTTCGATCGCGATCTCCGTATCGAGGCCGGGCCGCGCGTCTCGCAGCAGTCCCTGGTAGTCGAACCGAGGATCCCGGGTGTCCTTGACCCCAAGCCGAACCCAATCCTCAGGCGGAGTCTGGATTGTGGGGCCATGCGAACTGCCGATGCCCAGCACCAGATTGGCCATCTCTCTCCCCTTCGCTTGTCTGTTTGATCTTATGGTATCCGAACGACGTCGCCGTTACCGGGCACCAGGCCGGAGCTCAGACGCACAGATTACTCTGCACGACAACAATACTGGGATGGGAATCCAGTTCGCGGCGCTCGGCTCGCTCATTCTCCGGCTTGCGCGCGAGCAGGAGATCGGGACGACGTTGCCCGACGAGTTGTTCATGACTCGCGGCGGCGAGTACGCGCCGTAGGGTCGGCGTCAGGCAGCACCAACTTGAGGTCCAGTTAGATAAGGACCGAGGGGTGAAGTGCGAACCGTGAATACCCCAAATCGGTCACCGGGCAGTGGTTTGGCTGTCCGATTCCGCCATGAGCTGGGCCCAATAGGCATAGCCCAACTTCCACGCGCCTAAGGGTCACATGATTGCTTATGACCGCCGACCGTTGCGTTGTGCCGATTCGCATTCCGGTATTGCACATTCACGAGAAAATAGTGACGGAAAATCAGGCTCGACTTTGAGGGCCGGCCGGAGCCATCATGGGGGTATGCACTTCCGTTGCCTCCAGGCAGGCTTCACTACGGACCTCCGAGGGCGAAAGGCGAATTTGTAGTGACGAACACCCAAAATTCGTGCCTAATAATGTGTCATGTGCGGAAGTTGGGATAGAAGCGCCGCTGGTTGTGCTCCGAGAAACCAGGGCCCACGACCCCCGGGAGGCCCTTGACGTCCCATTCCTCCTGGCCGGGCCACTCACCGTCATAGTGGAGAGCCATCGCATAGCGGTACGCTCGGCCGGGCCAGCATCCGGGGCCACCGGGGCGACGGCCAGGCGGGAAGCGCGGTGACCACGTAACCAGTGGGAGCTCGAGGAAGCGGGGGTGACGCAGATGGCGATCGCCAGCCGAGAATCAGACAGCGAACCAGGGCTGGAATTGGACCATCTGATCCAGGAAGGCCGCGTACACCGGCGGGTGTACACCGACCCGGCGATCTTTGACCTGGAGATGCACCGGACTTGAGAGCGGACGGGACATGATTGAGACACAGGGGCTCACCCGAGCCGAAGCGGAGGACTTCCTCTATCGTGAAGCCCGACTCCTCGATGATCGGCGACTCGACGACTGGCTCGGGCTGTTTACCGACGACGCGCACTACTGGATCCCGACCGGGGTGGGGATCGATCCGAACGAGGAAACACAGCTCGTCTACGACGACCGGGCGCAGCTAGAGGATCGCGTCTGGCAGGCCCAGCAGCCGCGGCGGCACGCCCAATCCCCGCCCTCTGCGACCGCTCACCTCATATCGAATGTCATGGTGGAGCCAGCAACAGATGGTGAGCTGAGCGTGTGCTCCAGCTTCGTCGTCTACGAGGTGCGCAAGACGCAGAGCGTCAATGACGAGCAGCGGTCATTCGCCGGACGATATGAGCATCGGCTGCGGCGCGTCGATGGCCATTTGCGCATCGTGCTCAAGAAGATCTGGCTGATCAATCGAGACCTTCCCATCTATAATCTCACGTTTCTGGTGTAGTGGCGATGGAGCAAGCCATGGAACTGCGGAACGAGTTCGCCGGCGTCCGGGTGGAGCTGGACCATGAGGCGAACAGCGCCCGGCTCAAAATCATCGACCTCGAGACGGGGCTGACGACATTTCTCGACCCGTTCGCTCTCCAGGCCTTGACGCGGCTCTCGCCTGAGAGTTTGTGAATCTATCGAATCTGACTTATCATAGCTTGTCGTTAGTATCAACTCGGCCGCGTGAGAATTGTCACGAAATCGATTTGTTCACAGACTCTCAGAATGACACGTTGCGGCCGCGCCCCTCGGGCCGGCTTACTTGCGAACAGCGAGCCGGTCCAATACACGGTCGACGTTGTCCAGTGGGTCGATCCCCCAGCGCTCCGCGACCGCCGCGTGTTGCTCTCGCTCCCAGGTCGTCTCGCCTTCGAGGCGCGCTGGTATCGGCTTGCCGAGCCGCGCCGCCTCCGCAATAGCGATGCCCAGTTCCTGCGAACGGCGCGCCTGCGCAATGGTCCAATCCGGAGCCCCTCCCGCCGTCACCGCCCGATGCAGGTTGCGGAGCTCGATGGCGCGAGCGATGCCGTCCGCGACGCCCACCGACCCGCCGTCTGCCAGAACCCGGTCAGCGAACGGATTGATCCACTGCGGCTCCGGGCTGGATCCATATGAATACTTCGTCGGGATGTCGCCGTCGGCTGCAGGCCGTGACTCGACCTGCAGCGGGTAGTCGACAACTTGTCCCTTCTCGCCACACCGCAACCGATCGGATGTCCCCTCACTGGTGACGATGTAGCCACTGGTGCCTTCGGCGGTCACGATCCGCGGCCGGCCCCACCGTAACGGGGTGACCCAGGTCGTCACATAGCTGAGCGAGGCGGTAATGCCGCTCTCGAACGTCAGCGTGGCATCGATCCAGGATTCCGGCCAGCCTTCGCGGACGGGACCGTTCGGCACCCGGTGGCCGGCGGCCCGGATCTCCGTGACATCACATCCCGCATAGGCTCGGAAAAGACTCATCGTGTGGTAACAGCTCTCTTCGTTTGCAGGCGCGTTATACGCAGAAAGATGGACGAGGTCCCCAATGAGACCGGCTCGGAGCGCGGCCGCGTTGAGCTGCTCCGCGGGACGGCGGCCGTAGTTTTCCGCCACCTCGACAAACACGCCGGCTGCTGCGGTCTCGTCCGCGATGGCATCCATCATCGGCCGGGTGAGCCCAAGCGTTGTCTCGATCAGCATGGGCACGCCGGCGCGGGCCGCGACGGTTGCGATCAGATGGTGGATCTCCGGCGGCGTGACGATGAGGATAGCGTCGAGCCGCGCCTTCGCGACGCACTCACGGGCGTCCGTGTACGGGTCGCACGCGAGCTGACCGGCGACCCGCTGGGCGACGTTGGGATTCGCGTCGCAGACAGCGACCACCTCGAAGTGATCCATCAGCCCGCGGAGCGTGGCGAAATGTTGCTGCGCCCGTCGGCCCGCGCCCACGACGCCGAGGCGGATCTGCGGCTCGGCCATGCGGTTCGACCTCGCCGGCAGCGTTTCTTAGATCGGTATCCACGACCCACGCGATGCCGGCTCTGCTGGCAACCGCCTCAGTTTAGAGAAGCGTGGCACTGGCGTCAATGCACAGGTGCGATCTCGCTCTCCCGTAGTACTGCCCGTCCGTATGATGCCCGATCGGTGATAGAATCGCGCAGACGCGCATGGTGAGCCACTCGAGGACCACGGCCTCACGTGGGAGAAGCCCGTGTATCGCTGAGACGATCGGATCAGCGGATGGTCCCTGCGAGTACGTGCCCGATCATCAGCGAATCCATTCCCAGGTGTGGACATCCAGGATCCCATTCGCCGATTCCGGCGTCGTCCGCAATTTCGGGCCTTTCAGTGTGGCTGCCCGCGCATTGACAACCACGGTGAACATGTTCGGAATCACCGCCGTGTCGTCGTACAGCAAGCGTTCCATCTCCGCGGTGGAGCGCTCCCGATCGCGCGGCTCGAGCGCCGTGTCGAAGGTCTGCCAGAGGCGGTCGTACTCGGGATTCGACCATCCACCCCGGTTGTTGCCGGCCCACCGATTCTCCGGACGTGGCACCTCGGCCGAGATGAAGAACCCGAGCGCCTTGGCGCCGATGGCGCCATTTGACAGACCGGGGCGAAGTGACCGGGCCTGCAGATCGCGAAGCTGCACGATGGGAATGACGTAGGAGAACGCATCGACGCCTGCCTGACGGAGACTGTCGACATAGATCGAATTCTCTCGCTCGGGCGAGGGTCCACCGTCGGTGGCATATTCCACGCGGAACGGTTCTCCGCCCGGCCCCACGAAGAACCCTTGCGGACCCTTCGAAAAGCCAGCCTCCTCGAAGAGCTGTTGCACCATGCGCGGGTCATACCGCCGACTCGGGATGGCAGCCTCGACGGCCTTGAACATCGGAGACCGCGGCGACGTGACCGTGTACGTCGCCAGACCGCGCCCGCCGGTTGTCACGTCGACGGCCGCCTGGTTGTCGATTCCATACGCAAGTGCACGTCTGATCCTTGGGTCCGCGAGGGCGCGCGGGCTTGCCGCGTCCGCACGGTGTTGGATTGCCGTCAACCGCAAGAGTGCTGGGGCATAGTCGACCACACCCTCGACCTCCCGAGCCTGCCATTCCTGCTCGAGCGTGGCGCCCTCTTCATGGAAGAACACGTAGTCGGCGGCGAAATGAGCGTCGCCGCTCAGCATGAGCGCCAGCGCCGTATTCGGGTCCGGCGTAAACAGGATGCGGACCTGCTCGATCTTGGGCTTGCCGAGCGCATGCCCCACAAAAGCGACCGCGTCGATCTCAGATCCAGGTACCCATTCCGTAACGCGGTACGCCCCGAGTCCCACGTAATCCCGGGTCCAGAAGGGCAGGTTAATGAAGGATTCCGCATCGAGGCGCTGCAGCGGATCTCTCAAAATGTGCGCGGGAAGCGCCTGGAAGCCCATATCCATGCCAGCAGCATCCGGATACAGGCGGCGCCACGTGATCGTGACCGTGCCTGGGTCCGGGGCGAGCACCTCGGCCATCTGGCCAACTGGCGCAGAGGTTGATGCGCCGAGCTCCGCCGTCGAATACACGGTCCAGCCAAAGACGAAATCGTCGGCGGTCAGCGGAGTGCCATCGTGCCAGGTCAAGCCGGGCCTGAGGCGGTAGGTCGTTTGCATTGTCCCGTCGGGAAAGACCTGCCAGCTACTGGTGTTGAGCTCCGGCAGCGCCTCGGCCAGATAAGGGTGGATGGCTTCACGCTCGTCCTTATAGTCGAGCATGGCGTTGAACATCCGAACCGGGCCCAACAACGAGCCCGAGAAGGCCTGGAGCGGCTTGGCGGCGATACTGGGCGGCTCGCCCCGCGCCAGGATCACGAGGGTCCGCTGGATAGGAGCTTGCCCTTGGGAGATGGCCGGTGTATCCCCTGATTGGCCGGGAGCAGTCGCAGGCACGCACGCCCCAAGGACGAGGATCGTAAGCAGCCATGTGCCGAGGTAGTGCAGATGCTTCACTATTTATAAGACCGATGCGGTCGCCGGGTCGCCAACTTTCCAGGGGCGCGAGTGCGAGCGCAAGATCGCCTCGACTTCCTGGAGCGCCGGATCCAGCTCCGTGTGCGGTGAGACGACCTCGATCGCGACGGTCGAGAAATGCTCCGGGTGCCGCGTGTTCTTTGGCTCGATCCCCCGCTGCAAGTCGCGCGCGGCATCGATCAGGATCTGGCGCATCTTAATGAGGGGCGCATCGGTCGATCCAAGGCGCTCCAGATAACGTTCGGCGATCGGCCCGTCTCCCTGGCGCTCGACCATGACCGTATCCTGCGTCCGCTGGGAAGGAACACCGCTCATGTTTCTGGTTCGTTGGAACTCACGATCCTGAAGGTAGTCGTTCTGGAGATTGAGCTGATCCCGCCACGTGTCGATCGCGTACCCGCCGGGGAGGTGGTACGCGGCGCGTTCGAGTGTGGGGGTGTATTTCTTCTCATCCGGCGCATTTGGGCCGAGCCGCCGAAGCTCATCGTCGGTCAACGGTCGCTCGGGATGGGACACGTACTGGAACACCGTAACGTGTTCATCGTCGATCGGAACGAAGCAGCGCCCCCCCACCGGGTACGAGCTCGCAGAGATCAAACTGAAGATGGGAATCATCCAGCGATCGATCCGCCAGCGCCGCAGCCCCTCTGCCTCGTGTGAGTGGGAAGAGCGAATCATACCGAAGTCCGTTTGCCGAGGCGTGATCTGCACGGAATTGAAGACGAAATTCGGCCTTCCTCCGCCGGCGTGACCGCCCCGGGCGCCGCCAGGTCCGCTGGGCTGCATCTGGCGGCCGTCGAACCACTGGTGGAGGAAGAAGGCGTGGGTGGAGTCCATCTCGCCCTCCATCCCCTGAAAATAATTGCACTCCTGAATCCATCGTGAGACCGAGCGGTGGCTCGGCGGCACCTGGCACCACTCGAAGAGCGGAAGCTCGGGCATGAGGCCCAGCGGCCCCATGTAGGTCCAGATCACCCCGCCCCATTCCCGCGTTGGGTACGACTTGATGCGAACCTTGTCCTTGAACGTGGATTCCGGTGGCTCGGACGGCATGTCCACGCAGTTGCCGGCAACGTCGAATTTCCAACCATGATAGAGACAGCGGAGGCCGGACTCCTCGTTCCGCCCAAAGTACAGTCGTGAGCGCCGGTGGGGGCAGTACGCATCCACCACGCCGACCTGTCCTTCGCTATCGCGAAAAGCGACCAGATCTTCGCCGAGGAGCTTGATCCGCAGCGGAGCGCAGTCCGGATGTGACAGTTCATCCGAGATCAGCGCCGGCATCCAGAATCGTCGGAACAGTTCCCCCATTGGGGTGCCGGGACCAGTATGGGTGAGGAGCTCGTTGTCTTCTTTTGTTAGCATGGTTAGCCCCCCTTTGAATGCCAATCCTTCGGATCAGGAATGGATATCCTGCTGGAACCATTCCAGCGGCAGCTCCTTGCCCAACCCGCGCTCCTCGGCCAGATCGTGGACCAGCTTGGCGACCGCGGCGACCCGAATGTCGTAGACGCCCTTGCTCGCCAGGATGCCCTCATGGGTATTGGCGACGAACCGGCCCCGTGCCGTAGGCATGGACGTGAAGGTACGCGGCCGGTTCGCCGTGAGCCCCTTGTCGAGGTCCAGGTAGGCTTCATCCAGGACCCGCATGACGTTCTCGACGGTAAGAACCTGCGCGACCTCGTCGTTGTTGATCACCAGCACCATGGACCTACTCCTTGTCCCACTTTAGGTGTCTGGAAGGAGGAACAGGTCTTCCGGCTGAACGAGCTTGCGCAGGATGCCTTGCTCGTAGCAGTAGGCGATCATCGTCTCGATCGCCTTGCGGTTGGCCTGGAAGCCGTAGTCGGTCAGCCGGAGTCCCGTGTCCTGCTGGAGACGGCGCAGGCTGAGCCCCATGTGCTCGTCTTCCTTGCCCTGCGCGATCTCGGCATCGTACAGCGCCTTGGCCTTGAAGAAGGCGTCCATCATCTTGCGCGGCATTTCCGGATTCCGCCTCACTGCGTCGCGGTGAACCGTGATGACCGTGTTGATCGGGAAGAAGCCATTGGCTTCGACGTACGACCGGATCTCTGGGTACATGTCGGCAAAGAGCGGCCTGGCGCCGGCGAGATCGCCGCCGGTGCCGCCGCCCGCCATCGTTGCCGCGTCTACCTTCCCGTTGGCCAGCAGCACCGCCTGTCGCGTCTCCTCCCCCTCCGCACGCTCGATCATGTAGCGCCGCGGGGGGCGAAACTCCTGCAGATGCTCGTCTACGCTCTCGACCCAGGTGATTTTCTGCGTCGGGACGTCGTACTGGTGGGTCAGCACGCCCCGGCACCACACCGAGTAGTTGGTCCCCCAGCTTGCACAGCCAACCCGTTTCCCGACCAGGTCTTGCGAGCGCGTGATCCCCGAACGCTCGTTCACGAAGATGCCCGCATGCGGGAAGAACCGGCTCGGGAAGACGGGAAGGGCGATCTGGGGCTTGCCCAGATCGTAGGCCATGAGATAGGTACTGAAGCCTTGCTCGCCGATGTCCCACGGGTGTTCGCGGGCGAGTCGCGAGAAGATCGGCGCCGGCGCCCCCGACGTGACCGGCGGGTACGCGACTTCGATCCCCTCGGGCTTCACGTCACCGTTGATGAGCTTCCAGAAATCGTACCGGTGCCCGATGGCAACCGTGAACGTGCGCGTGGCTTCTTGCTGCGCCATACATCACCTCGCTCGTGTGCATTGCCGATGCACGAGGACGATCACGCGCTTCACGTTGAGCGCGGAAACAGCGCCCGTGCGTTCTCGCTCCGGATCAGCTCCTTGTCGGCCTCAGCGATCCGCTTGTTGAGCGCCAGCAGCTCGACGTCCTTGAACTTCATCGTACCGCCCGGGTCGTCGTGCGGGTAATCCGTGGCGAACAGAAATCGATCCGCCCCGAAGAATTCGATGGCGTCGATCAGCTCCGGCTCTTCAGTCTCGATCGTCCACCAGAAGTTGGTCTTGAAGTAGTGGCTCGGGAGCTGCTTGTTCTTCTCCGCGGCAACCTCTGGTGGCGCCAATTGAGGACCCCTCGGGCTGAGCACGCGCCGCGACGCCGCGGATGGGCCCTCGTCGTCCCCGTAGTCTACCTGGGGCCGGGCCTGCTTGTATGCCGCGTCCATGCGCTGCGCCAGCCCCTTGATCGCCCGCGCCCCCATCTCCGCGTGGATGAACGTGAGACGTGGGTAGCGGTCGAGGAGTCCGCTCGTGATCAGGGCGACGAGGTTCATCTGGGCATCGCGTGGGGAAAAGAAATCCAGCCCATCGATCTGGAAGTTCATGAGATTCACGATGCGGTGGCCGTGCTGGACGGCGTGGATGTAGATCGGCACGGCCAGCTCGTCGCACTTCCCGAAGAGTGGCCACGCCTCGCGGTGGGTCGCGGTTGGCGTGCCGTAGGGGTGATCCCACACCGGATAGGTGTGGTCGATGACGACGGCCTTGAATCCCTGCGCGATTGCCCACTCCAGCTCGGCGATGGCGCCGTTCACATCCTGCAAGGCGACCAGCGCTACCGGGTGGATCGTGTCTGGGTACTCCCGCATGATCCGCAGGAACGCGAGGTTGTAGGAGTGCGCAATGGCGTTCGCGAGCTCCGGCTCGATGAGGTAGGACCACCAGCCCGTAAACTGCGGGAGCATGACGTGCTGATCGATGCGCTGCTGATGATAGTACTCCATCCGCGCTTCGAGCTTCATGTTGCCCGGGTAGTGACAACCGGAGCCGGGCGGTGGCAACGGCGTCGCACCCGGTGGGTTCGGGAGGTCGAAGCGTATATCCGTCAGCACCCCGCTGCCGTCGACGTCTAGCCGTGGGGCGTGGGCCGCTAGATTGCCGTCGATCGAATCAAAGGCATCCTTGGGCATAAAGTGCGAGTCGCAATCGACGATCATGGGGCCCTCCTCCCATCTGCTATGTCAACTCGTCGCCAGTGGCGATCGCCCGCTGAGGGCGTCTCCTCGATGATCGTCAGGAACAGATAGCATCCGTCAGAAACGGCACTCGCCCCAGCATTCCCCACAATCCTCATGGCCCTCAGCCTGACGGACGTCCGCCGTGATGTTGTCCGTATCCGGCAAATGGCTTAGGTCGCCCGTCTCGTCGAGAACCTGCGGCGTCTGCAACGCCGATAGCTCGCCTGTCGCCGTGCGGGTGCCCGCGGTGACAACCTTGTTCTCTTGCTTGCTCAGCATCCGATCCTCCAGTTTTTGGCAAGCTAGAATCCGGATCGATGCGCGACTGTTGCGACGAGAAATTGAGAACGAGCGGACGCGGGTCGTGCCGGGTTCGCCCACGACTAGCCCGGCATCACGGTCATTGCGGGCACCTCCCGATCCACCTTCCAATAGTTATGCCAGTCGATACGAGCAGGCAGCACCACGTCGCTGCGCGCAAACAGGGTGTCGGTTCGTAACGCATGTGGGTCGCGGATCACCGTGGGCGGATCACGCCCCTCCTGCACGTCCCGAATGGCCCGGAGCAGGACCCGGCGCGCCGCCCTGCGGCAGCTCCTCGGCGAGCGCCACTGGCTGCCAGTAACGCCGCAGCAGCTCTCCGCCCGGGGTACCCGGGCCGGTCCGCGTCAGCAGCTCGTTCTCCTCCTTCAGCACGGCTCCCTTTCTCCTCTCGCGACGTGCTTCGATTCTGACGCCAGTATAACAACGCGGGACGATTGGTTTAGAATCTGCGCACGTCCACCCCATGAGTCGTGACGCGGGAGGGTATCTGATGGACTACCGAAAGGCAGAGGCGAAGGACTGGGCTCGCGCCCGAATGCGTGGAGTCACCGACGTGATCATTCCCAGTTATAGCGCAGACCTGACGCGACTGAATGAGGCTGGTGTTCGCCACGACGTGCGGCGGAACATCGAGCTTGGTTTCTGGGGCGCGCTCCTGGTATCGGAGGCGGGCACGACCAAGGAAGAGTACCAGCGGTTCATGGAGGTCGCCGTGGACGAGGCGCGCGGCCGCCATCACCTCGTGCTCCACGGCACCTTCGACACCGCGGATGACGTGGTGGAGATGGCGCAGTGCGGCGAGCGAGCCGGGGTCTCGGCGCTGCTGCTCGGGTACCCAAACAGCTTCTATCCAAAAGCCCCTCAGGACGTCTACGACTACACAGCACACATCTGCGAGCGTACCAGCCTGGCCGTCATTCTTTTCGCTGCCTCGCACTGGAACTTCGAGCGGCTCCACCCGAGCGGCTTTCCGCCGCAGGTGCTGGTGGAGGCGGCGAAGCTCCCCAATGTGGTGGCCATCAAGCACGAGGTCGGGCGGCCCGGCGTAGCCGCGAGCTACGAGTTCTTCAAGATGGTGAAGGATGCCGGTGTCCTGCTCTCCGACCCGCTGGAGGCGAATTCACCACTGTGGGTCGAGCTGTTCGGCATGCAGTGGATGGGAACCAGCAACTACGAGTATTGGGGCGGGAAGGTGCCCGAGTACTTCGCGCTGCTGCACGAGGGCCCGCAGGACAAGGCCATGCAGCTGTACTGGCAGATCCAGCCTGCCCGCGCGCAGCGAATGGCAGAGCAGAACGCCACCGCCGGGGCCAACTTCATCCATCGCTACCTGTGGAAATACCAGGCCTGGCTGAACGGCTACAACGGCGGCCCCTTGCGCCAGCCGGTGATGAAGCTCACCGATGGCCAGATGCGTCGCCTGCGCGATGCGCTGGCCCGCTCGGGCTTGGAACCGGAAAAGGCGGACTTCGCGGAATTCTTCGTCGGCCGGAATCCCTGCTAAACACGTGGCCAGGGCAGGTGTGGCGAGCGCGCTTGGAGTTCTGGCCACATTTAGCTGATTCAGCGGCGTCGCCATGGGGGCCCGGCGTTTTGAGGAGTCCTGAAATAGCGGCGCCGCCTGAAAGCCGTTCGCTCGCACAGCAAGCCCGAGTAGGAGCATGCCGATGCCGCTCTTTATCAATCACGCGGACGTCCAGGCCAGTGTGACCATGGCCGACGCCATCGAGGCGATGGAGGATGCATTCCGCCAGCAGGGTGAAGGACAGGTGCTGCAACCGCAGCGGACCAACATCCGCGTCGGCGGAGGATTCTTGCGGGTCGGGCCAGCCGTGCTCCAGGGCTCCGGCTGGATGGGCTTCAAGGCGATGAACCTGAGCCTCGGCGTCGGCGTGCGCTACCTCGTGCTGCTCTACAAAGTGGCCAATGGCGAGCTGGTCGCCATCATGGACGCGCAGCACCTGACAACGCTGCGCACCGGCGCCACGAGCGCCGTCGCGACCCGGCGCCTGGCCCGGCTCGAACCGACAGATGTAGCGGTCATTGGCACCGGACCTGAGGCTTGGGCTCAGCTCGAGGCGATGCACGCGCTCGGCCTGGTCCGCGCGGCGCGCATTCACAGCCGGACCCCGGCCAACCGCGAGCGATTCGCCCGGGAGGCGGGCCAGATTTTCGACGTGCCCGCCGACGCTTTTGCGACCGCGCGCGAGGCGATCGAGGGCTGTGGCATCGCCGTCGCCGCGGTGAAGTCGAGCGAAACTGTCCTGCACGGCGACTGGCTCGCAGAGGGCGTCCACGTCAACTCCATCGGCACCGCACGCCCCGATCAGCGAGAGATCGATCCGGCCACCTTCACGCGCAGCGCGATCGTCGTCGTCGACAGCCGCGAGGCCGTCTTTAGCGAGGCGGGCGACGCCATTCAGGCACAGGGCCTGATCGCGCCGGAGGATGTCCACGAGCTGGCGGACCTCGTCCTTGGGAAAGCGCCGGCGCGCACGGACGAACAGCAGATCACGCTGTTTAAGTCAGTGGGCACCGCACTGCAAGACGTTGGCCTAGCCGCGTGCATCTACGAGCGCGCTCGCGATCGCGGCGTTGGGCAAGAGATCGCGGACTTTCCGTACGTTAAGCCAGCGTAGCCATAGCGGAGCGGCGTCACCGCGTCCTCCCTTCATCGTCCGGGCCTCCCTGGCGAAAGCCGATGTTCTCGACCGGCTATCCCAACTCGTACGGGTGATAAGGATGGCCTAGAGGTGCGGACGGAAACTGTCATCCTGAGGCCGCAGCCGAAGGATCCGTAGCGCCAATGATCGCGGGTGAACGGATCCTTCGCGGAGTTTACCCTCGAGCGGAGCGAAGGGCTCAGGATGACAACAGCGTTTTCGGCCGTGCCGCTAGCGCGCGCTGATGATCAGATCCGACGCCCGCTCGCCGATCATGATGCAGGTGAGGTTCGTGTTAGCGTGGCTAACCGTTGGCATGATCGACGCGTCCGCCACCCGGAGATTGTCCATCCCGTAGACGCGCAGTTGCTGGTCGACGACGGCCATGGGGTTATCCGCAGGGGCCATGAGGCACGTCCCGGACCCGTGATGGTAGCTGCCGAAGGTCGAGCGGGCGAAGTGGACCCAGTCCTCCTTTGGACCTGGCTGGAACAGCGCGCCGTAATAGTCCTTCATCGTGTCGTCCTGGACCAGGTCGATCATGAACTGCATCGCGGTTCGCATCGCTTCGACGTCGTCGGGATGGTCAAGCATCCCGGCCTCGATGATTGGTAGTTCGTGCGGATCGACGCTTGCCAGCTTCACGCGCCCCCGATTGTGCTGCTCGAGCAGATAGGCCATGACGGGCATCATGCGCTTGAGGCCGGCAACATCAGTCGGCGGGCGCATCATGATATGGAAGTTGCCGCACGGGAGATCCGGGTCGCTCTTGTAGACTAGCCGGAACCGCGGCACGACCCAGTCCTCACGGAACTCGGAGGGCCCGTCGAACGTCATCGTGACCCCTGCGTGGTCCTGCAAGTTCTGGCCCACGCCCTCCAGCGCGTTCACCGCCGGGATTCCGTGCCGCTCCAGCTCCTTGGCAGGTCCAATTCCGGACAACATCAGTATGTGTGGGCTGTGGTAGCAGCCAGCGCTCAGCACGACCTCGGCTCCTGAGACGGTCTCGATCTCGCCATCCCGCTCATAGCGCACGCCGGTGACGCGCCGGCCGGACACTTCCAGCCGATGTACCAGTGCCTCGGCAACGATGTGCAGGTTGGACCGACCGCGGGCCAGCTCAAGGTACGCGACTGTTGTGGATTGCCGGCGGCCGTTCTTGATGTTGTACGGCGCGCCAGCGACCCCAAAGGGCGCCGGACCGTTGATGTCTTCGCAACGCGGCAGGCCCATGGCGAACGCGCGCTCGACGAACGCCCGGACCGGATCTGACATGGGCTTGTCCCAGGTGAAGGGACGAACGATGTGCAGCGGCCCATCCGCGCCGTGGATGGGGCTCTCGGGATAGTCCTGATCCGACTCGATTCGCTTCATGACCGGCAGCAGCTTTTCGTACGACCAGTCCGGGTTGCCATGGGCGACCCAGCTATCGAGGTCGTGCTTCGTCGGGCGGAGGATGGACATGACGTTTACGGACGATCCGCCACCCATGATCCGACCGGCCAGGTTGTAGAAGGTGCTGCCGTCAACGGTGCGCTGGGTTGGGTACATCAATAAATACGGCGATTCGAGGAGCAGACGCGTTTGCTGCCCGGCGTCCGCGACAATTTCGGGGATCGGCTGGGGATCGTGCCCCGCCTCGAGCAGCAGCACTTGGCGGCGCGGGTCCTCAGAAAGGCGCATCGCCATAGCGCAACCGGCCGATCCGCCTCCCACGATGATGACGTCGTACTGTTCTGGCATCTTCGCGTTCCTACAATTATTCGAGCGCCTGTTCGGGCGATCCCAACTGATCTGCGCGCTAGGGCCTGAGCTGGCGGGCGAACTCCCGCAGGTCGCCGGCGAGGGCCTGCGGCTCCTCCAGCGCCGCGAAGTGCCCGCCCGCTGGCATCGGCGTCCAGCGCACGATGTTGTATACCCGTTCGGCCAAGCTCTTGGGCGGGCGTGTGATCTCGCGGGGAAACACCGCGTGCGCGGTGGGGACGTCGATGCGCTTGCCGCTCCCCACGAGCTCGCCCGGCGACCATTCTCCATGCCGGCGCGTGTAGTACGGCCAGAATGACGCGCCGATGCAGCCGGTCACCCAGTACAGCATCACGTTGGTCAATAGCTCATCTTTGGTGAAGCGAGACTCGATCTGTCCGTGGCAGTCGCTCCACTCTCGAAACTTCTCCACGATCCACGCGGCGAGCCCGACGGGGGAGTCGGTCAACGCGTAGGCCAACGTCTGCGGGCGAGTGCCCTGGATCCACTGGTACCCGATCCCATCCCGCTGCCAGTCGTTCTGGGCCGCGAGATATTGCCGCTCCTCGTCTGTCGCGTCGGCTGGGGCGGGCCCGGTTGGCCGCACCGTCAACATCGTCAGGTGGATGCCAGAGAGCCGGTCTGGAAAGGCGTACGCGAGACGCGCGGTGATGGAAGCTCCCCAGTCGCCCCCGGCGGCGAAGAACCAGGGGTACCCCAGTACCTCGGTCATGAGCTCGGCGAACGTTTCTGCCATCTGGGCGATGCCGAGCCGGGGCTGATTGGGCTGGAATGAGAACGTGTAGCCGGGAAGCGACGGGGCGACCACGGTGAAGGCATCGGCGGGATCACCGCCGAACCGCCCTGGATCAGTCAAATGCGGAATGAGCTTGTAAAACTCCCAGATCGAGCCTGGCCAACCGTGGGAGAGGAGCAGCGGCAGCGGCCTGGGTCCGACGCCTCGCTGATGGATGAAGTGCAGGGTGCTTCCGCTGATTGGCACGGTGAACTGCTCGAATCCGTTGAGGAGCGCTTCGTGCCGGCGCCAGTCGTACCTCTCCCGCCAGTAGACGGCGAGCTCCTTGAGGTAGGTGAGGTCCGTCCCGTAATTCCACTCGCCGCCGGGGATTTCGTCGGGCCAACGGGTGCGGGCCAATCGCTCCTTCAGGTCGATCAGCACGTGCTCGGGAACGTGGACTCGGTATGGACTCGGATTCATAGCGTTCGTCTCTGCGTCTTCCGGTACGGATCGGAGCCTACAGGAGATAAGCCCAGAGGGAAAGGGGGCAGACCTGGTCGCCTCTCCCTCTGGGCCCTCTGGGAGAGGCCGGCCTTTTCCGACCGATCATGGCCCGCCGCAGTCGGTTCGACCCACCCCGTGGCCAGTGGTCGCCTTTCCCGCAACATCAGGACGTGCCTGCCCATCGCGTGAAGCGCTCGACTGTCTGGTGGCGGCGACGAGCACTTGGAGACCGTCGCGCAGCTTGTCGAGATCCGATTCTCGCACGTGCGCTACCCATTCCCGCAGATGCTCGGGCCCGTCATGGCGAAGACGCTCCACGGACTCATCGCCCCGTCCAGTCAACGTGACATTGGTCCGACGTCTGTCGAGTGGATCCTCATCTCGACTGACGAGGCCAAGCTGAACCAGCCGCTCGACGAGATAGCTGGCAGCGGGGGCTCCAACTCCGAGGGCGTGGCCGAGGGAGGTGACCGCTAGGGGTCCATGGTCAGCAACCGTCATGAGAGCTTTGAGCTGCGCCATCGTGACGTCGAGCTGCAGCCATGCCGGTGCGGTAGCGGCGCGGACTGCTCGCAGGATCTCCCGCTCCAGATTGACAACCTCCGCAATCACGCGCTCGCGCTGCTCGGTCGCCTCGGATTCCGTACTGCGCATACGACTGCTCCTCAATGGAGCTGAGTCTACGTGAATCAGTTCGAGATCGTCAATTCTTTCGAGAGGTGGCAACGAACATTGGCTTCGGAATAGAATCACCCGGCCGTGCCACATGTTGGAATGAGCGGGGGTGACGAGAGAAGATCACTGATCCTGTAGCTTCGAATGTCCTGAATCCATAACCGGGTGAAGGAGGATGGAACAATGCGCTTCCTCGATGCTGATGGCCACATCATGGAGAATTTGGAGCAGATCGGCCGCTACCTCCACGCCCCGTACCAGGATGGGCGCCTCCCCAGCCTGCCCAGCCTGGACCGCTTTCACGTTCCGACGAACACCCGGGGCCCGCGTCGCGAGGGGACGTTCGATCGCACCGTGGACGCCCAGCGTTGGTTGGAGTTCCTGGATAGGACGGAGCTGGAATGCAGTGTGCTCTATCCGACCACCGGGCTCGCGTTCGGACAGGTCGTCTATCCAGATTGGGCGATCGCCTACGCCCACGCGTACAACACCTGGCTGCATGAGCACTACGTTACGGTGAGCCCGCGCCTCAAGGGGGTGGCGCTGATCCCGATGCAGGACGTGCCAAAGGCCGTGCAGGAGCTCAGACGCGCGGTGACGGAGCTGGGCATGGTGGCCGCGATGATCCCCTCCAACGGGCTTGCGCGCCACGTCAGTCACCGGGAGTACTGGCCCATCTATGAGGAAGCCGAGCGACTCGACGTCGCGCTGGCGGTGCACGGGGGGGCCTATGCGCAACTCGGGTTCGATTCATTCACGGTATTCCCCGCGACGCGTGCGCTAGGCATGCCATTCCCGCTTGCCATTGCCGCGACGGGGCTCATCGTGGATGGCGTGCTGGACGCATACCCGAACCTGCGTATCGGATTCCTGGAAGGCGGAACGGATTGGATTCCCATGGTGATCGACCGACTCGAGCGCGAGCGGGAGTACAGCGATCTCTCCCTCGCCGCGGCGCCTGAGGCGTATTTCCGGTCCGGCCGCATGTTCGTTGGATGCGAGGGGAATGAACGAGGGCTCTCTTACGCGGTCCAGCGGGTCGGCCCCGAGCCATTCATGTTCTGTTCGGATTTTCCGCACGAGATCAGCATGGACAACTGTATGGAAGAGATCGACGAGATTCTCGAGCGAACCGACCTGGAACAGGCGGCCAAGACAGCGATCCTAAGCGACAACGCCCGGGCGTTCTACAAGATCTAACGCGCCTGAAACACACCCTGAGGGCGGCCGCGCCCGGATACAGGCGGCGCCATGTGATGGGCAGGGTGCGATGATCGCCAACCGACTGCGCGCTGTTCAGGACGTGCCGTAGAAGCGCTCGGCGTTGCCGTGGAGGATCGCCTCTTTGTCGGCCTGGCTCAGATCGTTGTGCTCGCGGATCTCACCGATCTCTTCCTTGCAGTAGTCGTTGTTCACCTCGTGGGGGAAATCCGACGAGTACACCACCGAACGCGAGCCGGCGACCTTCACAACGTTCGGGAGTGTCGCCTCGCCCCCTTCGCAGCCCAGAAAAATGCGGCCCGCGTCGATGTGCGCGCGAATGTAGTCGCTCACCTTCTTGTGCTCTCCGAAGTCGACGAGCTGGCCGCTCGGGTTGTAGTCGAAAAACGTCTCCGAGGAGCGGTCGAAGCGCTCCATCACGAACGGCAACCAGCCCACGCCGCCCTCGAGGTAGCCGAAACGAACGTTCGGGAACCGGTCGAAGACGCCGTTGAAGACCATGCCGGCAAAGGAGATGATCAGCCCAAAGGGATGGCCCAGCGCGTGGATGGGCACGAAGGCGTTCATCGTGTCCAAGCCCATGCGCATATGGCAGCCGCCATGGATGGCGACGGCGCAGCCGAGGCGATTGGCCTCCTCGTAGACTGGCCAGTACTCCTTCGACCCGAGGTGAAGCGGGAGGCCGTTCGAGGGCAGCATGACGCCCGGCATCCCCAGCTCGCCTACGCAGCGGCGCAGCTCTTCGACGGCTGCCTGCGGCTCTTGCAGCGCCAGTAAGCCCATGCCTTTCAGACGCGGCGTCTTGCTCGTGTACATCTCAGTCAGCCAGTTGTTGTAGCCCCGGGTCGTGGCGACCGCCCAATCCGGGTTGGTGATCTGCCCACAGGCAAGACCCGCGGTCGGGTAGAGGTATGCCTTCTCGATGCCGATGTCGTCCATGAACTCGACCCACTCACCCGGCCCGACCTGCTGAAATGAGCCTGGGGTGGACTGGCTGCCCAGCGAGTGGAGATGGTCCAAGGGCGGAAACGCCGGCCGATGCGCGGGGTTGAATGGCATGAATTTGTTCAGGGTCGTGGGGTTTTCAATGACGTGGCCGTCCCCATCGATGATCCGGTCCAGACTCATATTGAATCCTCCCCTTTCCGAATCCAGTGATGACGTATGCGCCGTACGTATTACTCCCGATAGAACCGGGCGGCGTTGTCGCCCAGCAGCTTGCGCTTCACGCGGTCGCTGATGTCGGCTCGCCGGCGCAGCTTGGCGACGAAGCTGTGGTCGGCCGACAAGTCGCCGTGCGGGTAGTCCGTCGACATCATGATCCCAGATCCCATATATCGCCTAGCCTAAAGGATCGACACCATCCCCGGCGGTCGCTTGAAGAGCACCTCGCCGCCCTGGTCCGTTACCACGACGTCGCCGCCCCAAACGAACTCGATGCGATTGTCGGCTGTCATGGCGTACGGCTTCCACACCCAGGCGTTGCCCTTCTCGAAACGCACGTCGCGCTGGCCCGCGGAGGAGGTTCGCAGATTGGTTGGGTCGACCGTCAGGGGAATAAAGATGCAGTCGAACCCGGCGACTGCCGCATGTTGGCGCACGGCACTCCAGCGCCGGTCGCGCTCCGCCATCGAATACCCCTGCCACTGGGAATCCGCCGCAGCTTCCATCCGCCACCCTGCTCGGTGGGGCCGCTCGCCCCGGTTGGTACGCCGTTCTACCCCAGTGCCTGCGCGGTGTCAAGGTCCGTCGGGAAGCGAGATGAAAAGTGTCTGGATATGCGCGGAGGAACAGCACCTGGCTGATCTAGCGGCCGAGGATATCGTCCACGTTGAAGACCGCGTCGGGGAACGCCGATGGGGCAAGAGGCTCGCCGCGGCCGCGCGTCTCGCTGATGCAGTAGCCGGCCGGACTTGGCTCCCGGTGGACGCTGATTGTCCCAGGCCCGATCTCCACCAGCCAGACTTCGGGCACGCCCTCGCGCGCGTAGAGTGGGAGCTTCCTGCCGCGATCGTACGCGAGCGAGGTGTCCGAGACCTCGACCAGCAAAAGAACGTCGGACGGCGTAGGGTGCTCGACGTAGAAGTCGGGACGAGGCCGAAGGAGCATGACATCAGGAACGGGCTCCGACACGTTGCTCAGGCGGAGCGGGCTCTGAACATGGACATACGCGACATCTGCCAGCGCCGCTGAGAACAACCGATTGAGCCTCAGCACTCGCGAGGCGTGTGGTCCGCCGATCGGAGCCTTCGCAATGATCTCTCCATCGACCAGTTCGACCCGGTCATCCGGGCCCAGGATGCCCGTCGCACCCATGCGGTAATACTCGTCGACCGTGAATACTCGCCTCGCCGGTTCTGCTGCCAAGAGCGCCTCCCCGGCCCTATTATATGCAGGTTCTCGTTGTCGCCCGTCCGGTCCGGCGATAGAATGATCAGATCTTCCTCGGCTTCGGACCCGCTTGCCTCGCACGACTGATAGCAGTTGTCGCGATGCCCGGTTTCCAGGTGTCCGGGCGCTCATCGCGGCGCTACTGCATGTCCCATTCCATCACATTCCAGAATGCTCCGCCGCGGCCCTTTGCGGTTGGCTTGATGCCGGCCACTCCTGGGCGGAAGAGCGTGCTCGTGACCGCGTAGTACAGCGGTAGTTCTGGAAGCTCTTCGGTCAGCAGTTGGACCAGGCCGCGGTAGAGAGCGCGCTGCTCGTTCGGGTCGATGGCGACCGAGAGTCTCTCGATGATCGCGTCGTTCTCCGCGCTCCGGTAGCATGCACGGTTCTGTCCTTTCCAGCCCTTTTCCGCCGACGGGCACTCCTTGCTGTGGAGTGCCTGGACGGAAAATCGGAAACTGTCGGGGAACCTCACCATGCTGAACGATGGGTAGGACACACGAAACTGATCGTCCCGATTTTGCGCAGGCGACATGACCAGAGGGTCGACGCCGAGACCGATGGACTTCCAACTGTCGGCGATCACGTTCATCTCCTGCTCTCGGTCCGCACCAGAGGCCCACAAGCCGACGGATACTTTCTCCCCCGCCGAATTCACGAGCGAGCCGTCGCCACCGCTCCGCCACCCGGATTCTTCGAGGACTTGCTCCGCACGCCGCAGGTCATGCGGGTAGAGCCGCGCTACATCCTCCACCCAGTCCCACTTGACGTCCTCACGCGGGACGAAGGTATCCGCGACAGGCGCCACACCCGCGTACAGGACCTCCACCAGGGCCTGACGGTCAATGGCATGAAGGAGCCCCTGCCGGATGCGGGCGTCGACGATCTCCGGCGGGTTCGGGACACGGAACTGAACCCCGAGGCGGCTGTAGTGTGTCTGTTGGACGAGAAAGACGGGCTTCTTGCCCTCACTCTCCCACGTGTTCTTGACCAGAATCGCCCCGTTGAAATCCACTGCTCTGGCCGCTCCGTCCACGGCGCCGGAAAGCATGTTGGCCACTGCGGTCGAGGAGTCCCCGATGAACCGGAACGTCAGCATGTCGATCTTCGGCCGTCCGCCGTAAAAGCCATCGTAGACCTTCAATACCAGGTGGCTTCCCAGTGCCCACTCGTCCAGAATGTACGGTCCGACGCCGACGAACTCCGTCGTCCAGTACGGCAGCTTCTCGAACCGTCCCTTTTCGGTCCGATAGACGTCCTCGAGAAGATGCGCGGGGAAGGGCCCGAGGTCGTCCTCGATTATGGCGTGGGCAAACGGGTAAGTGGCCTTCCACTCGATCACCAGGGTCGAGCTGTCCGGCGTGTCGATCCGCTCGATCTGACTGGCCACGGATCGCTGGGAGATCGGGAGCTCTGGATCCAGCGTTGCCGTCAACGCGAAAGTGAAGTCCGTGGCCTGAAGCGGTGCGCCGTCGTGCCACGTGACGTTGGGGCGAAGCGTGTAGGTCGTTTGCATCGTGCCGTCTGGCCGGACGATCCAGGTACCTCGCTGCTGCGAAGGAAGCTCGACGGCAAGTTGGGGATGGATGCTGGACCGGTCCCTCGAAGTCAATATCGTATTGCTTCAGCAGTTCGATCGCCCGTTCCAACTGCTGATCCGTCACGGGAAATGCGTGTCGAGGCGAGCCGCGAAGCTGCTCTGGCGGGGGCTCCTGCTCGTGGCGCCGAGCGAGGAACAACGGCATCAGCGCGCCCCCGATCTGCACACTGCCCTGGCCCACGCCAACCAGCCGGACATTCCGGTTCGCCGACGGGTTCTCCGTCTCGATCCCCCGTGCCTCGTCCGCGGCTGCGGCGCGGGCGCCCGTTCCTCCCGTCCGTGCGGTGTGCACGTACTCCTCGGTCGAATTCATCGACCGATGCTCGACCCGCACGAGATCGTCGCCATAGGTGCCGCCGAATACCTGCTTGTAGAACCGCTCGGCGCGAATGAAGTCGTTGACGCGGATCACCGCATGGTCGAACTCGATCATCGCGTTGTGCACATCCCCTCCCTTCGATGGCGCGCGAGGTGTTGGCTGCGCGGCTCACTCATGGCGAGCATCGGGTGCGGTGGCGCCGGCCTCCCCTCGCACCGGCGCCATGCGCTTCGCCTCACTCGGGAGGCGCCGAATGCTGACGTCTGTATCAACCACGACCTGCCCGTCGACGAACTCGATCGCATGCACGTGAAGTGGCGGCGTGCCGGGGGTGTGGCCGAGGTGCACCCCCGTGCGCGTGAACTTGTTGTGGTGCCGGGGGCAGTAGAACCGAAAGTGCTCCGGCTGATAGCACACCGACGACTGACGGTGCGTGCAGACCTCGGAGATGGCGAGGATTCCATCCTGCGTGCGTACGATGAAAAACCTCCCCACATCGTTGTGGGTCACCGACCCCAACGGAAAGTCCTCAAGACGGCCGGCTACGATCTTCCCCCGCCTGGCCGGAGGCGTCTCGTACGCCTCCGGCGCGATGGCAGTGATCTGCATCATCTGGTCATCGGGGTCATAGTAGTTGTCGCTCATCTCTCCGACGGCACGGAACTCCTCGCGAAGGTCGCCGATCGCACACCCCTCCACCTTGAGCCGCGCCTGCACCTCAACGAAGTCCTCAGGAGAGAGCATGAAGTTCCAATGCTCGGCGCGCGAGGCGTCAACAAAGAGCACCTCAACGAGCACGACATACTGCCCGATCTGAGTCTTGAAGGTCGAGGTCCGCCCCTCCTCGCCGGGCCACAGATCACGCCCGACCGCTTCGAGGCCGAGCACCTCGCCGAAGAAGCGCTCGCTTCGTTCGAGGTTACTGATCTGGACAACCTTGTGGTTGAAGTGTAGTCGGCTAACCACGAGTCGCTCCTCTTACTGCTGGCACTGCCGCCGCAAGAGACGCATCTATCCCATCGGCCTCCTCTTCGGTGCGCGGGAGGCTCATATCCGTGTCGACGAGCACCTGGCCGTCCACAATCTCGATCGCGTACTTCTGGAGCGGCGGGACGTCGACGCGCACGGCCAACTGCCGGCCGGTCCGATTGAACCTTCGATTGTGGCAGAAGCAGTAATACTGGTAGTGCTCCGGTTCGTACACGACATTGCACTGTAGGTGGGTGCAGACTTGATTGAGCGCCAGGAGCCCATCCGCTGTGCGGACGAGGTAGAAGCGACCATTGGCATTGAAGGTGACCGAGCCGACCTCGAAGTCCTCGATCCGGCCGGCGACGAGCTTGCCACGCTTCGATGCCGGAACCTCGTAGGCGTCACGCCAGGCGGTGAGCTGGAGCCGATGGCGGTCTGGATCGAAGAGGGAGCAGGTCACCTCGCCGACGGATCGGACGCCCATCTCCGTCCGGTAGTTCGGGCGGAGCCACCCCCGCTGCTTGATCCGCTCATAGACACGCTGGTAGTCCCCTAGCGGGAGCATGAAGTTCCGATGCTGCGCAGGTCCGTCGGGCTTCACCTCCGGCACGCGCACGAGCACGACATACGCCCCGTCGGCGGTCTGAAACGTCATGTTCGGGGTCGGGTCATCCGGCCAGAGGTCTCGCCCAACGGGCGCAAGACCTAGGTCGTCGCGGTAGAAGCGATCGGACCGCTCGATGTCCGATACCTCCAGCATCAGCTTGAACCAGTGGCGTTTGCTCAGATCCGACATGTCAACCTCCGTGATCATCTACTTCCTCGGGACGCTGAGCTCGAGGAAGTTGCTCGACGGATCCTTGAAGTAGAGCGAACGCGCCACCGGCGAGGGCGGCGAGTGCTCGACCGGCCCCTCGAACGGGATGCCGTGGTGGCGCAAGACGTCCACCGCGCGCTCCATCAGCTCGGGACTGACGTGCAGCGCAACGCGCGGGGTGCCGCGCAGCAGCTCGGGGGGCGGCTCCTGTACGTGCTCGGTGTGGAGAAACATCGGGATCAGGGCGCGGCCCACCTTGACGCCGCTGTGCGGCGCCGGCACACGAAAGCCGCGCTCCGTCTCGCCCGCGCGCTCCGCCATGCGTTCACGGAGTCGGCCCGCGCGCAGTACCTCCTCGGTCGTGTGCAGCGTCGGGGGTTCCACCTCGCAGCCGAGCAGCTCGCCCACCACGTCATGGTAGAACCGCTCCGCGAGAATGAGATCGTTGACCGCGATGACGCTGTGGTCGAACTCCTCGATGATAGTCATCCCGACACTCCTTCAACGCCGACGGCATGGACCATGCGATCGGCTTCTTCCAGGGTACGTGGCATCGTCGTATCCGTGTCGACGACGACCTGTCCATCCACCAGTTCGATCGCGTAGGCGTGCAGCGGCGGCGTACCAGCGGTATGGCCGAGATGCTCGCCCTTGCGCGTGAAGCGGTTGTAGTGGCAAGCGCAATAAAAGCGGTAGTGCTCGGGCTGGTAAGCGACGATGCAGTGCTGATGCGTGCAAACGTCGTTGAGAGCAAGAATGCCCTCCCGGAGATGAACCAGAAAGAACCCGCCCGCCTGGCTGTGGGTCACCGAGCCAACCGGGAAGTCCTCGATGCGGCCGGCGACCACTTTGCCCTGACCGGATGCGGGTACATGGAACGCATCCTCGTCGTACGCGGTGATCTGGAGGCGGTGGCCGTCTGGGTCGTTGAAATAGGTACTGACCTCTCCGACGGAGCGCTGCTCATCGCGATGGTCGACGACCAGGCAGCCGAGCCGCTTGAGTCGCTCGTAGACATTCTGGTATTCCTCCGGCGGCACAATGAAGTTGGTGTGTACGCCGGGCCCATCGCGCTGTACCCGGTCAACCTGGAGCAGGACAACGTACTGCCGCTCGGCCGTTCTGAAGGTCGCGTTCGGCCCGTCCTCCGGCCAGATATCGTGCCCCACTGGCTCCAGCCCAATCCCCTCCGCGTAGAAGCGATCGGAGCGGGCCAGATCAGAGACCTCCAGCACGATGTGATGAAAATGGCCAACCTGTGGCATGTCAGACCTCCCCCGACTACGGCGCACTCTGCCGCGCGCGGCGTAGCGGGAGCCGACGCAGCACGCTGCTTGCGCTATCGTATGACCGTGCATGTGCGCCGTCAAGCTCGGGCGGCGATGGTCTTTCGCGACGGAACGAGCGAGTTTTGTGCGCGACCCGGCGAGCGATTCTCTGGAGGTTATTGCGCAGTGAAGCCAATCATTCTTGGGCTCCCGGATGGCAAGCTCCACGCTGCTCCTACCCTGGTGGCACTCGGTCTAAACTGCTTCAAGCATCATGGGCTCGAGGTCGAGGCCATGAATGCGGGCGCCCACACCCGCAGCATCCCTGCGATTGCCAACAACGAGGTCGACGTCAGCCCGCAGGGGCCACTGCTCGGGTTCTGCCAGGCGTGGGATCCCGCGCACCCCATGGTCATGGTCGCGGACCAGGGCTCGGTGAAGCCGGGTCGCGGCGAAGGCGCCATCGTGGCACGCACCGCGCTCCTCGAGAGCGGCCAGCTTCGAGACTACCCTGATCTGAAAGGCAAGCGGATCGGACTGAGCGCCATTCGCGGCGACCATGATTGGCTCACGTTCAATGCCGCGCTTCGAAAGGGCGGCTTAAGCCTGGACGACGTCGAGATCGTCATCTGCGACTTCGGTGAGCAGCGCCACCGTGCGCTGGCCGAAGGACGGATCGATGCCGCCACCGTTAGCCGCCTCGGCAGCCAGATGCGTGGACGCGAAGACCGCGCGTTCGGCATCTGGAAGCGCGAGCACGAGTTCCGCGAGCGGCAGGAGCGCGCCATCACCTTCAGCCACCGGTTCTGGACCGAGCGCCCTGACGATGGTTACCGTTTCGTCCGCGCCTACATCGAGGGCCTGCGCGACTACTACAGCGCCTTCGAGCGGGGCCTCAATCGGGATGAGATCGTCCGAGTGCTGGCCGCCCAGGCCGGTGAGCCAGAGGAGGCGATCGCAACGGAGATGGTGCCGATGGCGGTGGACCCAAACGGGCGCATCAACGACAAGGCGATCGCGTCGGACATCACCTGGTTCCAGGAGCAAGGCCTGCTCGACCATCCGATTCCAATCGACCAGCTCATCGACTACCGTTACCTCGACGCGGCGCTACAGGATCTCGGCATCGCCGAATAGGGGGCAACCAACTCAGCCGCAGCGCAGCTCTGAGAAGTTGCCGTCCGCGTCGCGGAAGTAGATGCTGCGTCCGTGCCGCTCGTGTGGAACTGGCTCGGCGTCGGCGCGGGCGGCCGCCTGATCCGCAGCCATGGATGAGCGGAATAGAATGCGCGGTGTGCCGACGATTTGCTCCTCAGGCGGTTCCTGGCGTGTCTTCGTCGCGCTGATCATGCCGAGACGAGTGTCTCCGTAGCGAAGAAAGACCTGCGTGTTCGGGCGAGGCACGCGGATCGATCGGTTCTTGCTGCCTTGGTCCCGAAAGTCCGTCCAGCCGGGGTTGTCGCGCCGGGTCCACGGCGCAGCAGGGTCGTCGCCGTCCAGCCACGCCTTCGCGGCTGTCTGGTCCTCGACCCTCCAGCCATGATAGTAGTCGACCTCTCCGCCCAGCTCGCGGACGTACAGGTACTCGCAATAGTCGAACGCATGTACCTCGATGGCGACGTGCGCGATAAGCGGGTCGGCGGAGGAAGCAGCCACCAGCTGGACCCGGTTACCGCTCGGGTCATGCAGATACGGCGCCAGCTCGCGCTCCTGTGGATGGTCCTCGTGCCACCATTCAACTGAATGGCCCGCCTCGGCGAGCTGTTCCGCGAGCGAGGAGACGCGCGTTGCCCGAACCCGGTAGGCGGTGTGCTGGCCGCCGTCGGCGAACGTTCGGGGCTTTGCTTTCTGAACCAGCTCCAGGCTCTGCGAGCCGGATTCGAACGTGAGCGTCCGAGCGCTCGGCTTCCAGCTACCGGCCGCGTCCCAGAAGATGGGCTCGTAGAACGCGCGCGCCTCCGCGAGATCGCGCACCTCCAACTGCACCCCCGCCACGCTGTCGATGGAGATGTGCCCGTCAACCGGCTTGAGGACGGCGGCGAAACCGGCCGCCTGCCTCGCGGACTCTGCCGCTGCCGACGTCTCTGTTGCCATGCTGCCTCCTATTCCTCCATGCTGCCTCCTATTCCTCGGCTACGCGGACCGGGTTGTACTGGACGTCTTCGTCGCGCCTCCAGCACACCTCGAAGTAGTTGCCGCCCGGATCGCGGAAATAGATCGACTCGCCGAGCGGCCCCCGCTCGGGATGGACGAGTGGCCCCTCAAACGGCACGCCCTGTTCCTGAAGTCGTTGCGTGATCTCGTCGAACCGCGTGCGGGAGACGGCGAACCCGTGGCGGAAGCTATCCTCCCCTCCTCGAAGCTGCTCGAGGGGAGCCACGTCCCGCCTGCGAGGAAAGGTCACGAAGACGTAGTCGCCCAGGATACCGCACGAATGGGCATTGCCGCCGCGGGTGCCCTCATAGGAGCGCGACACCGTCTCCTCGCGCACGCCGCTGAGGACCGTCTCGTAGAAGGTGTGGACAGCACGGGAGTCCGGGGCGACCATCCCGCTGTGGCTGATGCTCTCGATGTCCGCCATTGTTCTCTCCTTCTGCTGGCTATGGCCTCGCGCCCACCGCTTCGCGGGTCGGGTTGGAGACCTGGCTCGGGTCGTAGCCCTCGCGGGTGATCGTCTCGTCCGTATCTACCAAGATGCGCCCGTCGTCGGTGAAGGTGATCGGATGCAGACGGAGCGGGCCGCAGGCGGAATTGCCCGGATACGGCGCGGGGACGCCTCGACGGTCGTACGTCGCTCCATGGAATGGGCAGTGGAAGTGCCAGTGAGCCTTCTGATAGATGACGATGCCATTGAAATGCGTGCACCACTTGCTCACGGCCAGAAAGCCCTCGTGCAAGCGGACCAGGTGGAAGTTCCCCGACTTGAAGGGACGAACGTCGCCGACCTTGAACTGGGAGATGGCGCCGCAGTCGACCACACCTGCGCCGGGCATGATCTGTTTCCCCTCGGGGCCGTAGCACTGGATCTGGAACCGGTGGCCGTCGGGGTCCACGACGTCGATGCTGTACTGGCCGTGCGCGCGGTACATCTCGCGGTCGTCTTCGACCGGGTAGCCGAGCTCGTGGAGGCGCTCGTATAACAGGCGGTACTGGTTTGGCGTCACCATGAATCCGTGGTGCACGCCGGATCGGCCCGGGCTCCACACCTGGTCTGTCAGTACCAAGATGATGAGCTGGCCGGTGTTCATTTGAACGACCGAGTGCGGCGCCCGCTCGCCGACGAGGTCCCGACCCAGGAGATCGAGCCCGAGCACGTCACGATAGAAGGCCTCGCTGCGGACGAGGTCGGTGACTCCGAGCACCAGATGGCTGAATCGCTCGATGGTCTTTGCCGACTCCCGAACGGTGAGGGTGCCGTGGCCGCCGTAGACGGTGGGCTGGTCCGATGTGTCGGGCAGGGACTGGAGGTGCATCGCTACTCCTTGGCCGGCGCGAATGGCTCGCAGGGATTCATTTCGCTGCAATGCTATCGAGAGGGAAAGGCTACGTCAATTACGCAATCTCCCCAAAAGGCCGGTCCGCGGGCTTGTCGGATGTGCGTTTGGCACCGCCAGGAGATGCCAGGATGCACGTCTCTATCACGCGCGCTGGAACTTGACATCGTTTCCGAGGCGGCCCGCCGACGATGGCTGCGTCGACGCGCCGGATGACGTCAAGTGGATGGAGTGGCTGGAGGTCCGGGAGGCACTCGAACATCCGAGCCCACGACAATCTCTCGTCGCTGAGCGGAAGGCCCAGGCTGAGCGGCCCGCCGGGAGCACCCCTCCGACGATTGGGCCGCCTCTGCCGGCGGATGCCCCAAGAATGCATCTGATCCGAGAAATCCTGGCCCTCCTCGGCTAGCGGCCCGGACGGAAACTGTCATCCTGAGCCCTTCGCTTCGCTCGAGGGTAAACTCCGCGAAGGATCCGTGCCTCGTCCGGGTGCGGATTCTTCGGGCTGAAGCCATCAGAATGACATTGACCGAAAATTAGCCCGCACACGCAATTTGAAAGAAGTTCCCGCTGCGGTCACGGAGAAAGATATCCCGGCCTTCGCGGCGGAAGCGAATCCTGCCTCCATCGTATCTGAGCGACACCGGAGAGATGCGGACACTCGCCAGGTACGACGCCACCTCGTGGGGGGCATGCGACGATCGGAACACGAGGCGTGGGGTGTACTTGAGGAATTCCTCCGGCGGCTCCGGCAGCCTCTGGCCGGTCAGCGTAACCCCGACGTAGCCTTCGCCGAACCGGGTGAAGACTTGGGCCGCCGGCGTCGGGTTCGGCTCATGGGTTCGGAAGGAGACGTAGGCGTTCCTGGTCCATGGCGCTGCCGAATCCTTCCCTTCGGACCAGCGGTGCGCCTGGGAGACGTCTGCCGTGCTGTAGCCAAAATAGGTATCGAGCTGGCCACGGAGCGCGTTGAGATAGAACAGCTCCGCGTGCTCGATGTCCTCGACCGGGACGTAGTAGTGATCGATCAAGGTCCCGGCATGATCGGACGGAACGAGCTCGACGATATTGCCGCTCGGATCCTTCGCGTACGGAGTGGTGTCTCGCTCGCTGGGGTGATCCTCGTGCCAGCGGTTCACCTCGAACCCGGAGGCAGCCAGGCTATCAGCAACGCGACCAATCTCTGCACGAGGGATGCGGTATCCAACGTGCTGACCAGCGTGTGCAAGGGTTCGGGGACGCGGGTGACGCACGAACTCGACTGACTGGTCGCCGCCGACGAAGGTCACTCGACGTCCATGCTCACGCCACTGCCCGCGATCCGAGCCAAAGAGCAAGCTGTAGAACTCGCGCGTAGCTCTCAGATCCGCAGCGTCGAGCACGACGCTAGCAAACCCTTCGAGTTGGAGTGGCCCCACCTCCGATGTGTCCTACTTCTTGCTGACGAGCGGGTTGTACGCGACCTCTTCGTCGCGACGCCAGCAGACTTCCATGAAGTTCCCGCCGGGATCCGTGAAATAGAGGGACTCGCCAAACGGACCGTGCTCGGGATGCTGCACCGGCCCTTCGAATGGAAGTTCCAGGTCTCGCGCCCGCGCGACGACGTCGTCAAAGCGCTGGCGGCTCACCGAAAATCCAATGCGGGATCCGTCTTCGCCTCGTGGCGATTCAGGCAACGGAATGTCGTCCTGATGCGGGAACAGAACGAACAGGTAGCCAGCGACGGTGTTGCACGGATGCGGGGCGCCGCGACCCGCGCGAACGTCCTCGGTTGCTGAGCTGATGGTGTTACAGTGATGTGCTCCCAGCACATCCACATAGAACTGTTCGCCGGTTCGAACGTCGGGGACGCTGCGACCAGTGTGGTTCAAGCCCTCGATGTTTGCCATCGTCATTCGCTCCTCGTGTAGCGTTCCGCCCAGTCTATGCCGTGACCGCGACCTTGGGTGGCTTCGAAGCCTGCTGCGGCTCGAAGCAGGCTCGGTGTATGACCTGGCTGGTATCCACCAGCGCGTGCCCTTCGGGGCTGAAGTTCACCGGGTAGAGGCGCAACGCGTCGATGTCCGGCTGCCCGCCCGTGGCGTTACCGCAGCGGTCGAAGGTTGCGTGGTGGTACGGACACTGGAAGCGCCAGTGCTCCCTATTCCAGATGATGCGGCCGTTCATGTGCGTGCACCACCGGCTCATAGCCAGGAACCCTTCCTTCACGCGCACGAGGAACACATCCGCTTCCTTGAAGAGCTTGACATCTCCGACTTTGAAGCTATCGGCCGGCCCGCAGTCGATCGTTCCGACATTGGGGAGAATCACTTCGGACGCCTCAGGCGCATCGCAGCAGACCTCGAGCGCGTGGTCATCCGGGTCCCGGAAGTTGACGTTGAACTCACCTTCCGCGAGGTACTGCGCTCGATCCACCCAGACGTCGATCTCGTGCTCCTTGACCTTCTCGAGCAGGCGCCGATACTGGTTGGGAGTCATGGTGAATGCGTGATGCACGGCGTTCGTGCCCAGCCGCCGGGGAACGACGTTCTTATCCTCAACCAGAACAAGCATACAACCCGTGTTCATGCGGAGCACAGCGTGCGGCCGCTGCTCGGCCATGAGGCCGCGGCCGACGATATCCATGCCCATGACGTCATTGTAGAAGTGCTCGCTTCTGTCGAGACTGCCTACGCCCAACACCAGGTGGCTGATTCGATCGACGAACCCCTCCTCCTGGCGCGAGCCCGGGACGTATCCGTGCCCGCCATACTGGGGCAAGGCGTCCGACGCCTGCGGGAGCTCCTTTGCCTTTTCGAGCTGTCGTGTGGTCCGGTATCCATTGGCAGGTGCAGCGGTTTCCATACGTTTCTCCCTCTCGCAGATCAGACCATATACCTCATATTATCCCAGGATATCCCATTCCGTCTTCACGAGAAACGACTGTTGGAAATCCATCGCCGCTGGTATGGCGCCATCGAGCGCACCGGCTATCAAGTTGGCGACAACTGTGGGCGCGTTCTCCACGAAGCGGAAAGTGATGGTGTCGATCTTGGCCCGCCCGGCATAAAAGCGATCGTAGGCCTTGACCGTCATGTGGCTGCCGAGAACCCACTCATCCATTTGATACGGCCCGACGCCGACGAATCCGGTCGTCCAAAAGGGAAGCTGCTGGAATCGCTCCTTGTCGGTCCGATAGACCTCCTCAATCAGATGGCCCGGGAGCGGTCCAAGGTCGTCCTCGACGATTCCGTTGGCGAACGGATAGGTTTTCGACCATTGCACGACCAGCGTGTGATCATCTGGCGCGTCCAAACCGTCGATGTAGATGGCAACTTTGCCCTGGGAGACGGGGAGCTCCGGGTCTGTGGTGACGGTGTGCGCGAAGATAAAGTCCTTGGCGGTCAGCGGAGTCCCGTCGTGCCAGGTCACATCGTTCCGCAGTCGATAGGTCGTCTGCATGGTCCCGTCAGGGCGAACCACCCAGTCCCCGTTATCCTGCGAAGGGAGGGCTGCGAGCTGCGCATGCAGCTCGCCTCGGTCATCGAGGGTCGCCAGCTTCTGGTGCATCGCTCCCTGCACATCGCCACCCAGGTTCGGCTGGTTTCCGAGACCGAGCGAGGTGATCAGCACCTGCGGCTCGCCCTGGAGGGCCACGCCGAGTGCTTTCGGGTCCGTCGAGGGGGCAGCGGGGCTCGTGGACTGACCGCCCGCGGGAGCCGATCCGAGCGGCGCGCAGCTGGTGGCCATGAGGGCAACGGCAATCATCGCCAGGTAATGGCGTTTTATCATCACCGGCCTGCACCTCGGACCATGACCTTCCGGTTCAGAATCCTACCCTCCACGCCCTCATTGGCATTCGAGCAGAATGCCCGTCCACCTAACACATGCAGGGCCGTGCCACGGCAAACGAGGCCGGGGTTCCCTTGAGCGGCTTGATCGTATACGCCGAGATCGTGTCCCCAATATCGTAGGGATTCTGCGGAGCGTTGCGATTCCGTTTCGTAAACCCACGCCCAGCGCCATGGTCAACGCCCTGCGGCGTGAAGAGGATTGAACCCGTCATCGGTCCTGACGATAGATAGCGCATCTCGTCGACATCGGCGTCTCGGTGCACCGGAGCCGACGTGCCACCGCCGGAGAGGTGGAGCGTCCATGCAAGATTCTTGGCATTATCCAGGTAGGCCCCTCCCAGGAACGGAACCGGCGTGCTGCCCAGCTTCTCGATATCCATTACTTTGAACTTGAAGATGCCGATCTCGCCGTCGATGATCTCGGTGTCGAGTGGATAGCGGTCGTACGTGATGGTCGAGACGTCGCCCAGAAACTCGGAGAACGCGCCGCTGTACTTGACCCGCACCTCGCACCCGCCCTCCGGCAGCGCACCGTCCGGAAGACGCGGTCGCTCGACCCGGGACGGATCGACCGCTGGTCGACCCTTGCCATACACATGGTCGACCATCTCTACGGGTACGAGAAACACTTCGGGACGGGACTCGTAGATCATCCGCAGGGTATCCGGGGCGCCACGTACGGACGCTCGATGGGTTACCCCCTTCGGGATGACCAGGAACTCCCGCTCATTCACGTCGATGGATCCGAAGTCGGTCTCGTAGGTGAACTGGCCTCGACTGATGAGATGGACCTCATCGGCATCGCAGTTTCGAAAGAAGAACGGCATGCTCTCGCGGCGCCGTGAGATCCAGACCGATACGTCGTCGCTGTAGAGAACCTTCGTGGCTTCGCCGAACGGAGACTCCATGTCGGTGGTGGACGGCGTGCCAGCCGGAATCTCCCAGTTCTGATAGTTTCCTTGAACGCTCTTCCACTCCATGGGGTGCGTCTTGCGATAGAGGACGGCGTCCGTCCCCCAGAGTGCCCGCCGGTTGTAGTGGTGACGTACCAGGTCGACCTGGCTCATATCCTTCTGAGTGACTCGCCCAGCGGTTGTCTCCGCCATCGCCGTTCTCCTCGGGTTTTCGCGCCATTACGAGCGTGCGCAGCGGACATTCAGGTGCTACCGGCAATCGAACCGCTCGTACCGGACAGGTGCCCGGGCGCGAGCCCGCCAGCCGCGAAAGCCGGTAGCCCGAGCGCCATCGTATCCGGAGTGGAGGGCAAGGTCAACCTCAACTCGTCAAATCGCCGAATGATCTTGACGAATGCGGCAGGCACTTGCAGAATGGGTGCGGCACGGGACAGCACCGTAGAATGAGGGTTCGTGCCTTCGGCCAACAACTCAAGGAGGATTGGCCGCGATAATCCGGATGTCGATGTGCCATTGTCTCAAGCGCTAGAATCTGGCCAGAAGCGGGCGGGAGCCCGCATCCGCGCCTATGTCTGCGCAGCGCGCGGGGAGAGGAGTTTCGATGCATCTCCAAGACCTACCAAATGCGTCGGATGATGCAACATTTTTTGGAGGTCACGGCAGTCGGCCTGAGGACTGGGGAGCGCACATTCCAGCCGAACGGTTCAGCCACCTCGCACTCGGCGTGACGAATCTGGACAGGAGCGAGGAGTGGTACCGCGACGTCATCGGGCTCGACGTCGTCGGCCGCAATCTGACCGCGGAACCATTGCCGCATAGCGTGCTGCAGATGAACACCGGGCAGCTCATGATCCTCGTTCAGGGTCGGGAGATTCACATTCCGGGACGCTCCGGCGTTCACCACGGGTTCATGCTCACGCCGAACCAGTATCGCCGGGCGCACGACCGTCTCAAGGAATTGGGCTACGACATCGGCGACGAGCGGCAACAGTACCGGGCGCACGGCGAGTACAGCATCGACATCGAGGACCCGGACGGGCACCGGTACCAGCTCCAGACGTACGGGCCGGAGGCGAACCTGCCGATGCCCGGCGCCGGCATCGTCGATTGCGGGACCCCGGACACCTACCGCGTCGGGGACGTCCGCGCCTTCAAGGACGGCAACTTCTTCCTGGTGCGGCACCACGAGGGCTTCCTTGCCCTATCGCGGTGGTGCCGCCACATGAATGGCACCGTCATCTACCAGAAGGCCCATTGGCACTTCGTCTGTCCGTTTCACGACGCCACGTACGACCGACGCGGCGTGGACGCGCCGTTCATGGGCAACCGTGCCCAGGGCCCGCTGCATCTCCACCCGATCACGTTCGGCCCGGAAGGGCACATCCGGGTCGACACGGACACGATCATCCCACGTGATGGCTACGACGCGAGCCAGGCGGCCCAGCCGCCGGCGGCGGAACTCGCAGCCGCGAGGTAGCCGGGCGCTCTCAGGCAACGCGAGACTCGAAATGCGAAACGCGGAGGAACATAATGGCAGAGGTTGAAAGCATCAGCCACAGCGGAATGGTTGCCCCAGACAGCCGCTCCGTGCATGACTGGTACGAGGACGTGATGGGCGGCCATTGGGCCGAGACGGTCAGTCGCAACTACGAGGGGACTCGTGGAGCGAACGCGCACTCCTGCGGCATGATCGCGGACTACCTGTTTGTCACCTTCCCGCGCGAGCGCGATATGCCCGGCCCCCAAATGCTGAAAGGCGGCGAGGAGAGCTACCGCCACGCGTGGGCGGTTTCCCGCGAGCGCTTCGAGGAGAGCCTGAAGTGGCTCGAGGAGCACGGCGTGGAGTTCGAGGGACCGGTGAACCATCCCGAGCATGGGCCCCTGGGCCAGTCGATCTACTTCCGTGATCCGGGCGGGAACTTCTTCGAGGTCTGCTGGAGGCGTGACGAGAGCCGCGAGTTCAACCCAGTCATCCTGGCGAGCGTCTGATGGCTGCCACGGCTCCCGCGCCGACCCGCTCCCAGCGCGTCGCCGCTCTGGCCGATCTCCTGGGAGGCGTGATCCTGGAGGTGCGCGACCTCGCCACGACCCGGTCCTTCTACGAGCCCATCTTCAGCGATGTTCCGGGCACGTGGCAGGAGCAGCGCGGCCGCCTGGTCTACCGGACCGAGCGACAGGCGATCGAGTTCGTCAAACGCGCGCGCCCACGAAGCTTCGCTGATAGTGGCCAGCACCAGGCGTATCGCGTTCGGCCAGATCGCATAGAGGGACTCACCGAGCGGCTTGCCAAGGATGGCCACGAGGTAAACTGGTGGCGCGAGGACAACCCGGCTGAGCACGAGGTCGCCCCCTATGTGCTCGACCCCGATGATCATCGGGTTCAGCTCGTCGGCTCGAGCAAGCTGGACCTGCTCCTCGACCACGCCGCGATGGAGATCCACGCGTTCGACTATTGCGAGCGCGTGTATCGAGGCGTCCTCGGCGGAACGGTTTCCTACTACCACGGCTGGCGCGTCGAGGACGAGGCGGATGCGAAGCGCTGGGGGCGTGGTGAGGACCCGGCGTTTCCCTGGTCCCGCCGCGACAACCCCGGATGGTTCGACTTCGCGCGCGCGGCCACCCGGGACCCCAACCTGAGAGTGCCGCGGCCCGCGACACAGGTGTTTCTCGCGTTCGGGTCCACCACCCTCGGTCTGATTAGCGCCTCGAAGACCCGCCAGGAGCTGCCGGAGGAGATCATTCGTGGCCTGCCGCGGCTGGTCTTCCATAGCGCGCGTCCGGCCGAGGAGGCGTTCGCGCACATAGAGAAGGCCCTGCCGATCCCGTGGGAGCGGGAGGGCTCGACCGCCTATGTCCGCGACCCGGACGGCAACTTCGCCGAGCTCAGGTGTGCGGGGTAGTCCGCCCGCGGCTCGTGATACTCCCTTGCATACAAGGGCCTTGTGGAGTCGAAACGCCCACGAGGTTCTAGCGTACGCGGGGCGCCTCTTGCGGCAACAGAGCAAAGCATTCATGCAGAGTCCTCATGTGCGAGTTACACTCCATTCATTCCTCCGTATCGCGTCCAGGGAGGCCTAGCATGGGTCTGCCCATAGTGCGGCATCTCGCCATCATCCTCGCCGTTGCGAGCATTGCCACGGCCTGCACGCCCGGTGGGCCCCCGGGCCAGGGCGGGTCGGATACCGGCCCAGGTACGACCCCGACTCGCAAGGCAATCACGATCTCCCTCGAAGGCGAGATCAACGCGCTTGCCACGGAACTCGACTCGGCCGGCGTCTCCGGGCTCTCGAGCTATCTCCACTCGTTCCTGCATGACTACGGCACCGTCGCGGGCGACCGAGGCGAGATCCTGCCTCAGCTCGTGGCCGGGCTGCCCTCGCTCGACGACGGCTCGTGGGAGGTGCATGACGATGGGCGCATGGACGTCACGTGGAAGCTGCGCCAGGGCGTGCTCTGGCACGACGGCACCGAGTTCACATCTGCGGATATCAAGTTCGGATGGCAGGTCACGGTGGACGACGCTGCCCCGCTCGGCAACGTGCCAACGGAGTCCAAGGCCGTCACCGCGATCGACACGCTTGACCCCTACACCGTGGTCATGCACTGGAAGGCGCGGAACCGATTCGGCGCGCAGATGATGCGGAGCCAGTTCAACATCTTGCCGAAGCACCTTCTCGAGGAGGACTTCCTGGCCAACAAGGCAGCGTTTGGTGGTCATGGGTACTTCACGAGTACGGATGCGGTGATCGGCACCGGTCCCTACCGTGCCGCCGAATGGGTGCGCGGAAGCCATCTGACCGCCCAGGCCTTCGACGGCTACTACCAGGGGCGGGCCAAGATCGACAGCGTGACATTCCGCTTCATCTCGGACGAGCAGACCACGCTGGCCAACGTTCTCGCGGGTGAGATCGACGTCGCCAATCGTGGCCTGGGCTGGACCGGGGTGCAAACGCTACAGCAGCAGTGGGAAAGCACCGGCGCGGGCAAGGTGCAGAACCAGCCGACGAACTGGCGGCACGTCCTCTTCCAGTTCCGTCCTGAGCTGGCGAGCCCGTCGAGCCTTCTCGACGCGCGGCTGCGCAAAGCGCTGATCCACGGAGTCGACCGGGTGGCCCTCGTCGATGGCCTATTCCCGGGTGCCGGGGCGGAGCTCGTGGCCCACAGCATCGGCTATCCTGGGACGCCCATTGGCGACGCAGTGGAGAAGTCGATCGTCAAGTACAACTACGATCCGACACGTGCGTCGCAATTACTGGCCGAGGCGGGCTGGCAGAAGGGCGGCGACGGCAATCTCGTCAACTCTTCCACCGGCGAGCGGTTCCAGATGGAATTCAACGCTGGCGGCGGCGACGAGGACGACAAGAGTTTCGCGCTGGCCGAGGCCAACTACCGGCCACTCGGCATCGAGCTCTTCTATCAGAGCTTCGGCGGCCGGCGGCAGACGCCCCAGGAGAGCGTGACCTTCACCGGCCTGCAGAAGACGGGCTTCCCGTTCAACCACCCGCGCTTCGCCGGTCGATGGGACAGCCGCGAGGTCGCCGGGCCCGAGAACCGCTACGCCAGTGGCAACCGCAGCGGGTACGCGAATCCACAGTACGACGCGGCGATCGACCGGCTCTCGCAATCTCTGCGCGAGGCGGACGAGCTGCGTGCTTGGGGAGAGGCGTGGAAAATCCTCACCGAGGAAGCAGCGGTGATGTCCCTATTCTTCGTGCCGCAGCCTATCGCGGTGCGGACCGGAGTGGAAGGGGTGTTCCCGGAGAACGCTTCCGGTGAAGCAACTTGGCGCGTCCATACCTGGGAAGTGCAGTAGGCCGGCCCTTCAGGTCTCGCGCTGGCCCTTCATCCTCAGAACGGACAAACTGGAGAAGAGCATGGCGACGATCCACGTTGGGGTCAACGAGGGCACGGGCAAGATTTACTCGAACGTGACGCTCACCACATACGGGCGCGGCCACTTCAAGGACCAGGGGCTCGACGTGGAGCTGCATGAGACCGGCGGACGCCGCAACACGATCCCTATGCTCGCGAGCGGCGAGCTGGACGTCTCCGCGCAAGGCCCGCACTACGAGTTCTATGCGAGCTGCGAGCCCGAGCGGCCGTACGTCATGGTGGCGGACCATGGCACCGCGCGCGCCGGCCGTGGCGGTCCGGGCGGCATCGTCGCGCGCCCGGAGCTCATCAAGAGCGGCCGCCTCAAGGAATGGGCCGACCTGAAGGGCCTCCGCGTGGCACTGAGCCCACGCCGCTACGACCACGACTGGGTGACTGTCTCGTCGGCCCTCGCCCGTGGCGGCCTCACCACAGACGACATCGAGGTGGTCACGACGGACTTTGGCGGCGGCCGCCACGAAGCGCTCGTCGAAGGCTCCATCGACCTCACGACCGTCGACCGGCCCGCAAGCATCGCGGAGGCTGAGCGAACGGGAGCGTTTATTGTCTGGAAGCGCGAATGGGAGGTTCGCCCTGGTCGCCAGCAGCGGGCGGTGATGTTCAGTCACCGCTTCCGGACCAATCGGCGCGACGAGGCCCAGCGCTACGTGATCGCGTACCTGACCGGGCTGCGCGAGTACTTCGACGCGTTCGAGCACGGCATCAACCGCGACGCGATCATCGACGTACTTGCGGAGCAGTGCGGCGATCCACGGGAGGTCGTGGAGGCGACACCGCCGGCCGGCCTCGATCCCGATGGGCGTCTGAACCTCGATGACATCGGCGACGAGTTGCGATGGTATCAGGACCGGCGGTTCCTCCCGACCACCATCTCACTTGACGCCTTTGTCGACAACAGCTTCCTGGATTCCGCCCTTGACCAGCTCGGGACGTATCATCCCCCAGCGGAGGCTATGCGAGGAGGAGGCACGTGATGACGGTACCACCACATTGCACCGTGATCACGCCGCCACTGCCAAGGTTGGTAGCGGCGCATGGTTGGGCGGCCTCCCACAGCACTTGGGTGCCACCCAGGCCGGCGGGGTGCGGGGACGCATTCGTGACGCGTCTCCATCGGGGTTGGGCGGCATAGCCAAGGCGGGTTACGTGCTGTAGGTCAGACGGGCCATGCCCGACTCCAACGACTTCACCCCAAGAAGCTTCAACACGTGCCGCTCCTTCACGTCCTGGAACAGCGCTTTTCCTTCGCCCAGGACAATGGGCTGCACGACCAGCCGGAGCTCGTCGATCAGACCGACGTTCATCAGGCTGGAAACCAGCATGGCACCGCCGACTGCATGCATGTCCTTGCCAGGTTGCTGCTTGATCTTGCGGATTTCTTCGACATCCCGAACGATCCGTGTGTTGCTCCAGGCGACCTCGTCCAACGTCTTGGACAGGACGATATGGGCCGTTTTGTCGGCGAAGCGCGCGTAGTCGATCTCGCCCTTCGAAGCGACCTTTCCCGTGAACGGCAACACGCCCTTGGGATTGGCCAAGATGGCTCGCCAGTATTGCTCGTAGCCCGGATACATCCCGCGGCCCAGAATACACGTGTCGATCTGGGGGATAAGATCAAAGGGATCTTCCCATGTTTCTATCCAATCCAGTTCTCCGTTTGGGCCCTCAATGAAACCGTCCAGCGACACCTGTAGAGCAGCGATGATCTTTCTCATGTCGGATTCCTTTCCAAGTGTGATTGAAGGACCAGGCGACCCGGTCGACCGTGACTGGCTCGTCTCTGGCCCTGCCCGTAGTCAAACGAAACTCCGCGAAATCAACAGCGGGAGACGCGGTGGCGGGCGCCCTGGGGGATACTGCCCCATCAGTGACCTCCTATCATTGGCGCCCGATTCGAGGTTGCGTTGGCCGCAGCGTCTCCTGGGGTGCGACTGCCCGCGCCTCATCGACATTGGCCTCCACAGGATGCGCAGGTTCCTCGTCCGGTCGTGTGCGCCATCGGTGGCGCGCCTCCCATGAATCGAGCAGATGGAGGCCAACTATGCAGGCGGGCCCGACCGAGGGCGCGAAACGTTTTCCGCGCGCGCGGGCGATCAGCTCCGGCCAGACCCCGATCTCGCAGCCGGGTGTCCCCAGCGCGATCGCGAGCAGGACGGCCACCATGGTCTCGCTCAGCATGAGCACGTCGAACGCCCACACCAGGTCCGCGAGCGGGAATCCCCAGACCGCGCCGAAGAAGGCCCAACCCATGAGCGCCGCGACCGCCAGGGCGATTCCCAGACCGATGACCGCACCGAACTGCCAGCGCCGCGCGGCTGCCCGGCCCCACTGCGCCGCAGCGAGCTGTCCGACAAGGTAGACGAAGGCGACGAGCATCACCGCGTCGAGGAACCAGACGCTTGGCTCGGTGAGGACCGACGGGTTACGGAACCCCACCACACCGCCCTGGTCGACGATAGATGCGAGGGACAGGGCGGCCACGGTGGCCAACGCGAGGCGCGCCAGGCGCCCCAGGGGCCCGGTGCGATCGGTCGCCCGGAGCGGCGCGGGTGTGGGTGTGACGCGCATGGCGCCCCCGCTCACGCTTGCCGCCCGAACGACCGGACCGCGGCGGCGACGAGGACCAAACCGAGTGCCCCAATCAACGCGACCTCCTCAACGAGGGTCATCGTGTGCCCCAGTACGGTCACGCCCAGCCCGGCCGCGGCCGGTCCTGAGCCGAGGAACACCTGCCGCACGGCATCCACGCCGTAGGTCACCGGGTTGAGCTTGGACAGGATCTCCATCCACAGCGGTACCCGGTCGACCGGGAAGAAGACCCCGGCCAGGAAGATCATCGGGAAGACCAGCATCTGCATCAGTAGCTGGAAGCCCTGCTGTGAGGGCGCGAACGACGCGATCAGGATCCCGAGCCCCGAGAGGGCAACCGACAGGAGCACCACGACCGGCAGCAGGCGGACCACGAGCTCGACGTCGAGCGGTACGCCGACGATTGGCGCAAGGCCGAGCAGGGCCAGCACCTGCAGCAGCGCCACTACCGCGGCCCCTACCACCTTGCCGAGCACGATCCCAGCGCGGCTGATCGGCGCGACGAGGATCTCACGGAGGAAGCCGGTCTCGCGGTCGGTCACGACCGAGACGCCGCCGAACAGCGAGGTGGTCAACACCATCTGGGCGATGATGCCGGGGTACATGAACTGCAGGAGGCCGACGCCCCCCGCCATGCGGCCGATGACCTCGCTGAATCCTCCCCCGAAAATGGCCAGGAACAGGAGCGGGAACGCCAGGCTGGCCAGCAGGCGGAAGCGGTCTCCGATGAAGGTCAGCAGGTCCCGGTAGGCGACCACCCAGAGGCCCCGGAACGTTTCTGTCATGCTGCTGCTCTCCGATCGGCTGCCATGACGCCGGGCGGGTCGTCGCGGATCTCGCGCCCGGTCAGCTGCACGAACACGTCGTCCAGGGTCGGCCGGCGCAGGCTGATCGCCTCCAACGGCTGGGAGAAGCTGCGGACGAAGTCGGGCAGAAAGGTCTCACCCGCGGGGACCTGAAAGCTGATCGTGCCGTCACTGACGACGGGCGCCACGCCGTAGCGCTGACGTATCTCGTCGACGGCGGCGAGGCCGTCTGCAGTGCTGACCGTGATCAGGTCGCCGCCCACCCCGCGCTTCAGGCCGTCCGGGGTGTCGAGCGCCACGATCCGACCGTGGTCGATGATCGCAATCCGGTCGCACTGGTCGGCCTCATCCAGGTAATGGGTCGTGAGAAAGATGGTCAGGGGCTCCCGCCCGCGCAGCTCCGCCAAGTACTCCCAGACGCGGCGGCGCGTCTGCGGGTCGAGACCCAGGGTCGGCTCGTCCAGGAACAGGACGCGCGGGTGGTGCAGCAACCCCCGCGCGATCTCCAGGCGGCGCTTCATCCCGCCCGAGAAGGTGCGCACGCTCCCCTTGCGTCGATCCCGGAGCTCGACCAGGGTGAGCAGCTCGTCGATACGCCGCTCGCGGGTGGCGGACGGCACGCCGTAGGCATGGGCGTGGAGGCGTAGGTTCTGCTCTGCGCTCAGCGTCTCGTCGAGCGTCGACTGCTGGAAGACGAGACCGATCGATCGGCGCACCTGGCTCGGCTGGCGCACGACATCGAAGCCGTTGATCGTGGCCACCCCGCTCGTCGGGCGCAGCAGCGTGCAGAGGATGTTGATGGTCGTCGTCTTGCCGGCGCCGTTGGGCCCCAGGAAGCCGAAGATCTCCCCCGGGGCGACCCGGAAGGTCACCCCTCGGACGGCCTCCAGCGACCCGAAGCGGCGGGTGAGCTCGTCGACCTGAACCATGGCGTCGATCCGCGCCGCTCCTCCTGCGTCCTCTCCCCACCCCATGGCGACACCCCCTGTCATATATCTACGCTACTGTGTATCTAATATAGTATACAATGCCGGGCATGTCAAGCGACGACATGGAGCTGGCCGAGGCGGTGACGGGGGGCTTGGTGTCGGACGGACCGCGGCAGCTCAGCAACGCCGCGGCGACGCGCGCCTTCGTGTGGGCCGGCATCCGGGCCACGAGCCTGGACGACGTCGCGCGCGAATGCGCGCCCGCGCAGTCACGAACATCGGTTAGCGGCGCCCCCCGCGCCTGGGTCGCTGCATGGTCACCTGCTCGTCCTCCGCCGTGTCTCGGCCTCCGGTCGTGGGATACTTGACATGTCACCGCGGCGCATATACTATGCGAGATACACCTTATAATATACTAACGTTGGTCGTTCAAGCTGACCAGGATGCGAGGAGCTACGCATGCCGAAGACGGGCCACACGCAAAAGGTAATCCCAGCGGTTCGCATCACCGATTACGAAAGAAGCAAGGCCTTCTATGTCGATGGCCTTGGCTTCACCGTGGAGGGGGAGCACCGTTTCGCGCCACATCTGCCGGTGTTCGCCACCCTCAGCCGCGATGGCATGTCGTTGTATCTCACCCAGCACGCGGGCGACTGTCAGGTTGGGGCCCTCGTGTTCCTCTTCGTCGACGATGTGGACGCGTTCTATGAAGAGATCACCGAACGAGGAATCAAAGCGCAGTCCCCTCCCGAGGATTTTGAGGGGCGCCTCAGAGATTTTCGTGTGATCGATCCAGATGGAAACAAACTCGATATAGCCACCCGCCTGAACGAGCGAGAGACGACGTGAACGACCGAGCGGGTCTGATCCGACGGCTGGCGCGGCCACGGATTCATGCTGGCAGTTTTCGTGCATCTCGTCGGGCGGGTCGCGTCGGCAACTGCGGCCGATTGCGTGACCCGTCGCTGCCAGCTCCGGTGCGCTCACTAGGCCGGCTACTTCTGTGTCGGTAGCGGTCTCCGTCCGTCGGGGGATCTTCGGCGCAGTCTGGGGATTCCCGCTCGACACCACGATTCAGCACGCGACTGCTGGTACGAGAATGCATGAAGAGGACCGATATGGCGAGTTACGTAGAGCTTGATGGCGTGCGCACCTGGTACGATGAGCACGGCGAGAGAGAGCCGCTCGCGCTGCTGCACCCCGGAGGCGCCGATGCGCGTGCCTGGGCGCCGAACCTCGACGCACTGGCCACGCACTTCCACGTCTTCACCCCGGAACGGCGCGGCCACGGGCGGACCCCGGATGTTGAAGGGCCGATCACTTACGAGCTGATGGCGGACGACACGATTGCATTCCAGGAGAGGGTCATAGGCGGACCGGCGCACCTGGTCGGCTGCAGCGCCGGCGCAATCGTTGCGCTGCTCGTCGCGCTGCGCCGACCCGACCTTGCCCGCCGCCTGGTCCTCATCAGCGGCGTCTTCCACCGCGACGGGTGGCTCCCCGTCGCGATCGACCCAGACGCGAGCCCGCCCGAGGTGCTTGCGCACGGCTACGCGGAGCTGTCACCCGACGGTCCCGACCACTTCGCTGTGGTGAGCGCGAAGCTGGCGCGCATGAATTGGGAGGAGCCGATGCTCGCGGCCTCCGACCTGAGTGCAGTAACGAGCCGGGTCCTCATCATGACCGGCGACGATGACGAGGTGACCGTCGAGCATGCGATCGCGATGTACCGGGGCCTTCCCGACGCGGAGCTTGCAGTGGTCCCCGGCACGTCGCACGATCTCCTTCACGAGAAGCCGGCGCTGTGCAACGCGATCCTTGTTGATTTCCTCACGACTGATGCTGTGCCCACCATCGCGCCGGTCCGTCGCGCGACTGGTGCGTGAGGAGCCGCGGCGTATCGTACGAGGAGTTCGGCTGGGCGCTCGGCACCGCGGCCTTGGGGAAGGTGACGTTGTACTCCCGTCCTCCTCCGCGACCAGCTCCTCAGTCAGGCGCGTGTCAACATACTGGACCTCGCCCTCACCGCGCGCTAGGCGCCTACGATCGCGTTGCGCAGGGTGCGAAAGAACCACGGAATGAGACGGTCTTCATCACGGAGTTGTTGCGCGCCTTCGATGGCTTTGAGAAGACTGCCCTGAAGCACATCCTCGGCGAATTCAGGGTCGGACATGCGCCGTCCAACGAAGGCGACGAAGTGCTCACGGCTCTGTGAGAGCTGAGCTATGAGCTGACTCTGCTGATCCATGGCTTGCCGCCGATCCATACTTCAGCTTTTTGCCCGGGAGCTGGGAGGGCATCGGGAACGACATCAGCGAATTTCGCAAGCAACAGGAACCAGCTCGATCATCGTACGTGGCCTCAACCCGACCTCCGCATGTGGGAAGGCATTTTCGTGTCCGCGACACCCGGCTCGGCCGCCCTTGGGCTCACCGCGGTCATGGGCACTGGGCTCGGCAACCAGTTCATGTACACGCCGCCACCGTCACCAGATTGCATAGAAGCAGGGGCGGAGATCAAGCACAAGCATGCCGAGACGAGACGTTGATCCGCCCGCGTGGTGGAACCCTGTAGCAACGGATGTAGCAACCCAAGCGCACTGACCCGTCTGGCGGCGGCCTAAAGCGGACCGAAGAGACTTTTCATCCAACTGTTCGCGGTTCGAATCCCCGGGGAGCAGCCAATTTCCCTTTTCGTTGCCGTCGACGAGCAGGTCGAACGGCTTAACCTAAGCAACTGAAAGACTTCCGCTGTCGAATGTGCAGTTCGATACCAGCATTTTGAGCAGCCGTCAACGGTAGCCGCGCGCCAGCAAGAACTTGGCACCGGTCTCGAAAGCTTTCGGACCAGACACGACCCATCCGAAGGTACGGGATAAGCGATCAACTGTGTTGAAGGCGAAGCAGACCGCGAGCGCGTCCTCGATCTGCTCGCGCGAGACGCCGGCAGCCAGCACCGCGCGCACGTCGTCCGCGTCCACGGCATGCTCCCGGGTCAGCTTGCGCAGCATATGCGAGGTCGCCCGTAGCGGCTCGTCGACGGCTGCGGTCTCGAGATCGGAAAGGGCCGCGGAGACCTTGGCTTCGTCCTGATACGCCATCGCTGCGACCGAGGCGTGCGTCTTCGTGCACACCTCGCAATTGTTCGTCTTCGACACAAAGGCACCCATCAACTCGCGGTCGCCGACGGACCATGCAGATGGCCCACGCATCGCCTCCTGCGTGAGCTCTCTCATCGGCATGCCGTAGAAATCGGGGCGGTAGCGGTTCACCTTGATGGCATCGGGGACGGGAAGGCGCGAGACCGCGCGAATGACAGCGAACAAGACCTTCGTCCGCAAGCCGTGACCGCTATCGAGAATCGTGAGACGCATGATCACTCCTTGTCCTGCTCGGTCACAGCCTTGAGGGCAGTGAGCGCCGTGTGGTACTGCCGACTGGCCTGCCCGATCGCGGCGCACACCACGATCTCGAAGATCTGATCCTCGGTGAGGCCTGATGCCCTGGCGGCGACGATGTCCTCATCGGTGACCGTGTAGGCGCGCTTGGCGACTTTGTCGATCAGCGTGCTCAGTGGTGGGGTGAGACCTGCATTGCCGAACGCGGCACGCCGCTGGGCATGCTCCGCCCTGCCGTCACCCTCAAGAATCCGCGCGACCACCGCGGTGCGCGCCCGCGTGATGTCCGACATGCCCGGTCCCTTACCCTTCCGACGCACGAGCAGCGAACGCACCGAGCATCCGCCCCCAACCCTGTTCCGAGTCGAAGATGCCGCGCATCCTGCCAGCCTTGTCGCCGTAGTAATGGAGCAGACGATGCTCCAGGTCCACACGTGTGGAGGTCCCTTCCGGAGTGAAGCGAACCTCCACCTCTGTCTGGATCGATGGATCGTATTGGAAGTCGACGGAGATCTCCCAGGAGAGCACGAGGCGCCGCGGCGGATCCCAAGTCCGGACTCGACCCCAATCGCATTCACTTCCGTCGACGCCGCGCTCGAACCAGCGACCACCGACGAATGGCTCAATGACTGCACTCTTCGCGTCGAGTTTGCCGATGTGGGAGGTGGAGAGCGGCCACCAGGTGCTCATTTCTTCCGTGAAGACCTCGAACGCGCGCTCTACGGATGCCGCCACGACGATCGTCTTCCGAATCGGAGCGTCGGCGTGGGAGCCACGTGTAGTGTCAAGGTGTGAATGTGAAGGATTCATGGGCTCTTCGTCTCCATTCGTTTCTCTCGTCTATTTCTGCTTGGTCTTTCCGCGATGGGCTTGAAGGCGGCGAGCGCATGACCCCAGAACCGGTCGAGATTAGCGCGCAACGCTTCCAGGCCGGCCGGACTTATCGCGTATACGCGACGAGTTCCTTCCGCCCGGTCGGAGACCAGCCCTGCATCTTTGAGCACCCTCAGGTGTTGGGAGACAGCGGGACGGCTGACTGGAAGGTCGTCAGCCAACTCGCCCACGGCCTGGGGGCGGATGACAAGGCGCTCGAAGATAGCGCGACGCGTACCGTCGCCTAAAGCCTCCCAAGGGCTAACTTCGTAAGCCATCACTAACGGTAAGTTACCACTAACCCTAGTGGGACGTCAAGATATTCAGAAAATGGTGCTCCGCTTTTGGTCGCAGCGCTTTTTCTGGGCTGCGACTGCGTCAAATGGCTCTGGAGAACGGAAATTCGTGGAGCGGCATCAGCCAGGACCGATCCTCTGGCCGATCCCTGACTGGGCATGATCCATTTGGATTGAGATCCCAATTGTCAGATATCTGTATACATGTTTCGGACAAAGCCGTTGTGTTCTGTCCATGGCCATCAAAAAGTCCTCGCTGATGGCCAACAAAAGTCACCGGTAGTGGCCAAGAAAAGTCCTCACCCCTCGCGAGTTGAATAGGGCCCGGGCGGGCCTGTGGTCGGCGATGGTGTTGGTTGAGAACCGATGCCAACGCTGGGCACAGAAGGACGCTACGGGTGAAAAGCGCGAGGGAGTACATGGACATCGTGCATGCATATCAGGAATTGGGGAGCTACCGGGCCGCCGCCGCCGTGTGTGGGACGACGGCCAAGACCGTGAAGCGGGTGCTGGCCCGCCGCGCAGCGGGCGAAGCTGAGAACCGGCGGGCGATCGTCCCGCGGAACACCGATGGAGTGACGGAGCTGATCGCGGCGCGGGTGCGCGCGAGCGATGGGCGCATCTCCGCGAAGCGCCTGCTGCCGACGGCCCGAGCCGCGGGCTACACCGGGTCGGAACGGAGCTTCCGCCGGGCGGTGGCGCGGGCCAAAGCGGCGTGGCCGGGGAAACGCCGGACGTATCGACCCTGGGTCCCCACCCCTGGGGACTATCTGGTGATCGATTGGGGCACCGAGGCCGGGGTGCAGATCTTCTGCGCCGTGCTCGCCACCGAAGCTGCAGCGACCCATGCCTCCCGCCTGACCGTCCGCGAAGCCCTCGCCTACCTCTAACGACACCGTGAGATGATATGGCGACGGTGTAGTCTTCCCGAACCCTTGACAGCCACCTGCGATGGAGAAGAACACCGCCACGGCCGACCGTCCTGCGGAGTACCCATGAAGCACCTGTTCAGGCTGCTGGCCCTGGTGGTCACGATGGCGATGGTCGCCGCTGCGTGCACCGGCGATCACGCGGCGGTGGCGGCAAGAGCTGGTGGTCGCCCCTCCTGCGGCTGAGCAGCCCGGTGGTCCGGTCGAAAAGGTGATGGCTCATCGGTCCACGCTCCTCGACTCCATGACCGGGCTGCGGGCCTACTCGCCCCCATGCACCGGGATGACGACGGCATTCACAAACAACGCCGCGTCGGACGCCAAGAAGAGGGCGACATTGGCCACGTCCTCCGGCGTGCCCACGCGGCGCACAGCGATGCGGTCCGCCGCATCCGCGACATCGGGGCGGGTGATGCCCGCGGGGCGGGGCGTGTCGATCGTACCCGGTGCAATGCAATTAACGCGTACCTCTGGACCCCACTGGTGGGCCATGTACACAGTAAGCGCGTGAAGCGCCGACTTGGCCGCCCCGTAGGCCGAGAACTCCGCGCCCTGTCTGTTCGGGTTGAGGCCCGCAACAGAACCGATGTTGATGATGGTGCCTTTGCCCTGCGCTCTCATCGGTGGCACGACCGCTCGCGAGCACAGGAACGCACTCTTGACGTTCACCTCGTACGCGCGCATGAAGTCGCCGGAATCGAGATCCAGGAGCGCACCGCGGCGAAACTGAGGCATCGTTGATGATCCTCACCTACTGCAGCTAATGCAGCCGGAAGAATTCGACCGCATTTCCCGCGAGCATACGCGCGCGTTCCTCCTCGGGCACGCCAGTGAACATCTCGTCGATGACCGCGTGCGAGTGTGGCCAGTCGCCCGCCGAGTGCGGGAAGTCGTTTCCCCACATCACCCGACCGACGCCCACGCGGCCGCGCATCTCGACGCCGAACGGGTCGCGGAGGAAGCCCCACCAGCAGTTTTCTAGAAGATACTCGCGCGGGTCGCGCCGCGGCGGCTCCAGCCCGTAAAAACGCTCCGCCCAGAACCGTGTTCGCCGCCAGTTGTCCTCGAGCTGCGTGAGGAAGTACGGAATCCAGCCGATCATCGTCTCGGCCCAGTAGATGTGGAGCCCCGGAAACCGATCGAACACGCCGGCCATGACCATCTGTACCGCGTTGAGTGCGCTCTCGCCGGCGAAGCGAACCAGGTTGAACACTGGATCCACGCCAAAGATCTCGACCTCTGGTGGGCGGCGCGCATAGTGGAGAACGGGCCGCTCGTCAACCATGAACTTGACGTGCGCCGTAAGTGGCATATCGAGCTCGATTGCCGCCGCCCAGAAGCGGTCGTCCTCCGGTGTCGGAACGCCCCTCCCGCTGGGGAACGCGCCGAGCATCACGCCCTTGAGCCCCGCGCGTTTACAGTATTCGAGCTCCGCGATCGCGTCGTCGACGCCGGTGATCGGAATCACCCCCATCGCGAGGAGCCGATCGGGCGCCGTTGCGCAGTACTCCTCGGCGAGAAAGCGGTTGTACCCGTGGACAACGGCGGCGAACGTGGTGTCCTCGCGAATGCCGCGCCAGATGCCGACGTTGCCCGGGCCCGTGAAGAGTACCTCCGCGTCGAGGCCGTCCTGTGCCTGTTCGGCAAGCCGTTGCTCGGGGCTTCCCGTCCCGCGGCCCCCCTCGTAGGTTACCCCCGTGGGTTTGTACTCCTCGTAGGGGATGCCAGTCACGGCCAATCCAACGACAGCGAGGGGACGGCCTTCAACCAGCACGCCGTCGCCGCCATTGGCGAGCTTGACCAACCGAGGCGCCCGATCCCGGAACTTCGGCTCAACGTGCACGCGCCAGCGATCCGGTGAGATCTCGAGGTGTGAATCGGCCGATATGACCGAGTAGGTGTGCGCCATGGCCACATCCTCCCGTCCGTATGTAATGGTCTCGATCTGCTCAGCCATCGCCCCACGGATGATCGTAGCGTCTGCCTTTTCCATCATAGTTTGAGCAATGCGACTTTCCGCTGCGCCCTTGGTGGGTGCGGGTCCAATCGCCTCGGGCATCCGCGAGCGTCTGGTCCGGAGCGAGCCGTACTCGCGTCCGTCGCAGCTCCTGCCCGATCTGTGTGGACTGCCCGCCAGCGGCGACACCGTGAAGTCCATACCGCTTCATATATCGTGCTGCCCAGTCACAATGCAAGCACAACGCGAGCACAATCTCAGCACAAGCTGCTGCCGCGGACGGCCCAGCCCGTGAACTCGTACCGCCGAATATCATCTCGGGGATCCTGCGCGACGAGATGGCGTACGATGGCGTCATGATCTCGGACGACCTGCAGATGGCCGCGATCGCCGACCACTTCAGCCGCGCGGAGGCGGTCGAGCGGGCCATACGCGCCGGCGTGGACATCATCGCCTTCACGAACAGCACGATCTTCGAGGAGCGCATCGTTCCCCAGACCGTCGACCTCATCGAAGGGTTGGCGCGAGACCGCCAGATTGGCGAGAACCGGATCGCGCAGTCGTACGAACGAATCGGGCGAATCAGGCGGGGCTGCTCGCCGCAAGGGCCTGATCGCCCGGGATCGACGGTTCGATGACGGTACAATAGCGTCCGAGCAGCGGAACGAATCGATGAATGAACGCTAGTGCTCTGTCAACCAGGCTATGATGGTTGTCATCCTGAGCGCCAGCGAAGGATCCGTGCCTCGTCCGGGTGCGGATTCTTCGGGCTACCGTTCGAGGATAACAGGTGGACGGGCCGATGACGGTTGCTGACGCACTCGATCGAGGCCGGGACTCATTCCGGCGGCAGCGCTGGGGCGACGCCTACGCTCAGCTCTCCGGTGCAGATCGCGAGACCCCGCTTGACCTTGAGGACCTCGAGCGGCTCAGTCAGGCCGCTTACCTCATCGGCAAGGACGACGACTGCGTCGACGTCTTGCAGCGCGCGCATCACGCGTGCGTGAGCGATGCGGTGCGCGGCGCCCGATGCGCGTTCTGGCTCGCCTTCGGGCTGCTGCAAAGAGGTGAGATGGCCCGCGCCGGCGGCTGGCTCGCACGGGCCCAGCAGTTGCTCGACGACGGTCAGCACGACTGCGTGGAGCGGGGGTACCTGCTCGTGCCCGTCGGCATCCAGAGCCTCGAAGAGGGGGACTTCGCGACCACGTACGCCACCTTCGAGCAGGTCGCCAGCATCGGCGCTCGCTTTCGGGACCCCGACCTCATGGCGATGGGCCAGCTTGGCCGAGGCGAGGCGCTGATCCGGCTCGGGAACACCGCTGAGGGCGTGGCGCTGCTCGACAAGGCCATGGTCGCCGTCACGGCCGGCGAGGTGTCTCCGATCGTCGCCGGCATCGTCTACTGCGCGGTCATCGAAGCATGCCACGACATCTTCGATCTCCGTCGCGCGCGGGAGTGGACGGAGGCCCTGACCCGCTGGTGCGCCTCGCAGCCGGACCTTGTGCCCTACCGGGGCCAGTGCCTGGTGTTTCGCGCCGAGATCATGCAGCTCCACGGCGCCTGGCCGGACGCCATGGACGAAGCGCGGCGGGCGTGCGATCGGCTCACGGGCCACCCGCCAGTTGGCGGCGCGTTCTACGAGCTGGCCGAGCTGCACCGGCTCCGCGGCGAGTTTGCGAAGGCGGAGGAGGCGTACCGGCAGGGCAGTCGATGGGGACGCGCGCCGGAACCCGGCCTGGCGCAGCTCCGGCTCGCGCAGGGTCAGGTGGATGCCGCAGCGGCGGCGAGCCGCCGCGCCGTGGACGAGGCCCACGACCGCGTGGCCCGGTGCAAGCTGCTTGCGGCGCACGTCGAGATCATGCTTGCCGCGGGCGACGTCCAGGCCGCGCGGTTCGCTGCCGACGAGCTATCGTCGATCGCCGACACCGTCGACGCGCCGCTGCTTCGCGCGATTGCCGCCCGGGCGCAGGGGGCCGTCCTCCTTGCCGAGGGCGACGCCCGAGCCGCGCTCGCCGTACTGCGCCGTGCGTGGACGGCCTGGCAGGCGCTCGACGTGCCCTACGAGGCCGGTCGAGTACGGGTTCTCATCGGGCTCTGCTGCCGAGGGCTCGGGGACGAGGACGGCGCGGAGATGGAG
>WHTR01000003.1:62105-84811 GCA_009377635.1 Chloroflexota bacterium
TCTCATCGGGCTCTGCTGCCGAGGGCTCGGGGACGAGGACGGCGCGGAGATGGAGCTCGACGCGGCGCGCTGGGTCTTTCAGCAGCTCGGCGCCGCGCCCGACCTCGCCCGGGTCGACGCGCTGTCCCGGAAGACGGCCGCACGGGCGGCCGGCGGGCTGACTGCCCGCGAGGTGGAGGTGCTCCGCCTCGTGGCGGCCGGCCGGACCAACCGCGCGATCTCCGCCGAGCTGTTCCTCAGCGAGAAGACCGTGGCTCGCCACATGAGCAACATCTTCACCAAGGTGGGCCTGTCCTCCCGGGCCGCCGCCACAGCCTACGCCTACGAGCACGACCTCGTATAGCCGCGTACAACAAATTACCCACTTCCCACCGCCCCCCTCGAATTGGACACTTCGCCCGATGCGCTGGCCGTCCGCATGCTTCTACGCTTCCAAGGTGGCAACCGAGCGCGCCGGTTGTCGCGTAGAAAAACCACAATGATAGGAGGTCAGCGATGTCTACCGAGCAGAACAAGGCGGGGGCCAGGCGGTTCTACGACGAGGTGTTGGGCCAGGGGAAGCTGGACGTCATCGACGAGATCTGTGCCCCGGGTTACGTAGACCACTCCCGCGATAACCCCACTCACGATCTCGCGGGCGCCAAGCAGTTCGTCGCGGGAATGCGGTCGTCCTTCCCGGACATCTCCGCCAAGGTGGAAGACATGATCGCCGAGGGCGACCGGGTCGTGGCGCGGCTCACGGTTACCGGTACCCACCGCGGCGAGTTCATGGGAACTGCGCCCACGGGCAAGCGCTTTTCGATCGCGTGCATCGACATCGTGCGCTGCGCGGACGGAAAGGCCGTCGAACTCTGGAGCGAGGCCGACGACCTCGGCATGCTCCAGCAGCTCGGGATGTCGCCGGCCCAGACGCAGGGATAAGCAGCGCGTACAGCTCAGTAACCGAAGCACGGGAGCAGTCTCCATGAAACGTGTTCGTCGAGTAGTTCTGGGCCTCGCATTGGCGGCCATCGTGGCGGCGCTCTCTGCGCTGCCAGCCCTGGCTGGTTTCGGCTCGAGCCCTGGGTAGACCGGGTAGGCCGGGCGATGGGCGAGCGGGTGTGCATCCATCGCCCGGCCGAACCCAACGGACCCTCCCGCGGACAGGGAGAGCGGCCAGCAGTGCCGCTCCAAGAATGAAACATGCGAGGAGTTCACAACATGAACACCAGAGGATTCGACATCGCCGGACTCGACGGCGGACGCGTCAGCGTGACGTCACGACAGCTTGAGGACTTGGACGCGCGGATCGAGGGGCGGCTACTGCGCGCGGGCGACGAGGGCTGGGACAACGCCGTGCTGATCTGGAACGCGATGGCGGCCAAGACCCCCGCGCTCGTCGTCCAACCCACGTCGGCGCGCGACGTCGCCACTGCGGTGGCGTTCGCGCGGGACCACAGGCTGCTGCTCAGCATCAAGGGCGGCGGCCACAACATCGCAGGCACCTCGATTGCCGAGGGCGGCCTGACGCTCGACATGTCGCGCATGCGGGATGTCATCGTCGACCCCGACGCCGGGCTCGCGCACGTCGGGCCCGGGTGTCTGCTCAAGGACGTCGATCGGGCGACGCTGGCGCACGGACTGGCGACGGTGCTCGGGTTCGTATCCGAGACGGGCGTCGCCGGCCTGACACTCGGCGGCGGCTTCGGGTACCTCATGCGGCGCTTCGGCTGGGCGGCTGACAACATCGAGGAGGTCGAGATCGTCACCGCCGACGCCGGGATTCGCACGGCCAGCCGTAACGAGAACCCCGAGCTGTTCTGGGCGCTCCGGGGCGGTGGCGGCAACTTCGGCATCGTCACGCGGTTCACGCTCCGCTTGCATGCGGTCGGCCCGACGATCACCGGCGGCCTCATCCTCTGGAGCGCGGAACGGGCCGACGAAGTGTTCGCCGCTTACCACGACCTCACCGAGTCGGCACCCCGCGAGCTGACCGCCGCCGCGGTGGTGCTCACCGCGCCGCCAGCCCCCTTCGTCCCGACAGAGTGGCACGGCAGGCTCGTCGCAGGGATGCTCGTCTGCCACAGCGGACGCAGCGCCGAGGCTGACTTGGCTGCCGTTCACGCTCGGGGAGACCCGATCGTCGACCTGATCACCGAGAAGCCCTACGTCGCCCAGCAGTCGATGCTCGACGACATGGAGCCCAAGGGGTTGCACCAGTATTGGAAGACGGAGTTCCTTCCCGACCTATCGACCGCGTACCTCGAGGCGTTCCGCGCCGGTGCCATGAAGGCGACGTCGCCGCTGTCGTACTCGGTCATCTTCCACATCGGGGGCGCATCAAATGAACGCGACGAAGACGACGGCGCCGTCGGCAACCGCGACGCGCGATTCATCAGCGGGTTTTCCGGCGTGTGGCCACCGGCCGACGACCGCGCGGTCGAGCACGTTGCCTGGGTCCGGGACGCGTGGGAGCGGATCCGACCCTTCTCGACGGGCGGGAACTACGTGAACTTCCAGCTACCCGAGGATGACGCTGGCCGCACAGTGGCCGCCTACGGGAAGAACTACGAGCGCCTTCGACGCCTCAAGGCCGAGTACGACCCGGACAACCTGTTTCGGGTCAACCGCAACATCTCCCCTGCTGCCTGACGGTGGGACGGGGAGTTTTCGTCTCAGGGGACGACACACAACGGATCACGAGGTCGCGAAACCACATCGGGAGGCAGCGATGATTGGCCAGCACGAGGTGCAGGAACGCAACCGACGGCCGCTGGCCTCGCCACAGAGAGAGCCTGCACTTCATAGCACGTCGGTTTCTTCTACAACACCATCGTCTACGCGGGCCTTCTGGTGCCCTACTGGTACGTTGCCCGGTCCAGACACGCCGATCGGCGCGCGACCGTCGGCCTCGCTGGGAAGTAAGCCCCAATTCAAGTGAAGGAGATAGAGGATGAGGGTCGTTCGCATGGTTCTCCCCCTGGCGTTCATCCTGGCGAGCGCGACACCGGTGTTCGCTGACCCCGCAGAGCCCGCTAACGCGTCCTGCGTGGGCATCGAGGCCTCCGCGATCTCTCCTCCAGGGTCGGCGCCCGAGGAGGAGGAAGAGCTCGCAGGTGAGGGCATGCCCGGAATCGTGCGCTTCGTTCGCGACGGGCTCGGCCTCCAGATGGGCACGGTCGCGAGTCGTATCGCGAAGGAGCACCGGCAAACGCATGCGGCGTGCGACGAGGGAACGGAGGCAATCATCGGGGACCTGCTGAGCTGATTCGCCGTGCCTCTGGTCCGGTTCCCGTTTGAAAGAAGGGGCGCCCTGTCGTGCGCACTGCGCCCCCTCTTGTGTCGACGGCATCTGACAGTCAGAAGGCCGTGACCAGGCGAACGGGAGGGGCCGCCTCGAACGTGCGACGCATCTCCGCGTCCGGCAGCGCCCGGCTGATTCGGTTAACGGCAGCGCGGGCCTCGGCCGCAAGCAGGTCGTTGCCGTCGACGGCGAGGAGCGCGGAAGCAGCGCGCAGGAAGAGTGCGGAGTCGCCGATCGGCCGCGCCAGATCGACCGCGCGATTGAGGCCAATGATGGCGTCCTGCGAGCGCCCCAACCTGTGCAGCGCCTCGGCGCGCGTGGCCAGCGCGAGCACCTCATACTTCGCGCGACCCCTCGCGCGACTCTGCGCGATCGCCTCGTCGGACCACCGGACCGCCTCATGCCCGTCGCCGCGCGCGAGCGCGATCTCCGCCCGCGCCTCGGCCAGTCGGAGCCGCCACAACCAACCGTGGAACCCCGCGGCCTGTTCGGCCGCCGTCGCCACCCCGTCGACGAGCTGCTCGGCCTGGCCGACCTCGTGACGCCGCGCGAAGCTCAGCAGCAGGTCGATGCCCCCGCTCACGACCGGCGGCAGGAAGCCCGACGACAGGGCCAGCTCGCGCGCCTCCCACGCGAGCGCCTCCGCCCCCGCGAAGTCGAACACGTCGAGGTGCATCCCCGTCGACATGGAGATCGAGCGCGCGAGCAGGTTCCCAATCCCGTAGTCGCGACCGAGCTGCCGAAGCTCCACGAACACCTGGTCGGCCTCCGCATACCGGCCGGCGGCGGAAAGGCCGAGGCCGACGTGGGCGAGGGAGTACATGAGCATCGGGATATCGCTCGTCTCCCGCGCCGCCTGCACGGGCTCGCGACTCGTATCGATCGCCTCGTCCGCCCGACCGAGCCAGTAGAGGACCAGCGCGTGCAGCGTCTGCAGGTGGGCGGGTGGCGCAATGTGGAGCTCCCGCGCCCGATGCAGCGTGCGTCGGGACTGCTCGATGAAGGCGCCGAGATCGCCATCGGAGCTCTTCGCACCGGCCTGCCAGCCGATCGCCGCCGTCTCCAGATCGCCCCGGTGGAGCCTCGCGGCCAGCGCGATCGCCTCCCCTGCCAGGCGACGCAGCGCGGGCACGTCCACCAGCCACCAGTAGACCTCGAGGAGATCGACGAGGAGCTCGGCCCGTCGCTCCTCCTGGCCTGCTCCGATCCGCGCAAGCGCGGCCTCCATCTCAAGCCTGGCGTCCCCCCACATTGCCACACTCGCGTACGCCCGTCCGCGCCGGGTGTGGATGTCGGCGAGCAGGTCACGCTCGCCGAGCCGTTCCGCCAGTACGATCGCCTCCCCGTACTGCGCGGCTGCATCTTGCGCCGCCAGAAGCTGCATGGCTCGGTCGCCAGCGGCCAGGCTCAATCGGAGGGCTGGCCCGAGCAGCCCGGCGGCCAGCGCGTGGTGCGCCAGGCCAGCCGCTGGCGCTCCCGCCTCTTCCAGGGAATCGAGCGCGCGTCGGTGGAAGACGCGCCGCCGGGCGTCGCCAGCCTCAGCATAGACGACGTCGCGAATCTTGTCGTGGGAGAACCCGTACGAGCTCCCGACCGCGTCGCTATCGTCACGCCGCGCATCCCGCAGGAGATGCGCCCCAAGCACCTCGTCCACCGCTGGAAGCGCGTCGTCCTCCGACAGACCGACGACCCGACACACCTGCTCGAAGGAGAACCCCTCCCCGAGGACGGCGGCGGCTGCCACCACCGCTCGGGCGGTGGAGGTGAGCCGCCTCAAACGAGCCACGATGACCTCTCGCACGCCGGGCGCCACGAAGCCGGCAAGCGCCGACCCCTCGGCCACCTCCGGCCGGACATCGATCGCCCAGCTCCCGTCCTCGCGGAGCCGCGGGACGAGCGTGCCCCGCTCGATGAGCGCCCTGAGCGTCTCGACCATGAAGAATGGCTGCCCCCGCGTCTCATCGATGATCCAGCGAGCGAGCGGGGAATCGAGGGAGGGACCGCTCGTCGCAAGCGACCAAGCTCCCTCTTCGACACCCATTCCCCGCAGCAGCTGCGCGGCCTCGTCGGTGTTCAGTGGGCCGAGCCCAAGGTCCGCTGTGGGGACGTCCCGCCGGAGGCCAGCGAGCCATTCGTCCAGCGCCGGAGTCGACGCCAGCGCTTCCGATCGCAGGCCGACGAGCAACAGAACCGGGGCCTGGGCAGCCTCCCATCGCCGCCCGGCGTAGCGCAGCACGTCCAACGAGGCAGCGTCCGCCCACTGCACGTCATCGACGAAGACCACGAGCGGCGACCGTTTCGCCAGGGCCTGCCCCAGGCGCGCCACGGCCTCATAGAGACGGTTGCGCGCCGCCGCCTCATCCCCCGCGGGATCTGCCAGGTCGGGGTATCGGTCCCGCAGTTCGGGCAGGAGCCGGCTCAGCTCGACCAACCAGACGTCGCCGAGGAGATCATCCGGGGCATTCTCCCGCTCCACGCGCGGTCGAAGCGCGTCCACGAGCGGCTGGTAGGGCAGGCGGCCGCCCGTCTCGAACGACCGGCCGCGGAGGATGTCCGCCCCCTGCGAGGCCGCCCATGTCAGGAACTCCCTTGCCAGCCGCGTCTTGCCGATGCCGGCCTCGCCCGCGAGGACCACTGCCTGCGGCCGTCCGCCGCGAGCCGCGTGGAAGGCCTCGACCAGCCTCGTGAGCTCCTTCGATCGCCCGGCGAGAGGCCCCTCCAGAAATGGTGCTACCGGCAGTCCCGTGCCGAACGCCAGCGGTGCCGCGTCTCGGGACGCCACCGACAGACGCTGTACGAGGGCGTCCGTCTCAGGCGCCGGGTCGGTGCCCAGCTCCTTCGCCAACGTCGCTCGGCAGGCGTGGTAGACACGCAGGGCCGCGGCCCGATCCCCGCAGGCCAGGTGCAGCTCGATCAGCCGCCGGTAGGCTCCCTCATCGAGCGGGTCCAAGGCCAGCCACCGACCGGCCACCTCCAGGGCGCTCGTGACCAGGCCCTCCTCCGCCTGCGCCGTGGAGAGGTGGTCCAGCATCGACGCCAGGCGGCGGCGCCAGTCGTCGCGCTGGCGCGCCACCCAGTCGTCGAAATCCGGCGCATCGCTGATGGAGAAGCCGTCGAGGAAGTCGCCACGCCAGAGGTCGATCGCCTGCTCGACCTGAGTCAGCGCGGCGCGGCGCGCCTCGCCTGCCGGCGCCGCGGCAAGCGTCCGGCTCAGATCATGCGCGGCCGCCACGCGGCGCAGGTCGCTGTCGTGATCCGAAGCGACGTCGAACCGGATCGTGTCACGACCGACCGTAACGTGGGATTCCTCGCCGGGTCCGCCCAGCGCGTCCCGCAGGCGAGCCAGCGTGCTGCGCAATGTCGACCGGGCCGCGGTCTCGTGGCTCGCAGGCCAGAACAGTGCGGCGAGCTTCTCGCGCGAGTGGGGTCCGCGCTCCGTGAGGAGGTACGCGAGGAGCGCCAGGGTCTTCCGCGTGGGGAACGTGAGCAACTGCTCGCCGTGGCGAATCTCCGGCGCTCCCAGCAGACGGACGTGGAGTCGGGCCATTGGAACGCTCCGGAACGCGGCCGGCACGGCGCCGGACTATCGTGGGAGCAGCTCCCGCTCGAGCGTGGCAGCCCAGCACATCACGCAGCATACCACAAGGAGGTACCAGATCATGACGACACAGAGCCACGTGCCCGACCTGGCGGCGATCAAGGAACGCCAGCAGCAGACCTGGGCGTCCGGCGGTTACCACAAGGTCGCGGCGACGATCGTGATCGTGAGCGAGCAGCTCTGCGAGACCGTTGACCTGCGCGCAGGGCAGCGCGTGCTGGATGTCGCGACCGGCAACGGCAACGCCGCCCTCGCCGCCGCCCGCCGCTTCTGCGACGTCACGGGCGTCGACTACGTGCCGGCCCTGCTCGAGCACGGGCGACAGCGGGCAGCCGCAGAGGCGCTGGACGTTGACTTCCGTGAAGGAGACGCCGAGGCACTCCCCTTCGCCGACGCCTCGTTCGACGTCGTCCTGTCGGTGTTCGGGACGATGTTCGCGCCCGACCAGGTACGAGCAGCGCGGGAGCTGCTGCGCGTCTGCCGACCGGGCGGCAAGATCGGGCTGGTGAGCCACGTCCCGGATAGCTGGCTGGGAGAGGTGTTCGACATCAACGGGCGCTATCTCCCGTCACCTGCGGGCCTGACCTCCCCCTTCCGGTGGGGCACGGAAGCGGGCCTCCGTGAGCTGTTTGGCGATCAGCTCGCGTCACTGACCGCCGCGCGCCGCACCTTCACCCAGCGGTTCGGGTCGGCAGACCACTACCTGGCGTTCTTCCGGACCAACTACGGCCCCACGCTGAAGGCCTTCGAGGCGCTCGACGGGGCGCGCCAGGAGGCGCTCGCAGCCGATCTGGAGGAGCTCGTGCTTCGCAGCAATCGCTCCGGCGACGCTACGCTCGTGGTACCGAGCGATTATCTCGAGGTCGTGGCGACCAAGCGGTAGCGTGCGCGTCGGACCGCGCGGACTCCCGGGAGAGGAGCTGGCATGAACACCGCGGCATAGGTCAATCTCGCTGATCACATCTCCGTCGTCATCGAGGCTGCCCGCGGCCGCGGCCGAGCCGGCGGGCGCGCCGGGACCGACGATCGAGTGTACCGGACGCGGAGTCTAGCGACTGAAGGAATGGAGGTACGATCATGAAGCGAGTCCGTCGAGCAGTCCTGGCGCTGACATTCGCCGCTCTCACAGCGGCACTGCACGCGCTACCGGTCCTGGCTGGTTTCGGCTCGAGCCCCGGCTAGACGGAGCCGGTGTCGCTGAGCATCCCGCGCACGGAGGAGCCGGGCGATGGGCTGCGGGCCCGCTGGCCCATCGCCCGGACCAACCCATCCGGCCCCTCCCCGGAAGGACTGGCCGCTGTCCCTTCCGGGAGAGGGCCGCCCCGACGCTGAGATGGCGAGCAGAGAACAAGCTCCCCGCATCGTGCGCCAGCCCTCTATGATCGACTATACTTACCCATGCGGTTATTTAACCGAGCGACGTAATGCAAGCTACGGCCGACCGTCTCAGCACGACCTTCGCCGCGCTCGCCGACCCGACGAGGCGGGCGATCCTCGCCCGGCTTGCCGCCGGCGAGGCGTCGGTCACGGAGCTCGCACAGCCGTTCGACATCAGCCTGCCGGCCGTCTCCAAGCACCTCAAGGTCCTCCACCGCGCCGGCCTGATCGAGCGCGGCAGGCAGGCACAGTGGCGGCCCTCCCGGCTCGAGGCGGCGCCTCTGCGAGAGGCCCGCGACTGGCTGGAGGGCTACCGGCGCTTCTGGGATGAGAGCTTCGATCGCCTGGCGCAGATCGTGGAGGGAAAACCATGAACACGAAACCAGCCGACATCGATGCGTACCTGTCGACCGTGCCGGACGACGCGCGGGCGACGCTCGAGGAATTGCGCCGCATGATCATAGCCGTCGTGCCGGATGCCGTCGAGTCGATCAGCTACAGCATACCGACGGTCAAGTACCGGGGACGGCCGCTGGTCTATTTCGGCGCGGCCAAGAACCACTGCGCGCTCTACGGCCCGGCCGTGGTCGCGCACCAGGACGAGCTGGCCGCCTACGACACTTCCAAGGGGACCATCCGCTTCCCGCCGGGCGAGCCGCCGCCCGAGGCTCTTGTGACGAGGCTGGTCAACGCGCGGATCGCAGCAATCGAAGCCGCCGCGCCCGGGCGCAAGGGCAGGATGTCCAGCGCCGGGACATCAGCCTGAGCGTCCGGGCTGCCATCGGCCTGATCGGCGGTCCCGCCGGGCCGGCTCACAGACGTGTTGCGAGGTAGGGCGCTATGGCGACACCCGTGCGCATCCTCCTCGTCGGCTTCGGGCGCGTGGGTCAGGCGTTCGCCCGCCTGCTGCACGAGAAGCATGCGCAGGTCGCGAACCAATTCGGGCTGGACCTGCAGCTTGCGGGCATCGCCTCGTCTCGCGCTACATGGACGCCGGGCCGCGGAAAGGCGACGCTCACCGCTGTGCTCAGCCACATGCAGGAGGGCCAAGGTCTGGACACGCTGCCAGGCGTCACCGCGGGCTGGGACGGCGCCCGGGCGATCCAGTCGCTGGCGGCCGATATCCTCGTCGAAGCCACTGTCGGCGGCCTGGCGGACGGCGAGCCCTGCGCCACCCACCTCCGCCTCGCGCTGGCCCAGGGCTGGCACGCGGCGGTAGCCAGCAAGGGCGCCCTCGTCCGCCAGTACCGGGAGCTGCGCGAGCTTGCGCGCCGCAGTAACGCACGACTGCGTTTCGGGGCGGCAACCGCCGCTGCGCTCCCGACCGTGGACTTTGCCGAGTTCTGCCTCGCTGGCGGCTCCATCACGCGGATCGAGGGGATCCTCAACGGAACGTGCAACTTCATTCTCACGGAGATGGCCCACGGCCGGCTCACCTTCGAGGAGGCGCTCCAGGCCGCCCGGGCTCGAGGCATCGCGGAGCCGGATTCCCGCCTCGACGTCGAGGGACTGGACACAGCCGCGAAGCTGGTGCTCATCGCCAACGCCCTCTGGGACGCCGATCTCCGCCTCGACGACGTGCGCGTGTCCAGCATCACCGGCCTCCGCCCAGCCGACATGATTGAGGCGGCGCGCGCGGGGGGCTCGCTGAAGCTCCTGGGCGCCCTCTGGTGGGAGAAGGCGGCCGGCGCGGGCGAGCCCCCACGCCTGCACGCCTCGGTCGCGCCGAGCGCGCTTCCGCCGGACCATCCCCTGGCGAGGGTTGACGGCGCGGAGAAGGGTGCCGTATTCGAGACCGACACGTTCGGCCGGCTCGCAATCGCCGGAGGCGCCTCGAGCCCGAGGGGTGCTGCCGCCGCCCTCCTGCGGGATGTCATCCACCTCGCCCGCCCGACGCTGGCAGACGAGCGGCGGCCGCGTCAGGGCGACCGGTGACGGATCTACCGCCGCTCGAATCGTTGAAGGCCCCGGCCTTTGCTCCAGAATTCGATGACCAGGTGGTCCGGCGGATCGCCGAGGCGGGTCAGCACCACCTCGGACACCTCGACGCGAAATAGATGCAGGGGTTGTGGCTCGTCGGCCACGATTCGCGTGATCACGGCCGGATCCGCGATCTCGAGCGCTCGGCCGGCGAGCTTCGCGTCTCCCCGCGCGGCCGCGCGGGCATCATCGGGATCGAACGACGCGCTGTGAAGGGCGAGGCGCGGATCACGTCGGAGATCGAGCGCTTTTCGGGAGCCCGCCATCATGCCCAGCCAGAGTTCGCCTTCGCCGATGATCGTCTCAATGGCGCTCAGGCGCGGAAAGCCATCACGGCGGAGCGTGGCCAGCAGCTTGTGGCGGTGGGTATCGAAGCACGTCCGCACGCGCTCCATGAACTCCGGTGCCGTTACCGTGAGCTCCTGCCAGGAGGCCATTCCATCACCTCGTAACTGCGCCGGACGATGACGCTGCAGCATGATAGACTCTTGCCGCGATCAGCGGGAGCTTCATACACTGCATTGTGAGATAGAGCGCCACCCGTTGGAGAGCCGAAGGAGGCAACATGGCAGCCGAGGCCAGGGTTTACACCGACGACCGGGTCACCGGTGACCGCTCCGACGTGTCAGAGAAGCAGAGACTCACGACGGCGAGCTGGCAGGTGGTCAGCATCCCCGACAATGCCCGACCCGACCGGGGGTCGTACCAGCGGCTCACGAAGAACAAACGTGCCCACATCGCCCTCAACTACTACGGGCCCGGGCAGCGCGACGAGATGCACTGTCATCCGGGCTCGGAGCACATCTTCATGGTCTGGCAGGGGGAGCTCACCATCCGCGGGATCAATACTGGGGAGGAGGCTAAGCTGCGGCCCGGTGAGATCGTCCACATCAACGCTGGGCATTACTACCAGCTCGCGAACGAGACGGACGGGGTGACCGTGCTGTACCAGGTGGCCACGGAGCCGCTGAAGTCGACACCGACTCGTCGCCGTTCGTTCCGCCGTGCGGGGGACCTGAAGGCGGACGATCTTCTTCCCGCCCAGCGCATGGGCGGCGCGGAGCACTAGCGCGAGCGCTCGGTCACCGAGGTCCAACTCGCGATCATTATTATGATCGTCTTCTATGCTTCGACGATAAGGAGCTTCAGCCGGCTATGCCCGCCGCTCGCGATGCGCACAGAAGAGGCGCGCACATTCAGATAGTTCGCTACCAGACGACAGACATCGGCGTTGGCGCGACCCTCGGACGCCGGCGCGTGTGTCCACACCGCAAGCGCACCGCCCTCCAAGCTGCGTACCTCCTCCCGACGTGAGCCGGCATGGACCCGAACGGTCAAGCGTATGGCGCTGCTCCATGCGGTGTGACGCGGGAGGGCCTCTCACGCTGCGGGGAGAACGAACGACTACCGGTCCCAGCCCCGCTCCGACAGGATCAGAAGGTTATCCTCCGGATCGCGAAGCAACACCTCCGCGCCTCTCTCCTTCGGCGTCGGCAGGTCGCGACCCATCGCCCTGAAGCGCTCGGCGAGTGCCCCCCAGTCGTCCACCTGGATACCGATGCTCTGGATGCCCCGTTTCGACAGGAGCCCCTCCTGCACGAGCGTCATGTGGATGTGGCCGTCACCGAGAAAGATTGATCCGTCCGTGGCCCTCGCCTCCTCTCGGAGGTCCAGCTTCGACATGTAAAACGCGCCCACCTCGTCGGGCCGATCGACCTGGATCACGACCTGGCGCACGGCCGGCAGCCGTTTCTCCTCTCGCCCGAAGAACCCGCGCGCGGACAGATCGAACTTGTTTCCCCACGGGTCGACCACGCGCATCTCGGCCGGCCGGCCGTCCTGCGGGTTCTCCCCGTGCTGCAGGTCGGAGCCCACCCGGCTCAGGATCTCGTCGACGTTGTCCACGACGAAGCCGTAGTGGTTGATCCCCGGCCGCTGGTCGGCCTCCCCGCCGTCAGCCCGGTGGGTGCCCACGACCGCTGAGTCACCCTCCCGGATCTTGAGCAGCGCGAGGTTGAACAGCCCGTCCATGACCATGAGAGAGCCCGACGCACCCTCGTAGCATTGCTCGAAGCCAAACCCCTGCTGATAGTAATCGCGCAGTGCATGTGGGTCCTTCACCATGAACGCGACGTGACGGATCTTGGCCATCGTCATCCTCTCCCCGTGAGCGGCGGTACCGCAGCGACGTGCATCTCGATCCAGGGTTCCTCAGCGTAGTCTACGGCGGAACACCTCCCGCGACAAGCGGCCGCAGGATAACACCCCAGTTTTACCCCCCGCGCGGCGCGTCCGAGCTCATCGCCCCCGGCCGAAAGAGGGGGTTGGTCTCGGTTCGGTCGATGCTCTTCGGCCACCGGCGATTCGACGGATCGCGGACGAAGAAACGAAACCTGCCGATGCGTTCGATCTCCATCTCGGCGCGCTCTCCGTCCTGCATCGGACCCAGCCCGAGGTGGTTCGTTCCGCAAGAGATCACGTCGCCGGGGAGCAGCGTCAGGTGCCGCGAGACCCACGACACGACCTCCGGGACGCTGTACTCCATGCCCTCCGTACTGTAGTCCTGACGCAGCTCGCCGTCCATCCAGAAGCGGACCTGCAGTCCGTTGGGGTCCGGAATCTCGTCCGCCGTCGCGATGCACGGTCCCATGGGACCGAAGCCGTCGAACGACTTGCCCATGCGGCTGTTGGTGCCGGCGATGCTCAGTCCCCGGGCCGACACGTCGACGATGCAGGTATAGCCGAAGATCGCCCCCTTCGCCTCGTCGACCGTGAGGTCCCTGCAGCGCCGTCCCATCACGATCCCCAGCTCGGCCTCGTGATGAAAGACGGTCGCGGCATGCGGCGGCAGCTCGACGGTATCTCCGTCACCGATGACGCCGTCCGGGTTCTTGAGGAACATGTCCTGAATCGACCGCTCTGTCCGGGCGACTTCCGTGTAGTTGCCGAAGCACGCGAGCAGCTTTGGGGGCGCCGGGTTGGGAGCGCGCAGGCGCACGTCTCCGATTGGACGTCCCGGGTCCGATGAAGCGATGCGCTCAAACGCCGGCCGGAGTCGATCGAACTGCTCGATGACCGTGGGCATGAGCCTCCGGTAACTGGCGACTCCGAGGGCGGCGGTGGCGGCGCTCACATCCACGACCGCTCCGTTGTTCAGTACACCGGGCCGGTAGTCGTCAAAGAGTACGAGCTTCACGGGTGGCTCCCTCCCCTCCCGGCGAGATCACGTGCCGGGAATCGTCACAGTAATGGCGATCAGCCGGTTCCGACCGGCCACGCGCGGTGCGCCGGGTCGTTCACCCGAACGGTGAGCGTTCCGATACCGTCGACCTCCGTCGCGACGACATCGTCGTGACGCAACAGGACGCGCTCGCCCGTCGGGCTCCCACAGGTCACGATGTCGCCAGGACGCAGCGTCATGATTCCCGTCGCTGCGGACAGTACGGCGGCCATCGAGATCGCCATCTCCGACGTGCTGAAGTCCTGGCGAGTCTCGCCATTGACGGTGAGCCGAATCCGAAGGTCTCCCGTGTTCACCAGCTCATCCGCCGTTACGATGCACGGTCCCATCGGACCGAGCGTGTCGAGCGATTTGCCGAAGAACGTGCCGATGTTTGGACGCCCGAGTCCGGCCGCGAATACGTCTAGGAACCCCGTGTACCCGAATACGTACGAGAGGGCATCGGACTCGGACAGCTTCCTCGCGTCGCGCCCGATGACCATCGCGAGGGTGGCCTCGGCCTCGAACCCCGTGGCCGGTAGCTCCGTAAGCACTACGGAGTCACCTGGTCCGACCACGGACTCCGGCGACTTGAATGCGAAGTCGACGGCCAGCGGCGAATCGGGCGGAGGCGGCGCACCGTGGTTCCCAATAGCGCACAGCAGCTTGGGCGGCCGCGGAACGGGAGCGCGCAGCCGCACGGAGTCAACCGGCACGCCCGCCGCCTCTCGGACCTGGCGCTCAATCGCTGGCCGCAGCCGCGCGTAGTTCTCCGCGACGGACGGCACGCGCTCGTCCCAGGGAAGCCGGGCCATCTCGCCGAGAGCCGGGCTGAGATCGACGACCGCGCCGTTGCGCAGCGCGCCGACGACGAAGTCCCCGAATGACACGAGCCGCATGTGCCTTCCCCTCCCCTCGTGTTCGGACATGCCCAGATCCAAGGATACGCCTCGTCACGCATCGATCGGATCGCTCGTGAGCAAGATATACTGCTGCTGGCCTCGTGTCAACAGGAGGCTGGGAGGTGAGAACGTGAGTCAGCTCCGCTTGACCCTCGGGTGTGGCGAGTACGATCGTACCCGGGCGCTCGTCAACGGTACGGTCCGCGCCGAGGGGATCGACCTCGACTGGGAGCGGGTCGACGAACCACACGAGCTGTTCGTTCGCGTCCTCGCGGGCGAGTTCGACGTCGCGGAGATGTCGCTCTCCGGCCTGACCAACGCCCGGGCACGCGGCGACGAAGCGCTCGTCGGCATCCCCGTCTACACCTCGCGACTGTTCCGTCATAGCTTCATCTTCGTCAATACCGAAAGCGGCATCGCGAGACCCCAGGATCTCGTCGGGCGGCGGGTCGGCGTGACCGACTACAGTGTGAGCGCTGCTGTCTGGATCCGAGGCATGCTCGCGCACGACTACGGAGTGGCCCCGGGCCAGATGCGCTGGTTCCTCGGTGGGCTGAACACACCGGGGCACGTCGTCCCGCTGGCGACCCGGCGCCCCGCCGGTGTCGAGATGGCAGAGATCCCGGCCGGCGCCACGTTGGGCGGCCTGCTCGAATCCGGCGAGCTGGACGCGCTCGTGAGCCCGGGCCTGCCCGAGGTGTTCAAGCGCGGCTCGCCCAAGGTGCGACGGCTCTTCGAGAACTACCAGGAGGTGGAGGCCGACTACTTCCGTCGAACCGGCGTCGTCCCCATCATGCACATGCTCGTCGTGAGACGCGCGACGTACGAGGCGCACCCGTGGGTCGCCCGCAGCCTCTACGACGCCTTCTGCGAGGCCAAGCGGCATTGCCTCCGGGCGATCGCGGAGACTGGCGCGCCGAAAGTTACGCTGACCTGGCTCCAGGCATACGCGGAGAACGAACGGCAGATCTTCGGTGACGATCCCTGGCCGTACGGTTTCCGGGCGAACCGCAGGACCATCGAGACATTGACCACGTACGTGTACGAGCAGGGCCTCGCGGAGCGGCTCGTGCCCGCTGAGAGCCTGTTCGCCAGAGAGACCCTGGACACATAGCGCGGGGCCCAGCAGACCCTTCGGCCCTGTGCGTTTCACCCCCTCAGATGCCGTACAAACGCTGCGGGTTCTGCCTCAACATCTTGTCGAGTGCCACGGACGAGAGGTCCTCACGGGCCAGCAGCGTCCCGACGACAGCGAGGTCGGCGGATGCATCGCCTCCGCGCGCCCGGTTGGTGAACGAGATCGGCTCCAATGTGGGGAGCTGGCCGAAGTGGTGGCCGTAGTCGGATCCGGTAACGATGTTGTCCTCTCCAATGTAGCCGGCCAAGTACGGGATGTCCTCGTCAGACTCGCAGGCGACGAAGATCCGATAGTCGCGGAACAGCTCGGGGCCCAGGTGGGGTACATCCAGCTGCTTCCTGCGACGCAGATTGCGTTCGACGAAATGCAGCACGTACGGGACCCACGACATCCCGGTCTCGATGAACCCGATGCGGAGATCTGGGAATCGCTCCGGGACGCGTTGCGTCACGAGGTCGTTGAACGCCATCAGGGGAAGCATGCGCACAGCGGGAAAGGAGCCGGAGATGCTGTTGTCGATGACCGCGGTGAACGGCGGGCAGCCGGGCCCGGTGTGGACGCACATCGGCATGTTCAGACGGCTCGCCTCCTCGTAGATCGGAAAGAAGTACGACTCGGCGAGCGAGCGATTGCCTTCAATGCCGCGGGCGATGAACCCCACGGCGCCGCGCTCTCTGGCCCAGTTCAGCTCGGCAATGCACGCGGATACGTCGTGGAAGGGGAGGACCGCCATCCAGCGCAGTCGGCCGGCGCCCCCGGTCCACACGTCGGCCATGAACCGGTTGTACGCGCGGGCGAGCGCAGCATCCATCTCAGGGTCCCACGTCAGATGAGCGATGAACAGCGTGGGAAAGATGACCTGAACGTCTACGCCCATCAGGTCCGCGTCCTCTAACCGCGGTCGGATGTCGTGCAGCATCTTGGCTGCCCAGTAGCGGCTGGTCGCCTCTTGGGGGTCGACCGGCGGCGTCTGCAGGGCGTGGCCGCCTTTGCCGAGTGGCTTTGGGATCATGTCGCCGTCGATGAGCCAGGCGTTGCGAGGCTCGTGCGTTGCCGGATCCTCGTACCGTATCGCCACCGGCCTGCGGTTCCACAGCTCCTTGTCGAACTTCTGCCAGATCGCGTCCGATTCGACGACGTGCGTATCTGCGTCGATCACGCCTTTCACACCGTCCCTCCGTGAAGTAAGCTAGTTCCGTCAGCTTCCACACATCGCTCAGAGAACCGGGCATACCCCGCATGCACGGAGCCGGCCCCGAGCGGCAGGCTCCGGTCCGGATGGTAGCCAGCGGGCAGCCCGATGTCAACGACGAGGAGGTCACCCCCATGGCCGTCCCAACCCTCAAGCGGTACGTGCGACCGTACGACAAGGCGAAAGAGAACCTGCTCGAGCGAGCGCGTGAGTCGCGCAACCCGTTCGAAGCGTGCGAGTACGAGGTCGTGGACGCCACCCTCGACCGTCTGACCACCCTCGACCGCGAGACGTGGGCTGCGACCTGGAGCGCGGTCGCTCGCCCGTACGAGGAGCGCGCCCGAGAAGCGGAGGCGCGTGGCGACACGGAAACGGCGATGCGCAACTTCCGCCTCGCCTACGGCTACTTTCGGGTTGGTCGCTACACCACGACGAACTCACCGGGCAAGCGCGACGCCTACCGCCGCTCCTCCGAGATGTTCCTGAAGTGGGGGGCACATCTCGTCCCACCCGTGGAGCGCGTGGAAATCCCATTCCCCGCCCGGCCGGGCGAGGGAAGCACGATCCCCGCCTATCTCCGTGCTCCCGCCAGCCCACGGCCGGCGCCGGTGCTCGTCCAATGGGGCGGTATCGATGGATTCAAGGAGGACCGGCGCGACGACAACGTTCTCGAGGTCGGCCTTGCGTCGCTCAGCATGGACATGCCGGGGGTTGGCGACTCGCCCATCCGGGGCTCTGCGGATGCCGAACGTCTCTTCAGCGCCGTCTTCGACTGGATCGCTAACCGACCGGAGTTGGACGGATCGCGCGTCGCGATCTGGGGACGGAGCACCGGCGGGTACTGGGCCGCGAAGGTCGCCCACATCTTCCCGGACCGCATTCGCGGCGCAGTGGACCACGGCGGGTGTACACACTTCGCCTTCACGCCGGACTGGATCGAGCGGTCGCAGGACGGCGAGTACGCGTTCGAGCTGGCAGAGACTCTCGCCTATGCCTTCGGCATGAGCACGTTCGAGGACTGGGTGGAGAATGCCCCCCGCTTCTCCCTGCTCCGTCAGGACGTGCTGGACCGACCGTGCGCACCGCTGCTGCTCATCAACGGCATTCACGACACGATCTTTCCGATCCAGGACATGTACCTCCTGCTGGAGCACGGAGCGCCGAAGACTGCGCGCCTCTACAACACAGGCCATATGGGGCACACGCCGCGGACGGACAGCGACATCCTGGACTTCGTGACCCGCGTGCTCCGGTGAGGTTCGGCACCGGCCGGACACTCCGTCGCCTCCAACACAATCGGTTCGGAGTTCGACGATTGTCATGGATCAGTCTCCGTGGGCCACGCCATGTTGGATCACGATATGCCATGCCCAGAAAGCATCGGCCTCGGCATATCCATACCAAATCGGTATACTCGACGTGTGGCAGACACCAAGGTGGGTACTCGCAGCGAGACCACCGGTCGCGCCGGTTCGTCCTCATCGGAAGCGACGGATCTGCGCCTCTGGTACCGCCACGTGCGGGATCTCACCCAGCAGCTGTGCCGGACGCTGGCCACCGAGGACTACGTCGTCCAGTCGATGCCCGACTGCAGCCCGGCAAAATGGCACTTGGCCCACACGACGTGGTTCTTTGAAACCTTCGTGCTCTCTCGGGCCGCAACGTCGTACGTGCCCCTGGATCCGAGATACCGCTACCTCGTCAACTCCTACTATGAGGCCGTCGGCGACCGCCACCCCCGTCCGCAGCGCGGCCTGCTCTCGCGTCCAACAGTCGATGACGTGTATGCGTATCGATCCTACGTCGACCAACACGTGCTGGACCTCGTGACGGAAGCGGACGAACAGGAGATGGCCAGTCTTGCACCGATCATCACGCTGGGCATCCACCACGAGCAGCAACACCAGGAGTTGCTCCTCACTGACGTCAAGCATCTGTTCGCGCAGAACCCGCTCCACCCAATCTATGTGACACGCACCCCCCCGCGGCAGAGCAAGCCGTCGCCGATGACCTGGCTCACGGTCGAAGGTGACGTCCACTGGATCGGGCATGATGGACCCCGTTTCGCCTTCGACAACGAGGGCCCTCGACATCAGGAGTTCATTCGCGATTTCCAGATCGCGTCGCGTCCGGTGACGAACGGGGAGTTCCTCGAATTCATCAATGATGGCGGCTACACGCGACCAGACCTGTGGCTTTCGGCCGGCTGGTCTGCGCTTCAGGAGCAGCAGTGGGAGGCGCCAATGTACTGGCAGCGGGATGGATCCGCCTGGTGGCTCATGACCCTATCGGGCTTCAGGGAGATCGATCCTTCAGAGCCGGTCTGCCACGTGAGCTACATGGAGGCTGACGCGTACGCGCGCTGGCGCGGTGCCCGGCTCCCCACCGAGGCCGAGTGGGAGGTTGCTGCTCGCGGAAGCGAGGTCAATGGCAACCTCCTCGAAAGCGGCCACCTTCATCCCGTCGCAGCCCCTTCCTCGGACGCTGGCCGGCTCCAGCAGATGTACGGCGACGGCTGGGAATGGACGCAGAGCTCGTACTCGCCCTACCCCGGGTATCGGCCGCTTCCGGGAGCGCTGGGCGAGTACAACGGGAAGTTCATGTGCAACCAGTACGTGCTTCGGGGTGGCTCGTGCGCGACGTCGACCTCACACATTCGCCCGACGTATCGCAACTTCTTCCCGCCCGACGCCCGCTGGCAGTTCAGCAGCATTCGCCTCGCTCGGGACGTCGAGCTCTGAACGGACCGCTTATCCGTGCTCCCAGCCCATCCGGCGAGCGGGCATAAGGTCCTCGGCCTTCGTGTCGCCCGCCCGTCGGAAGGAGCGACGCGTGATGGGCGTCGGCATGACGGGTGCGGTGGCGACCTGGTAGAGCACGGTCGGCTGATCTGTCTCGTTGGCAAGCTGGTAGTAGTGACCCGCCTTGATGTGCACCAGCTCACCGGGCTTGAGCGTGGCCTCCTCGCCGGGGTTGATCCCTCGAATCGTCAGCTCGCCCTGCCACACCATAAAGATGTGCTCCGAGCCCGGATGACAGTGCATCTCGTCGCGCATGCCCGGCTTGTAGTAATTGAGGGCGATGTTGGCGCGCCTGTTCCGCGTCAACGCGATGTACGAGCCGCTCTCCTGCGGCTTGGCGTTTTCGGGAATGCTGACCACCTGCCAGCTTGCCGTCGTGAGCTGCTGTTTCTTCGACAGGTCCTCGGGCCCTCTTCGCCCGACGATGCTGTCATCGGTGAACTCCCGGATCGCCGCCATGATCGCCTCCCTTATCGGCATGGGACCGACTTGCACGAGTCTGATGGCGCCATTATAAGTGGCTCATCGAGATGGCAAGAAGGGGCAAGAGAAGCGCATCAACCCGTCATCAAAGATGCGCGCACCGGGAGCGGACCACGGTCGACGCCAATGCGGCAGAAGTCGAGTGACCGCTAGTACTCGAAGCCGATAGCGTCGGTGACCTCCGCGGGATGCACGCGCCGAGAGAGCGGCCGGATGACGACATACGGGCCGACACGAGTCTTGCCGAAGGTAACGCCGAGCTCCCGCAGTCGCATCTCCAGCTTCGGCTCCAGCTCATCCGTCACCAAAACGTAGGCCGGCCGCTCCGCGCGCTCCAGCGCCGCAAAGTGCTGTGGGAAGCGGTTCAAGCCACCACCGACGTATACATCGAAATAGTCGGCCGCAATGATCGTCTCCTCCGCGTCGAACATTATTGGGAAGCCTGCCCAGTGATTCATCCACACGTGGCCGATATCGTTCGCCCGCAGGTACGAGATGAGGTCGTTGCTACGAAAGGGAAGTTTGTTCCAATACACCGACTGCAAGGCCTTCGCCGGGTCGGAGACCGTGTAGCCAATCACAAACCCCGCAAGGACGATGCCGATCAGCAGAGGGGCGAGAGGCTTCCACCAGCGCCACCCTGCTTCCGTCAATGCACCAACCGCCAGTGGAGCGACGCTCCAGAGCGGCACAACGTACCGTCCGGTAGCGTCGAACCCCCAAGGGTTCAGTGCTGGTCCGCCGAAGCCGCTGAAGACGAACACGCATGCCATAACCACGGCGAAGAGCATCGGCACGTCACTCGGAGAGAGACGTCGACCATGGCTCTTCCGGCCACGCGCGAGCAGCGCCACAGTGCCCGCCGCGAGAATCCCGCCGACGAGCCACGAAACCACGCCCGGCATCTCGCCCCAAGGCTGCCACATCCCGAGGACGCGTGGGAGCGACTCGTGGAGGAAGTGCGAGGCCACAGCACCACTGTCCTGGTCACCCGACGGTCCCGCGGTAAGAAAGCGGAACGTCTCGAAGTTATCGACAAGATTGCCAACCCAGATCGGCACGGCCCCGAGCGCGAAGCCTCCGACCGCAGGTAGCAGCAACCGCAGGGCACGCGCACGGACCTGAATCAGGATCACCAATGCTGCGGTGGCAAGATAGGAGATCGCGATGGGGTGCAACCAGAACATGAAGCCGGCCAGTGCGCCCAGCAGCCAACCACTCCACGGGGGGACCTGCTTGCCCCATGCCACGCCAACGGTGACTGCGAGAAGAACGTTGCCGAGCGCCATGATCTCCGTGTAACCGGGCCAGGCGCGCAGCGTGTTCACGGCAACATACATCGGCGGCACTGCGGCGAGGAGCCCGGCTAGGGCGGCCGCGAACGACGAAAGGACCCGGTGTGCCAGCCAGTAGGTCGCCACGACGAGGACCAGCGATTCGATGAGCGGGACGGCCCTGAGGACAACGCGCGACATCCCGACAATATCGTAGAGGAGCGCGGCCGCATAGGCCTGGAACGTCCCTTGATACGGGTGGCCGGGGAGAAAGACAGGCCGCTCGCCCTCGAGGATGTGCTTGGCGAGCAGCCCGGTCATCGCCTCGTCGCCTTCGACCATCCAGTCTGAGCGCCCGAGGAGAACGATTCGCACCAGCGTAGCGATCAAGACGAGGCCGATGGGGATAAGGGCAGACCGCCAGGGGATAGAGGATCGAAGGCGTACCAAGCAGGGCCCAGGGGGTACCAGGACAGCAGGCGGATCGCCAGCCGGCGCCCTCCGGTAGTGGCGCAGCACCTGGCCGAAGGACAGCCGCCCCATGGGCATCGGATCTCTCCTTTACTTACATAGCGGCGAGAGCGTAGCACAACTTCGTCGAGATGACTCCCTCATTTGCGTGGGTCGGGTGCGTGAGTGGTGCATAATGGCCGGTCAGCCGGTCAAGCGGAATCGGGACGAGTCGAGGGAGGCCACGTGGTACCCGTAGATAAGGCGATCGACATGGTGCGAGCCGCTCATGCACAGGCAGCGCGGCTGGATATCGCGGTCACGGCAGTCGTCGTTGACCAGAGCGGCCGGCTGGTGGCGCTGGGGCGCATGGACCGGGCGCGTCCCATCACCGTCGACATGGCGACCAACCGGGCCTACACCGCGGCCAGCTTCCAGCAGCCGACGAACGAGCTGACCGGCCTGGCCGGGCAGACATGGTTCCAGAGCCTCGTCGTGTCCAGCAACGGCCGAATCATGCCGGGCGGGGGGGCGCTGCCCATTCTGGAGGGCGGGAACGTGGTCGGCGCGGTTGCCATTGCAGGTGGGACCGACGACCAAGACCAGCGTTGCTGTGAGGTTGCCCTGGCCGTGTACGCGTGACGGCACCGGCAGCGAAGCGCGGGGTTGCACGTGGACCACGTTTGGTGTATGAGCACCTGTATACTCGCGAGAGTCGAGACGGCCGGTCCGAGACAGGTGGCAGGGCGCTGAAGAGGCCCTGCGACGCGGGCATGGCCGATAGTTGAGAGCGAACCCAATGGAAGGGGGTAACGCAATGGCTGTGACCGTCGAGAAGCACACCGACGTTTGGCCCCACGGTACGGGTACGCCAGCGACCGAGCCGCATCCGACGGCTCCGGACGCGCCGAACCTTGGCCGGACCGTGCGCGTCATCGGACCGGTTGCCAACGTCGACATGAACGAGTCGCCGCACCCAAAGAACGCGCGGGGTGAGCTGGGGAAGGC
>WHTR01000040.1 GCA_009377635.1 Chloroflexota bacterium
TCTCGATCGGTGATCACGCGCTGGTCGGGATGGGCAGCGTTGTGTTGGAGAGCGTGGAGGCGAACGCCGTCGTCGCGGGCAACCCGGCGCGATTCCTCCGGGTGACCGTCGAACCGGAAACGAACGGCGCTGCCCCGGTCGTTGTCGAACAGGAAAGTGATGGGATCGTCTCGGATGTCGCAGACCTCGAGGACGCGAGCGTGGCGAGGGACCCGGCGCGTCTTTCGGTGGTCCTGCCCGTGTTGAACGAGGAACAGAACGTGGTGCCCGCCGTCGAGCAAATGACGCGGACCCTGGATGCGGTCGGCTACGATTGGGACCTGGTTCTCGTGGATGACGGAAGTCGAGACGGAACGTTCGCGGCGATGCGTGCGTGTGCAGCGCAGGACCCGCGCATTCGCTCGATTCGCCTGTCGCGCACCTATGGAAGCCACGTGGCGATCACCGCCGGTCTGGCCGAGACATCGGGTGAGGCCTGCGTTGTCATGACACCAGATCCCGAGGAGCCGCCAGAGATGATCCCGGCCTTCGTACAGAAATGGCGCGAGGGATGTGACGTCGTCTGGGGGATTCGAGCCAAGCGGCATGAGTCGATAGGGATGCGGTTCGGCTCGCAGCTCTTTCACGTGCTGTTCCGTCTGTTCGGCGTCTCTGAGCACTCGGAGCCCGCCGTGCGCGGTGGGTTCTTCCTGATCAGCCGGCGCGTGGCAGATGCCCTGCGAGACTTCAAGGAGAGGAACCGCACGTTGGTTGGTCTGCTGTCATGGCTGGGGTTCAGCCAGGGCCTGGTCGAATACTCGCCCGACCTGAGACCTGGCGGTCGGTCGAAATGGACGTTTACCAAGCGGGCGAAGCTCGCCGCCGACTCGTTCGTGTCGGTGTCGTACGTGCCCATCCGCGCCGTCGCCTTGCTGGGCATCAGCATCGCCCTTGTGAGCGTCGGGTACGCCTTGTGGATGATCGCCGTGGCGTTGACTCGAGGAGGCGCCGCCGGGCAGGGCTCGCAAGCGCTGATCGCAGCAGTCGTGTTCCTGGGAGGGCTTCAGCTACTGGCGAGCGGTATGATCGGTGAGTACATCTGGCGTGCCCTCAACGAGGCGCGCGGACGCCCGCTCTACGTGATCGCGGACAGGGCCGGCGGCTCGGTTGAGGAGACGGCGGCCGTCCAGTTGGTCGCGGTCGGAGTGGGTTCGAATGCTGATGGTGCGCGGCCGTAATCTGGCATCCTGTGCTCTGATCGCGACGCTGTTCATGCTGATCGTCGCCTGTGGAATGCGGCCTGGTCCGCCTTCCTTTGCGCAAACCAACGGGGCGACTCCGAGCGCGACGCTTCCCTCAGAGACGCCTCCGTCGGTGTCTCCCATTCCCCCCACCACGTCCGTGAGCCCGGCCAGCGAGGACCACGTGGTCGTGGGGGCCGGAGCCTACCCCAGCATCGGCGCTGCGGTCGCGGCGGCTCCCGCCGGTGCAACGGTCCGGATCCGAGCTGGTACCTACGGTGAGCCCGTCGCCCTCACCAAGCGGCTCACGTTGGAACCGTACGGCGACGGTCCCGTTTGGATCGACGCAGGGTGCGTCAACGAGAACGCCGTGTATGTGGGCGAGGGCGCGGCGAGCGGCTCGGTTGTGCGGGGTCTGGGCATGAAGCGCTCGGTCGATGCGGCAGTGCTGATCCAGAATGACACGGTCCGCGACGTGACGATCGATGGGAACACGATTCAGGACTTCGACTGCCGGAACCAGGGGCCCGAGTATCGCGCCGGGGTTGGCGTCTGGTACGCTGGCAGTGGACAGCGCATCCTCAATAACACGATCACGCGGCGCATCGAGCTCCCGGGAGGCCTCACGGCCGGGAAGAGCAACTGCATCTGGTTCAAGTCGAGCTCAGACATCCCAAGCGGAGGGGGCCACTACGTCGCGTTCAACACAATTCAGGGGTGCTACGACGGGATCGGCGGCGAGGTTGAGGACGATCCGCGTGGCGGCTTCGATCGGGACACGACGATTGAGCGCAACACGATCCGCGACTGCTACGACGACGGGATCTCGGCTGAGGGCGGCACAGCGAACGTCCGAGTGCGCGACAATCTCATCGAGCGGTGCGCTATCGGCATCGCCAACGCTCCCAACCTGACGGGCCCGATCTACTTCGAGAACAACACGATCCTCGACGGGCGGCCTGGCGCCTACGGGAACGTTCTGTGCTTCAAGGTGGGCAATGCTGGCTCGGGCGTTGCGTACTACACGAACAACCGGTGCGTGCTCACTGGCGATGGCTGGGCGCAGACCAACAGGGGGAACAACCCGATCGTGGCCCGCGGCAACCAGATCAATGTCACGCGGTACGTCATTGAGCTCACCACGAGCGTCGCAGAGGGCACCACCTTCGACGGGAATTGCCTCTATACGTCTGACCCGGGACGGTTCGTCACGTGGGGAGGGGTCACCTATACTACGCTCGATGCGTTTCGCTCCGGAGCCGGCCAGGAGACAAGCGGATCGTCGTCCCCCTCGTGTGGGCGGTAGCGCCGCTCCTCGGTGCCCCTCTATCCTCCGTGAGCTGTGAAGAACCAGCTCCGGTCGACGTGTTCACGCCGGCCGGTGGCCATTGCTGCCTCGTGTGATCAATGCCAGGGTCGACCTGCCCAATGCAAAGAGCTGCGGATTGAGGGCGAAGAGCACGCCGAGGAACGCGAGAAGCGTGACCGCGCCCAGGAGACACGAGCCTGCCAGACCCGCTGTCGCCGTCTGGAGGGCCGGTACGCTGCGGGCTGTCAGGACCAGGCCGCCGGCCACGGCAGCCGCCGCAATCGGCGGGAGGGCGAGACTCCAGAGCTGGCGCAGCGGGAAGTCGATCAATCGGGCGATTACAACGGCATTGAGTGGCACGAAGACAGCCACGACGGCGACCTGCACGACCGAAACGCCGACCACCCCGTATCGGACCGCGACGAGGAGCAGCGGCGTGAGGACGACGAGGCGAAGCAGGCTGAGCTTCCAGACGACACTTGGCCGGCCGATCGCGCGAAAGACAGGGGCGAACACCCACTCAATGGTTCGCAGTGCGCCGAAGACCGCGAGAATCTGCAGCGGCGCCACGAGGCCAGCCCACTGCTCGCCGAGCCCGACCGTCGTGCCGATCTCCGCGAACAGAAGGATCGCGATGCCCGCGGCGAAGGAGATCGACGTCAAGACGCTGAAGATCCGCGCGAATAGCGCGTTGAGCAACTCCGCATCGTCCCGGATGCGCGAGTACGCGGGAAATGTAGCTTGCGCGATCGCGAGCCCGATGGTGTTCGATGGAAGACTGGCGATGATGAACGCCAGTGAGTAGATGCCGAGCTCGTGAGGTCCTAGCGCGTTTCCAACGATGAAATAGTCCACATTCATGACAACGAAACCGATGACCGAAGCTGCTGATACGTGTCGCCCATACCTCAGCAGCTCAGCAGCGATCGACCACCGGAGCTCCGGCCTCGGGCGAATCGCTGACGCTGCCCAGAACAACGCAGTCGACGCGATCGACTTGGCGAGATAGCCGTAGACGAGGCTCCAGGCTCCGAAGCCGAGCAGCGCGCACGCGACGGAGGTCGCCGCGGAGGCGACGACTGGGGCGATGTCGGGCACGAGCTTCCGTCGGAAGGCGAGATCCCTCATGAGAAGCGCGTTCTGGACGGAACCCGCCGAGGTGATCAGCAGGCCCACGGCCAGCACGCTCGCTATCGGTCCGATGGCAGCGTCCCCTCCCAGGGCTGCCAGAATCGGAGACACGAGCACCGTCACTGCGAGCAGGAGGGTGGCCGCGAGCACATTGATCGTGAGGGAAGTGCCGGCCACGGCGCGTGGTTCCCGTCCGCTGTAGATGATGGCCGGTCCGACGCCTAGGTCCTGGAGGAGCGTGAAGGCGTTGATGATAATCATCGCGAAGGCCACGAGACCGAAGTCGGTCGGGCTGAGCAGACGCGCCAGAATGAGGTTTGTCAGGAAGCTGACGATCCGGTATGCGCCGAGGCCGAGGAAGGCCCAGCCAGCGCCGAGCACAGCGCGCTGTGACAGAGAGCGAGAGCCCTCGCCAACTGCACGTATCGGCGGGTGGCCCGCGCGTGCCCCGACAGCCTCGCCGGGTTCGAGTTCTCCACCCGCGAGCGACGCCGTGCCGACATCGGTCGACCCTCGCGCTGGTTGGGTTTCGGGACGTATCGGCTGAGCCCGCTGGAAGATCATGGTTCCAAGTTCTGTTTGATCACGGCCTTGACGATCTCCGGCACTCTTGCGCTGCGCCGATGCCGGCGGACTCCTTCAATGGATGCACCAACGGCGGCCAGCCAAATGAGAATCGAAACCCAGTCGATGCCGTGCCAGTGCGCGTAGAAGCTCATCGAGGCCACAACCTTGACCCCGGAGTACGTCAGGCCCGAGAAGGCGAGCGCCCACCACGCCCATCGCTCCCCCCGCCGGTAGTTCACCAGCCAGATGCCCGCCAGCGTGACCGAGGCGACGACGGCCAGGCCGATGTTTGGCGTCAGCGTATGGAAGGCAAAGTGTTGGACGTCGGCGCCGACGCGTGCACGGACGCTGGGAACGACGAGATCGTCGAAGTAGAGCAGCAGGTCGACCAGGTCTCTGGCGGCGGGGAGCAAGACTGACGCAACGAACAACGCTCCTGAGACCGACCGCCATCGATCCCACTCCATCACGTCCCCATCCTCTGCTTGCACTCTCCGCCTCTGACACGATGCGTTCTAGCGCATAATCCAGCAAGTATTTGAGAAGAACCTCCACTCTGCGCTCAACGCGCGCAGGACGGTCGGGTCCTCAACGAGCTCGAGATCCAGCCGCGACGCTGCGGTCGATGGGAGTGACATCGGCGGGCCAAACGTTTCAGTCATAGGTCCCCCGGAGGAGCCCCAGCGTGCGCCACGTCAGGCGAGCGGCGGCGGTTGCCCGAGGCATATCCTCAAGGTCGGAGATGATCCCGGAAAGCCGGAGGGCGAAGAGGGAGACCGGTTCATCTCGCGCGATCACACGGCCGAGGGCGAGCCGGTTGGACGAGTGGTCGTTCAGGCGCTCGACGCCCGTGCACGCTGAGGTGAATCCCAGGCGCGTGAGGTCGCGTATGGTCCGTTCGGTGAAATCGCCCACTTTGCCGTTCGGATAGGCGAATGCGGAGACCTCGCGACCGGTCTCGCGCTCCAAAGCTGCCTTGGATCGGCGAATCTCGGATGATGCCTCCTTCGGAGCAAGCCGCGAGAGGACCGGATGTGTCACCGTGTGCGCGCCGACGTCGATTCCTAAATCCCGCAACGCCCGCAGGTCGGCCCAGCTCAGGTAGAGCTGCTCCAGCGCGTTGGCGACGACGCCTGGCGGGAGCTTGCCCAGCGACTGCCGAACGGCCGCCCGCAGGTCCGCGTGGCTCGCTCGTTTCAGTTGGGATCGCACAGCGACCCCTCCTCGGCCGCCCAGATCGAGTGCGTCCCACCACAGCGGCTCGCCGCACTCCTGGGGGGCCGTCGCCACGAACACCGTCGCAGACACTCCAAGGGAGCACATGATCGGCGCCGCCTCCGTCAGGTTGTCGCGATAGCCGTCGTCAAACGTCACCGCGACGATGTTGACCGCCGGCCGCGTACCGGCGCTCAGCGTGTCGACGACAGCGGGGAGCGTGACGACCCTGAAGTGTGCGTGTAGATAGGCCATGTGCTCGCAAAAACGCCGGACAGGGACGGCCATCGCCGACCGAATCTGATCCGTGACCCGGTGGTACATCACGATGGGAATCTGCTCCCGGTGTATCGCCATGTGACGCGTTGTCGATCCGCTTCGAAGGAGAAGCTCCGCGGCCATGCGGACGAGGAGACGGCCCGGTCGCCGGACGTTCACTGCCCCGCCTTCATTGTGGTGTAGGAGACGTCGTCTTCCAAGGTGAACGGTGCACCGCGTTTGGAAGCGAGCAACTCGTCGTAGAGCATCTCGTATTGTTTCACCATGCCCTGGAGACTGAATCGCGTATCGACCATCGTGCGGGCCCGGTCGGCAATCGCGCGCGCCTCACCTGGCTTCGTGAGGATGTCCTCGATCGCCGCGCCGATCCCCTCGTGATCGTCAACCGGAACCACGTAGCCAGTCACTCGGTCCTCGACGAGCTCGCACGTCCCACCCACATCGGTCGCGACCACGGGAACGTTCAGCGCCATCGTCTCGAGGATCGAGTTCGAGCAGCCCTCGTTGTCCCGGGAGGAAGAGACGATCACGTCGCACGCTGCCAGATAGTCTGCTACCTGCATCTGGTACCCGAAGAAAATCACCTTGTCGGCCAGGCCCAACTGGACAGCCAACTCCTCGAGCGAGGTGCGAAGGGGGCCCCAACCGATGACTGCGTAGCGGACGTCCGTCCGTCGGCTGCTCAGCGCCGCGGCCGCACGCAGGAATGTGTCATGCCCCTTCGCCGCCGTGAGAGCCGCGAGAATCCCGACGACGGCCCCGCTCTCGGGCACGCCGAGTCGAGCGCGGTGCTCGGCCACGCTTGACCGATCCACACGCAGTCGCTCGCGGTTCAGGCCGTTGTAGATCACGTGGGTCTTCTCCGCGTTGATGCCCCTATGGATGAGGAGATCTCGACCAGCGTGGCTGTTCGCGACCGCCGCGTCGGCGTATCGGGTGAGTTCATCTTCCAATCGTTGGTAGAGGCGGTTACCGACGCCTCTGACCAGGCGAACGCCGCAGCGCTCCGTCGCGATCCGGATCGGGGTGTTGACGAGCAGCGCTGGGAGAAGTCCAAAGAACGTCGCTGGCGTGAGAAAGGGCTGGATGATATCGACTCGCCTCGACCGCAGGAGGGACGCCATCCGCCCGAGCACCGAGAAGTCGAACTTCCCCGTGCGATTGAGGTCGACGACCTCCGCCCCGGCGACGCAGCGAAAGGTCTCATTCCCGAAGCCACCGTGATAGAGGGGCGCTACGATCGGTCGGTAGCGGCGTTTGTCCAGCCCCCGGACGAGGGCGAGCAGCTGCTGCTCGGCGCCAGCATGTCCCAGCAGGTTCACGGGGAACAGGATGGTGGTCGGTCGTCCGCTGGATCGATCAGGCATCTTCGCGTCCTTCTCCGCCGGCGTATGGCCGCTAGCTACAATGCCGCTTCGGCTGGAAGCAGGACCGGGGCGTCCCTCGAGGCGGGCGGGGTTCCGTTGATCCGCGCATCTGCGGCCGCGAAAACGCGCTCGAACTTCTCTCGATGCCCACCGTTCTGGAGTGACCGGTCAACGTGCTCCAGAATGCGTACGACCTTCAGTCCCATCCGACCGTCGCTCTCCGAGCGCATCCCCGTTGCGGCGCACGCGATGAAGTGCGCACACTGCGCGCGCAGCGGCTCCTCGAACGCGATGTAGGGAACATTCACGCCGCCGTAGCGGTACGTGAGGTGGAAATCGCTGAACCGATCGGTCTCGTACGGTCGGTCGACACCCTTGTCGTAGATGCGGATCTTCTCTTCCTGCGCGACGTCGTTGTAGACCACCATCTTCTTGCTGCCCACGATGGTCACTCGCCGGACCTTGCATGGGTCGAGCCAGCTCAGATGCAGGTGCGCGAGGAGGTTGCCGGGGAAGCGCAGCTCGACGTACACGACATCGTGCACACCTGGAGCCACGTGTGCGCTGCCGCGGGCACTCACTTCGACCGGCTCGCACTCGAGGAGGTAGAGGAGGATGGATAGATCATGCGGCGCCAGATCCCAGAGCACGTTGATGTCTCGTTGAAACAGGCCGAGATTCAGCCGCGCCGCATCGATGTAGTAGATGTCGCCAATCTCGCCGCTGGCCACGATCTGGTGAAGCGCGCGAACCGCGGCGTTGTACTGGAATGTGTGCCCGACCATGAGCGTCAGGCCTCGGTCCTCGGCGAGCTCCACGAGGTCCTCAGCTTGCGCGCTGCTGGCCGTCAGTGGCTTCTCCACCATGACGTGTTTTCCGGCGAGAAGTGCCGCTCTGGCGAGCGCGTGGTGGGTTCGAACGGGGGTGGCGATCGCCACCGCGTCGACGTTGGAGAGCAGCATCTCTTCGAAACACTGCGACGTGCGCACGCCCGAATGCTGCGCCTGAGCGCGCCCGAGGCGTCCTGGATCTTGGTCTACGATCCAGCTCAGCTCCGCATCAGGGAGCTCACTGAAATTCCGAACGATCTTCGGCCCCCAGTACCCGAACCCGACGATTCCGACCTTCACGTTTGCCTCCTGCCTGTGCACTGGGGCCGCCTTGTATTGATTGTGTGGTCGCCGACCGCCTCGAGTCGATCGGCACAGGTGCACGCCCCATATTCATCGTATAAAGTGCAGGTCAAGCGCGGGTAAACGAGGTGTGATGGATTCGTTGAGATGAGCGCGAGGGGCCGGATCGGATCCTACGGATGCCGTATCCTGGTGCCGTGGCAGTGGCTCGATGGCTTTGGAAGCGCCTGCGATCAATCGATCGGAGTCGGCTGCCTCAGGGTCGGCACGCGCTGACCGTTGCCTTGATCCTGCTCGCGCCCGTCCTGGCCGGCGGTGCGTGCCTGGACGACGCTGTCGCGATCCTGACGGGTTCGCGCGACCGGGCACCTCAATGCGAGGGTAGCGAATTGTGTGAGGGGGACATGTTGAAGGAGATGCCCGCAGGTGAGAGCCCCGGAACCGGTGCTGCGGTCTGGCGGCCAGCGGTCTCGACGAGCTGGCAGTGGCAGCTGAACGGGCCGGTCGATCTCACCGTTCAAGCCGACCTGTTCGACATCGACCTCTTTGACGCCGACGCCGGTTTGGTCCGGTCGCTCCACTCCAAGGGATCGAAGGTCGTCTGCTACATCAGCGCCGGGTCCTTTGAAGAGTGGCGCCCCGATGCGGGGCGATTTCCATCCGAAATCAAGGGTAGCGACCTGGACGGGTGGCCCGGAGAGCGGTGGCTCGATATCCGCCGACTCGATGTTCTGCGGACCATCATGGAATCGCGCCTCGATCTGTGCAAGGAGAAGGGGTTCGATGGCGTTGAGTTCGACAACGTCGACGGGTATACGAACGAGACGGGCTTTCCTCTGACCTACGCCGATCAGCTTCGGTACAACCGGTACCTGGCCGACGCTGCACACGCGCGCGGGCTGTCGGCGGGCCTGAAGAATGATCTCGAGCAGGTGAAGGACTTGCTGGCCTCATTCGATTGGGCGATGAGCGAGGAGTGCTTCCAAAACAACGAATGCCACCTACTCAGACCGTTCGTCGACGCTGGCAAGGCCGTGTTCGTGGTTGAATACGCGATGTCCCGTGAGGCTTTCTGCTCGAAAGCCAGAGAGATGGGCTTCAACGCCATCCGAAAGCGGCTCGATTTGGACGCGTGGCGCGAAGTCTGCTAGGGGTACGTCGTGAGGCCAGACGCGCGCCGAGCCGTCATCCTGAGAGGTTGTGACCTAATTGTCACCCTGAGCGAAGCGAAGGGTCTCCCGTCGCGCAGATGCCCCGAGAGATCCTTCGTGCTTCGCCCTCAGGATGACAGGTCCGTTGTCGTCCGCGCCCTTGGGCTTCGCCGCCTCAGCTCGCCACGACGGTAATCGAACCTGGGTCACTGACTGGACTCACGCCGTTTGCCCGGGCCGTCGCGGTGACGTTCAGCGATCTCGGCGCCGTGGTCTTCACGCCGACCGTAACCTCGTCTGACTCACCTGGGCCCAGCGTGCCGAACCTGCACGACAGGGACCCAAGGAGGATCGTGCAGTCCGGATGGTTCGGGCTCTCGGTCCAGGAACCGAGCAACGTGCCGAGGAGTCCGCTGGGCAGCTTGGCGTTGAGCCGAACGTTGATGGCGGTGCCGGGCGAGTCGCCGGTCACCGTCATCGTGAACGTTGCACGTTCGCCCACCTGTACCGTCCCTCCGTCGGGCGTCGTCTCAACAGCCAGCGTCGGGGACAGCACCGTGATCGACCCTGCGTCGCTCGCGGCGGTCACGCCGGTCGCCGTGGCCGTCGCGGTATTGTTGAGCGTCCTCGCCGCCGTGGTCTGCGCCGCGACCGTGACCGTCGCCGATTCCTCTGGCGCCAGCGTGCCGAAGGTGCAGGTGAGGGACCTCGACTGAATGCTACAGTCGGGGCTGGCTGGGCTCTCGGCCCAGGAGAGGCCGCTGGGGAGAGTGTCGGTGAGCTGGACGTTCGCCGCGGCCCCGGACCCGGTGTTCGTCACCGTCATGGTAAAGCTGGCCGTCTGGCCCGCGTAGATGGTCTCTCCGTCCGGTGTCTTGGACACGGTCAGCTTGGGCACGCCGGTCACGTTGATCGAGCCCGGATCGCTGGCTGAGGCCGTATTGCTCGCCGTCGCCGTAGCGGTCGTTGAGAGCGTCCCAACGGACGTGCTCGCGGCGCTCACGGTTACGGACGCAGAGGCGCCGGAGGCGAGCGTGCCGTAGGTGCATTCGAGCGAGCTCCCGGTGATAGCACAGGCAGCCTGGTCCGGATTCTCGGCCCAGGGGAGGGAACTTGGCAGGGGAGCAGACAGCGCCACGTCTCGCGCCGTTCCCGGTCCGCTGTTGCTCACCGTCAAGGTGAAGCTCGCCGTCTCGCCGACGGTCGTGTTGCCATTGTCCGGTGTCGCGCTGACGGCGAGGTTGGGCACTCCGCCGACGACGATCGAGCCCTCGTCGCCAACCGTGGCTGCGTTGCTGGCCGTCACGGTCGCCGTCGTGGTGAGGGCCCCCTCGTTCGCCGCCACGGCCTCGACTGTAGCGGAGGCTGTCGCGCCGGGCGCAAGCGCGCCGAAGCTGCAGCTCAGGACGGCATCGGTGATGCTGCACGCGCTCTGCTCCGGATTCTCCGCCCAGGGAATGCCACCGGGCAGAGGCGCCGAGAGTGCGACGTCTTCCGCGCCCGCTTGGCCGGTGTTGCTCACGTCCATCGTGAACTGCACGGTCTCGCCCACGGCCGCGTAGCCATCGTCCGGAATGGTCGCGACCGCAAGGGCAGGGGTCGGAGGTGGCGGTGGCGGAGGAGGTGGCCCCGAGCCGTTCAGCGGGAGCGTCATCGACTGACCGGCGGCAAGCTCGACATACGTTATGGGCTGGCCGCCGTACATCTCGGCTCCGGGGCTGGGGAGGCCGGTGACGGGAATCGTCGCCGCCTGCTGCGCGGTCAGCGTGATTGACTGCCCCGGAACGATACTCGCGGTAACCCCCGAGGCGTTGTACGCCATACGCTCAGTCATCCCCTGACCCAAGCCGTCGAGCGTCAGGGTTTGAATTGGCAGTGTGTAGAGGCTGTTGTACTTCGCAAGCGTTTGGTCCAAGAGGTCGCCCAAGAGCGAACGCGTGCCGTCGTAGGCGCGGAGATTTGGCTGATGGAACATCAGCGGGTTCATATCGCCCTTGAGGAGATAGCTGAGGAGTACGGCGCTCTCTTTGTCGAGGATCTCCTGGTAGCTCAGGTCCCGGCCCCAGAAGCTGCGGTAGAGGCAGTTGTACTCCGCTGCCCATTCATCGGGCGCCGACACGTTGTAGAACAGGTTCGTGGGGTAGCGGGGAACCATGAGGATGCCGGGCTGACTGGGATTGGGGGTGCCGGCGTTCGGCGAAGGGTTGTCCCCCCCGGGACGCGACGTGTCGGAGACGATATACCGCACGCCGAAGTCCCACATCGCCTGAAGTGCGGCGGCATTCGCCAGCCCGGACACGTCGGGGGTAACGAGCCTTTGCACGTTGTAGTTGGTGAACCCCATCGCAAGTGCTGCTTCGTGGTTCTGCGTGAGCTCATCCAACGTCTGCTGGTAGGTCGTTTGGTCGAGATTCTCGTGCGTGTGGGTGTGGCTCATCCAGGCGAAATCGGCCTGGTTGAGCTGGGCTTCAGGTGTGAGCGTATCGGGACTGTAGATGCCAGTGGTCCCGACCCCGTTGAACGGCCATTCGAACGTGAATCCGGATGTCGTTGGCTGTCCTTGCTTGACGTTCTGCCACGCAATCACCTGAAGGAGGTCGGCGCCCGTCATGCGGTAGCTAGCGCCGGTCTGTTCGACCGGTGTGCCGCACGGGGTCGTGGGCAGCCAGATATCGTCTTCGATGAAGATGTCGTCCGGATGGGCTGCAAGAAAGACGTGCCGCTCACCGAGGAACAGGCCACTCGTCACCCAGTTGACGAGCCCGTACCCCAGGGCAATGCTGTGGGTGAGAAAGCCGTTCCCGTCGAACGTCTGCGCGAGGGTCTCGGTCCCATCGGGGTTGGCCCTGACAGCGATCAGTGCGTTTCCCTCCCCGTCGGTGAGCAAGGGCGTCGTGTCGCCATCGAGGGGCTGGGCGAGATAGGTCCACGCGCCGGTGATCGTTAATGGGTTACCACTGTTGACGTATGAGAAGGTGGACTGTCCCGCCGACGTCAGCGTGGCGGAGACTGGGGTACCCGTACTGTCGAAGCCCGCGGTGGGCCAGTTGAATCCGTATGCCGGCGTCGGATACGTGTACCAGCTCGCCTGGCGAACACCGAATGTCGCTTCGTAGTCCCAGAGGGTCTGCCATTCCGCTTCGGTGAGCGCGCTGGTCCATCCGCCGGGCCCATTGTAGGCGACCTCGCCGTTGCCGAGGATGATGCCCTGGTAGAACGCGTGGCACCCGTCTGCCAGCACTGCCGCGAGCCGGTCCGTGGACGGGTCGCTGGGTTTTGGTGTAGCGGTGAAGACGGTGTAGGGGGCGCCCGCGTAGTCCAGAGTCTGGCGGATGGCGGGAAGTGTGGTTGCCGAGTCGGTAGGATCCGCGGTGATCACGAGGATTCGTAGATCGATTGTCGGCGTCGAACAGACCTGGGATGCGGCCAATGCAGCTTCCTCGGTGTTCGCCGCTCGTAACGCGGGCTCCGGCGACCGCAGCCGGCCGCCTGCGCGCTCCAGCTCCGAGGCGGCGTCTTCAGCGGCGTCCCGCTGCGGCAGGAGCTTGTCAATCTTATACTGCCGCGGCGGAAGCGTCGTGCGCTGCAAAGGCTGAGTGAGAACCTTGGGCAGGGCCGGAGGCGCTTCGCGGAGGATCACCGGTGGGCGCTGTTCCTGATCTGCGCGGGGACGCATCTGATTGGCTCCAGCGCCATCCGTGCCCGCCATGCTGGCAATCAGCGCGCATGCAAGCCCGATCGCGAGCAAGGGATGCGTGAACCGCAGTCTGGACCGAATCCGTGAAGTCATGTGGACGCTCCTTCTCTCTCCAGTTCGCGGAGCCATCGCGGGTTTCGACGCTATCGTTCGCGATGGTCGATGCGCTGTCGTCCATTTCGAGCTGTACTCCTGGTCGCATCTCTATTCCCGACCGTCACCGATCGGCTGCAGCATGAACGTGACATAGGCGAAGTTGCGTAGCACGTCGCGAGCGGCGTAAGCGGCGACAAGCGCCGCGAGCGTCGCTGCGATCAAGTAGCCTGCTCCAAACCAGGTTGGTGCGATGGCAAGTCCGCCGTACGTTAGCCCGATGTTGGCGAGAGCCAGGCAAAGCACCGCGAGAAGCGCTAGGCGCCTCGCATCGAGGTAGAGCAGGAGCAAAATCGCGGCGAGGAGCACGACCTGGACGCTTGCCGCGATGATCGCGATGCGGAGGACTGGCACGTATTGCGGCAGTAGCCCAAGGAAGGAGGCCAGCTCATCCGCGATAAGGAGTGCGAAGAGAGCGATGGTTCCCTGGACCTTGAGAAGGGTGACCAGTCCGTCCCGAGCTGCACGAATCATTGCCCCTTGTGCCTCTGAAATGCGCTGAAGCGTGCCCCTCGATCGAATCAGCGCAAAGAACTCCCGGTAGTGCTGGTAAAAGCCAGTCTCGATATTGGCAATGAACACGCCATAGGCTGGAATGGTGAGGAGATAGGCGGCCCAGATCGAGTGGTCGTACGGAGAGAACGTCCTGAACGTGCCAGCGACGGGTGCGCCCCCTGCGGCGAACCAGTAGATGATCTTGTCGGCCCAGACGCCCACGTTGTAGAGCAGCCCGAGGAGCGCGAGGTCCCAGAACCTCCGGAAGTAGCCGAAGACTCTGAGGTTCAGATCGTCCGACGAGGGGAATTCCGCGTAGACGCGAACGGACAGGAGCACGAGGGCGACAACCTGCCCGAAGGCAAAACCAGCAAGACTTCCCGTCACTTCGTAGTGAATCCCGAGCCACACGGCTGCTCCGAGGCTCAGCGCGTAGCCGACCAGATAGGTCAGCACAATGCTCATGTAGTCCTTGAACGCGGAGAGGAAAGCGAGGGCGAGCCATGTGAGCGAGATTGTCAAGAAGACGCTGCCAGCCAGGAGCTTGAACGAGAGAGTGATCGGCGCGAGCAACACGAACGGCACGGTGGCGAGGGAGAAGACGACGGTTCCAACCGCGATGACCGCCGCGTAGGTGGGCGCCACAACGCCTGTCTCGTTGAGATAGAGGCGGTCGGCGATGTAGCGTGTGACGACCATCTGCGGACCGCCCGTGAGAATCAGGCTACTACTGAAGACATAGGTGATCGTGGCAAAGAGCAACATGCGTTCATCGTCGGTTATGAAAGCTGACGTCGCGCTGCTCAGAAGCGAAAGGACGATGACTGCTGTCAGCCACGGTCCAGCGGCGATGATCGCAGCGGAGATGTAGCCCGCCGCGCCGTGCGTGAAGGAGTCGCGCGCGATCAGCTGCCGGAGCCGGAAACCGACGCCTGCCATGCCCTATGCCTCCGCCCGAGAGCTGCTGCGCGCGAGGTGGGTCCGATAGAGGGTCCGATACGTGTCGTACACGCTTTCCTCACGGTAGAACTCGCGGACCCGCTTCTGGCCCGCGAGCGCCAGTCTCTGATGAAGCGACTCGTCCTGCGCGAGACGAATGATCGCCGTCGCCGTCTCATCGGGGCTGGCTGGAGCGGTCAGGAGACCGCTCGGGCCGATCGCCTCGTCCTCGAGACTCGTCCCCTCGAGCAGTTCGCGGCAGGCGCCCACGTCCGTGGCGACGACTGGCACGCCCGCGCAGTTGGCCTCCAGGATGACGAGGGGTTGTCCCTCGCTGAGGCTGGTGAGCACGAGCGCGTCCATGGACGGGTAGTAGTCCAGCACGTCGGCGCGACCGACGAAGTGAACGATGTCCGCCAGGTCGAGGAGACGAACCAGTTCTCGGCACTCTTCGAAGTACGCGGGGTCCTCATCCGTGGGGCCGACAATCTGCGCCTGGATGTGCGGGATTGCTCGGCGGGCGACGCTTACGGCCCTGAGGAACGTCTTCACGTCTTTGATCGGTACCACGCGTCCGACGAATCCGACGACGAATGGCCCTGGATCGACTCGCCGGACGGCCCGCAGACTCCCGAATCGCTCGATGGCGATCCCGTTGGGGATGAGCCGCATGCGGGTCGGGTCCGCCCCGTCCCTGATCTGGAAGCGCTGATTGACCCGGGTCAGCGACACCAGCTCGTCGCAGTGGTCGTAGGCGAACCGGGCCATGAAGCGGAACATGTGAGTCCACCAACCTTTGAGCACCTGTGACTGCGGGTCGATCCAAAGGCCAGTTGACGGCTCGGTGTAGATCCATTCCGCCTGGGCAATCTCGATCTCGCGCTCTCTCGTGTAGATCCCGTGCTCCGTGATCAGTAGCGGAGAACCGTGCCGCACTTTCGCGAACGCTCCTGCGAGCCCCGCGTAGCCGGTACTGACCGCGTGGTATACGCGCGCTTGTGGAAGGGACGCGTTCAGAAGTGCGAACAAGGGGAGGTGCGTCATCCGGTACGTCCAGAAGAAGTCGATGAAGGAGCTTCGGGGCGCGCGCGTCTCGTAACGCTCCTGGAGGAAGTCCCAGGCTTCTTTGGAATGCAGGTAGCTGTGGATGGCTGCATCTCCGGACGCGTGGGATGCGTGCTTCACGAGACACTCGACGCCATCACTGTCAGACCCTGCCGCCAGGAATTCGTGCAGCGAACGGATGCCAGCCCAATCGATCTCCGGTTCGTCCCGTTCGAATCCGCCACCCTCGGCGCCGGGCGGAGTATGGATACACAGCTCGGTGAACTTCACAACGTTCGGCGGAAACTCATATCGCGGGGTCCTCTCCGGATCAGGGGCGGCAGAAAAATGGACGATGCTGAACGTGAATTCGTGCAGACTGGTTATCAGAGCATGCAGCCACTGCGAAACCCCGCCGGTGACATAGGGGTAGGTGCCTTCCACAAGAAGGCAGATGTCGGCAATCATGCGTCTGCCGCCAGTGCGGGTGGTGCCGGGTCAGCCCACCATCGGGCGATGGCGAGCACATCGGTCGGCCAACCTGCATGAACGGTGCTCTGGCGCGCAAGCGCTCGAAGTGCGTCGAGGCGACCCGTGCGAAAGGCGAGCTCCATCCCCAGCAGGTAGGCCTCGGCTCGGTGCGGATCGGTCCCGATCGCGGCAAGCGCGGCTTGCCAGGCACGTTCATGGTCTGTCAGCTCCCGGTACACGCGGGCCAGCTCGACGAGGAGGTCGCCCCGCTCCGGCTGGCGGACGAGTGCGCGCTGAAGCGCGTCCCGCGCATGCGAGAGGTGGAACGTCCGTTTCGATTGATCAGTGGGATCGGACAATGCGTATTCGTAGTGCATGTGGGCGATGCGTACATGTGCTTCAGTGTCTTCGTGAGAAGCCGCGGCTCGAGCCTCGTTGATCTGCCGAGTGAAGCGATCATCCAGACGGGTGAGCGCCACGGCGGCGAGGCTGCGGACGTCAGGATCCGGGTCGGCGAGCGTGCTGCGCAAGAGGCCGCCGCCTAGGCTCGGCCAACTGCAGAGCAAGTCGATGGCCGCCCGCTTCGCCTGCAGATCCGGTCCGTGGAGCACGTCCACAAGCGGCTGGATCTCGAGCGCCCGCAGCGCGTTCACCGCCCGACTGGCGCGGAGCGGCGCAATCGGTACATCGAGCTCCTCGAGCGCATCCGCTCGCCGTCGTCGGTTCCATCGCAAGACCCACGAGATCGTGAAGGCCAAGCCACAGGCGGCCGGGCCGAGGCCAGGGAACAGGAACAGCCCGAGAACCCCCGCGAGGACGGTCCAACTGCTCATCCCCTTGCGGCGGTCGATGAGTCTTCGCCACGGGCCCAGTAGAGCTCGGGGAGACTCGACCTCCGTGTGGATCGAATGCCCGACATGACGGACCATCGAGGATTGCTGCGCGGTCATCTCGATACCGATGACCCACGGAACGACGCCCACGACATGGAGCAGGATGGCGATCAGGAGGTTCCCGGCCAGCGCCTGCGTCCCCGCAAGAGCGTCCGTAGCCATCCCACCGACAACCAGGGCGAGACCGACAACAAGCCGGCCGGCTCGAGCCGGAGAATGTTCACTGGGTGCGATTTCGGCGAACATTCACGCGACTCCGCTGCCGACGAGGACGGCCGGCTCGTCCAGTGTCTCGACCTCAGCCTCCGGCTCGAGCGGCGATGCGTTCCGGTACGCGATCGATGCCCACTCCAGTAGTAGCTCGAATTCGTGGATCGCGGCGGGTGTGAGCCGAAGAAACGGCATCTCTTCCACGACCACAACGGCACGGATGCTGCCCAGACGGTCGAGGAGCGGCCCGGCCATCATGGCGGGCGCCTGTTGAAGGAGGTCAGGAGCCCAATCGAGGAGCCTATCCCGTATGCAGGCCACCGTTCCGGTGGTTAGCACCTGCGCGATCAGACCCCGAGCTACATGCGGGATCTCTTCGCTCGGCAGGCGGTGCTGCGGGATCGCCGTCGCCAGATACAGGTCTCCCCTCACCACGCGATGAAGCGCGCAGGCGTGCGCTCCCAGGCATTCGGCCACGATCTCCACGATGGCCCGCTCGAGCTGGAGCACATCGTCCGTCTGGAGCTTCCTGCCGATGGTGCTGAGCCTGACCACGGACTGCGAGTGGCCGAGAATGCGCTCTTCTAACTGGTGCTTGACCTGTTCGAGCGCCCGGAGCTCGTCTGAGACCTCGCGAGCTTGCTCCGCAGAGGCTGTGAGGGCGGCCTGCAGCTCGGCTTGTCGCCGCTTGCCGTTCGCGACGGCCTCGGCGACGATTGCGCCGCCGACGAGCATGGCGAACGGGTAGAGCAGGTCGGGCGGGGCTGGGACTTCGAAACGCGCGCCCGGCTGCGTTTCGAGCAGAGCAACGTAGCTCAGCGCGGCCAGGGTTGCGGCAACGTGCCCGGACGGGGCTCCATAGCGCAGACCAAACCCGATCGCAAGGATCCATAGAGGGTGCGGCTGAACATGGAGCAGGCCCCATTGGTTGGGGAGCAGGATCGCAGCGCACAGAATTGCCCCGAGGGTCAGGGCGATCTCGATGGCCTCGATACGTCTCATGAACATTTCATGAACATCTCATAAAGTTGAGAACACCGGTCCGCCTGATTGGGGCGTCGTGTCAGATCGGACGTTTGAACCACCATTTTCCGCACGCTCCGCAGCTCTTTCAGCGCCAGTGATGCAGTCCACGTAGATAATCGTAGGGTGTTGCGGGTCCGTCGACCGTTGCGTGGGAGTTACAAAGTGGTTGAGATCCAGGCCCCAGTTCGGGTTGCGTGTCGTGGACCGCGGAAGGCGGAATGCCGTAGCGTTACTCCGGATGGACGGCAGTCTTTCTCCGTCAACCGGTGGGTGCGCGCGGACTACGGATAAGCGTCCCGAAAGTCCGGCTCTTTACGGTGTCGGGCTGTGACGTGATGCCGAGCTCAGTGGTCGCCTGTCGAACCGTTTCGCTTGGTGATCGCGATGGCGATGCAGACGATCGCATCGAAGGGGGCGGACCGGGCTCGCATGCTGCTGTGGGTCGCGCACGCGCACGAACGCCGGCCGACGTCGACGCATGCGCTAGAAATGCCGTGGGGCGCGGGGCGCGTCGGTACGAAGCCAGCGTAGTTCCTCCCATCCGGACGCCGGACAACGCGCACAGCGGGTGCGCCCTACATGTTCTATAGCCGGCTGGATGGGGAAAGAGCCATTGGTTATGCAGAAGCGATCATTGCCCGGTGTGAAAATCTTCTGGCTGGATAGAGAGGCCACTGTCGCCGCGGTGCGGGCGGCGGCTCAGACCATGGGCCAGGCTCACCCGGAAGTCGAGGAGATTCGTCTGTTCGGATCCCTGGCGCAGGGGCGGGCGGTTCCTGGGAGCGATGCCGACCTGCTGGTCGTCCTGGAATGCTCCGACCAAGCTTTCCACGAGCGGATCCTGGCGTACCTGCCCCGTGGGTGGGGGATCGGGGTGGACGTCTTCCCCTACACACGCGAGGAGCTTGGCGAGTTCAGCGTCCACTCCCCTCGCTTCTACAGGGCAGTGATGGAGGAATCGCTGGTACTCTACCGGCGACAGATACCCATGGCACCCGCATACCGAGATCCCTGAGACGGCTCCCGCTGGCGACCCCAGTATGGGCGCGCGTGTTCAGGAGGTGACGAGCTGGCGCCGGCGCGTGCGGTCAATAGAGGCAGGTCGCGCCGAGGGCCGGCACGGCGGTATGGAGCGATGACGTGATGCAGTGTCCGGCGCTCGCGGTGTTGGCTCTTCTGACCTGCATCGGGAACGGCCTGGCCGCGGCGCCGCCGGCTGTCGTCGCGCCGCTCGTCGAGGCCCAGGTCACACGGGTCATCGACGGCAGCTCGCTGGACGCTGTGGTCGGTGGGAGCCGCATCGCGGTTGCGTACCTCGGCGTCACCACTCCCTCTCCGAACGAGCGCTGCGGCCCAGAGGCTCTCGCGCGCAACCGCGAGCTGGCCGGGATCCGCGTGCTGTTGGAAGAAGACCCGGCACACCGCGTCGACAGCATCGGTCGGCGCCTGTACTACGCGTACACGCCGGACGGGCGCTCGATTGACGAGATCCTCGTCTCCGAGGGATTCGGCCGGGCCGCTCTCAACGATGGACGGCATGCAGTGCTGCTTGCGGCACGCGAGACTGAGGCCACTCAGGGCCACCTCGGCTGCATCTGGAAACGCGCGACGCCCAGCGGTCCGGGTCCTATCGCACCCTGAAGGGTCATGCCCCGCACGGCGCGCCTCTGCCGCACCGTTGTGGAGAGAACGGCCGTCGGCGCGACTCAGCAGGTTATCCGAGCGTTGGCCCAGTCGGCGTGATCGTAGTCGATGCCGTCGCCGCCGTCGGTCACAACGAGCTGGAGCTCCCCGCGGCCGGCCACGTCGACGGTGACCGACTGAGTGGTGCTGCTTCCGGTCATCACGCCGCTCGCATAGAGCAGAGTGCCATCTGCCCAGACCTGGAACTCGACCGAGCCGAGGGAGCCGACCTCGTCGTCGACGCCCACCTGGGCGAGGAAGTTCGTGCACGTGGGGCCGAGGGGGAGGCGGATGTCGGAATGGGCGTGGACGCCGAGGCCCTTGGCGAAGGTGGCGCCATTGATGGTGAGCGTCTGGCCGTCGCCGGGATCGGCCTCGCCGTTGCTCGTGTCGCGCTCGGGTGGCCCCCAGCCGTTGCTGACGACCGTCCAGTCGAGATCGCTCAGGCAGTAGGTCGCTCCCTGGCAGGTAAAGGTCGCCGTGTAGACGGTGTCGTCCGTACCGACGGTGATGTTGTGCTGCTGGGCCCCGCTGTCGGACCAGGAGGCGAATACGTACGGGCCCTGCGGCGAGGGGGCGCTGATCGTGTGGCTGGATCCCGCCACGGTCGTGACGACGATCGGCGCGGGGCCTCGCGACCCGCCATAGACGAGGTCGAGTCCGGAGACGGAGCTCTCCAGCGTGAGCTGGACGGTCTTCGGGTGGATCGCCACCGACGTCGTTGCTTTGGCGCCGCCGGAGTCGGTCGCTGTGAGAGCGATCTCGAAGTATGTCTCGTCGCCGTGGTCAGGCACATCGAAGCTGCCACCTGCGCCGTCAGGGGGGCTCGTGAGCTGATGGAGATGGCAGTCACCGCCCGGGCAGTGGTGCAGCAGCACCGTCCAGGAGAGCCCGTCCGCCGGGATCGAGCCGTCCTCCGGGTCGGTTGCGGAGCCCGAGAACTGGATCGTGTCGCCGACCACGTACAGGAGTGTCTGCGCCGGTTCTACAATGGTCGGTGACGGCGGCGTGTTGCCGTCACCCCCACACATGAGTCGGGCGCCTGCCCAGTCGGCGTGGTCGTAGTCGACCCCGTCGCCGCCGTCGGTCACGACGAGCTGGAGCTCCCCGTGGCCGGCCACGTCGACGGCGACCGACTGGGTGGTGCTGCTTCCGGTTAGCACCCCGCTGGTATAGAGCTGGGCGTTGTCGGCCCAGACCTGGAACTCGACCGAGCCGAGGGAGCCGACCTCATCGTCAATGCCGACCTGGGCGAGGAAGGTGGTGCAGGTGGGGTCGAGGGGGAAGCGGTTGTCCGAGTGGGCGTGGACGCCGAGCCCTTTGGCGAAGGTGGCGCCGTTGAGGGTGAGGGTCTGGCCGTCGCCGGGATCGGCCTCGCCGTTGCTCATGTCACGCTCGGGCGGCCCCCAGCCGTTGCTGACGGTTGTCCAGCTCAGATCACTCAGGTAGGTGGTGGGCCCGGGATGCGGAGGCCCGTCTCCACAGGCGAGTCGGGCGCTGGCCCAGTCGGCGTGGTCGTAGTCGACGCCGTCGCCGCCGTCGGTCACGACGAGCTGGAGCTCCCCGCGGCCGGCCACGTCGACGCTGACCGACTGGGTGGGGCTCTCCCCCGTCAACACGCCGCTCGAATAGAGCTGGTCGCCGTCGGCCCAGAGCTGGAACTCCACCGAGCCGAGGGGGCCGGCCTCGTCGTCGACCCCGACCTGGGCGAGGAAGTTGTTGCAGGTGGGGTCGAGGGGGAAGCGGATGTCCGAGTGGGCGTGGACGCCGAGCCCTTTGGCGAAGGTGGCGCCGTTGAGGGTGATGGTCTGGCCGTCGCCGGGATCGGCCTCGCCGTTGCTCGTGTCGCGCTCGGGTGGCCCCCAGCCGTTGCTGACGACGATCCAGCTCAGGTCGCTCAGGTAGGCGTCGCCCGGGCTGCTCATGGCGTAACGGATGCGGTGGAGCTGACCGGTCGCATAGTCGAGGTAGTGGAGGTCGCCGGTCGGCCCGACATCAAGGTCTACCAATGCGCCGACGCCGGTCGCGAAGTCGGCCGGGGAGCCAACGAGCTGATGGTTCCCGTCGACCTTGGCGTAGCGAATGATGCCCCTCGCGTAATCGCCGTAGAAGTATGCGCCCTGGTAGGGGGCCGGGTAGGCGGTTCCTGTGTAGAACGGGCCCCCCATCACTGCTGAGCTGCTCCCGTTGTGGCTCCACTCGATCAGCGGACCGTGTACGGTCCCGGAACCCTGGGCGTAGAGCGCTTGACACACCGGCTTCGGCTCGTACCCGCTTTGGATGTACGAGCCTTCGTAACAAGGCCAGCCGAGGTTCGCGCCGGCGGGAGTGACGTTCACCTCCTCTCGGTCGCTCCAGCCCACGTCGCCCAGGTAGGGCATGGCGCTCCCCGGGCGTAGCGTGAAGCGATAGGCGTTACGCACGCCGTACGCCCACACCTTCGAGCGATTGCTGTTCGGGTCGCCGTCCCAGAAGGGGTTCGAGGATAGCCCGAGACCGTCAGGTGTGACGTGCAACAGCTTGCCCGCGAGGCTGTCGAGATCCTGGGCGCGCAGCGCGTCGTCGTGCACCAGGTTGAAGTTGGCCCCATCGCCCGACGTGACGAAGAGGGAGCCCCCGGGTGCAAACTCGATTCGCCCCACGGAATGGCTGAAATAGTCGGAGGGGAGACAGTCCACGTCGGTAGGACAGCCGGCGCCGACATTGTGACCGAGAATCACGACCTCGCTGGCCGGAGAGGCGGTGTCTCCCGCGGCGGTCACCCGAGTCAGGCGGGATGTCTTGGGGCCTTCGTAATCGCCGGGGTCGTTCTCGTACGTATAGAGCAGGTATACGAACCCGTTGTTGGCAAAGTCGGGGCCGACGGCGACGTCCAGCAGGCCCCGATCCCAGTAGGCATTGACCCGATCACTGATGTCGATGAACGGAGTCGGCAGTAGGGCCCCATCCCGCTGGATGCGGACGACCCCGGACTGCTCGGCGATGAGAATGCCTCCGTCCGGGAGAAAGGCGAACGCGGTCGGCAGATTCGCGCCGGCGACCACGACGTCGTCGACGAAGCCGCTGGGCAGTGCACTTCCCCGGAACGAGGCCCCCGCCACCAGGACATCGTCCACTGATCCGGTCAGCGATGTGGAAGGCTCTGCCGGAACGGTTGCCGTCGGGCTCGGGGTCGGTGGCGTCGGCGATGGGGACGGCGTGGGCGAGGCCGACAGCGGCGATGGTGTCGGGGTGGCTGACGGCGATGGCGCCTGCACGCTTGGGGAGGGCGACGGCGTCGGGGCCGTTGGAGCTGGCGTCAGTGTTGGCTCCGGCTGAGTCACCGGCTCCTCTCGCTGGTCGGTCTGGGCGGGCGGCTGCCCCTGCCAGGCGCACCCGATAGCCTGCTCCCGCGCCCGCTCCTCCTCCCCGAGGAGGGCGATCCCCTGCGGGCTCTGCGGGTCGGCGCGCGCTGCCCCGTTTGCGACCATCGTCTCGGCGACTGCCCGTCCGTTCGGTGCGGTCGCCCGGTACACGCGGCGACCGCGATCATCGAAGACGACGTCCGGATCGTCCTCCAAGCGGACTCCGCCCCGAACGAGCGATTGGAGGAGCGTTGCCGCAGTGCGACCGCACTCGGTGTTCACTGAGGGGGCATCGATGTCGCTGAGACCAACGGCGACGCGCCTCCCCCCGATCACCATGTCAAGACTGTCGCCGTCGATCACCCGGACGTATCCGGAGATGTCGATGGGACCGCTTCCCGGGGCCGGAGGGCCGCCGGGCCCGATGCGCTGACCAGCAACCGGTGGCGCTTGCGACGCCTCAAGGGCGACGGCAGCCACGACGGCCGCGAGAGCGCCGAGCGCGACCCACCACCGAGCTCGTCTTGCGTAGGCTCTCACGAGCGTGTCTGAGGAATAGCCGCGGGCTGCGTGGACAGATGCGGTCTCCGTTGTGCCCGACCGTAGCTGCAATGCCGGCGGCCACGGTAGGGCTCTTCATTGGCCTGCCTTGAGGGGCAGACACTCCGCATGATACGGGGGCGGAGTAGGGCAACCATTGCCTGTCGGTCAAGATTCTGTTGAGCATCGAAATCCTCCCACGGTGAACGGCAAGGATAAGTGTGCGACCCGGCCGGGACACGCTGCGTGACGTAGGCGGACATCCGCGCGCCCCAACGCTTTCTCTACTCGGACTCCACGCGAAGTTCTATGACATGACCTTATGCTCGAAGCAAGAGACAGAAACGGACCGCGGTGACCGTCCGTTCCGCTCCAATGATCGGGTAGGTGGATGAAATGGTCGATCTCGCAAACGGAGTGAGCCACGGCACCGAGGGGCCGACACTCGTAACTGGCGGGTGTGGGTTCGTTGGACGCCACGTCGTTTCTCGACTCGTGGCGGAAGGCAAGGACGTGTGGATCGTCGATGACCTGTCCACCGGGCTTTCGCCCGACATGTGGCTGCCCAACCTCGGACTCGAGCCGCGTGATAGCTCGCTTCAGCGATTCGTCCATCCGGCGGGAGCGACAGTCACGTGCATTGTCGGAGACGTGCGAGAAGTGCTCCGTGCCGATCTCCAGGTTGGCCGGGGGTTGCCGACGTTCGACACGGTGGTCCATCTGGCAGCTGTGGTTGGGGGGCGTGCCAAGATCGACGGAGACCCGCTGGCCGTGGCGAGGGATCTTGCCATCGATGCCGACCTGTTCTCATGGGCTGTGCGCGTTCGGCCGCAGCGCATCCTGTACGCAAGCTCGAGCGCGGCGTATCCAGTCCAGCTTCAGGATCGGGATGACAGCGTCCGGCTCGCGGAGGACGCGATAGACCTCGACGGAGGTACTCTCGGCGTGCCCGATATGACCTACGGCTGGTCCAAGCTCACGGGAGAGTACCTGGCACGGTTCGCCGCCCGCAGCTACGGTCTGCTCGTCGCGTGCGTCCGTCCGTTCTCCGGCTACGGGGAGGACCAGGAGGAATCATACCCCGTCCCCGCCATCGCTGCGCGCGCAGCAAGGCGCGAGGACCCGCTCACGATCTGGGGATCTGGCCTTCAGGCCCGGGACTTCGTTCATATCGACGATTGCGTCGATGCCATGATGCGCTCGCTCGACGTCATCCATGATGGAAGCTCCGTGAACATCGGCTCCGGACGGCTGACGAACTTCTTTCAGGTCGCGGAGCTCTTCGCTGAGATCGCTGGCTATCACCCGCGAATCGAGCCGCTGACGGACAAACCGGTGGGAGTGCAGGTCCGCTACGCGGATACGACGCTGGCCCAAACGCTCCTCGGTTGGACGCCTCACATCACCCTTGCGGAGGGATTCCGTCGCGTCTTCCTGGCGGCGGAGGAGCGCCACGGCCGGACGCTCGCGGGTGGCCGAAAGGCTGTCCGAGCACAGTAGCGAGGGAGCGGATCCGCGTGCCAGAAGCCACCCGTCGCGTCAAGCCCGCAGCCGCCTGCATCGTGCGGCACAATTACTATCCCGACACGCACGTCCGGCGGGACGCCGAGGCCCTGGTCGAGGCCGGCTACGACGTGAGCGTCGTATCGCTTCGCCGCCCGGGTCAGGCTGCGCGGGAGGCCCTGTGCGGGGTCAACGTGTATCGCCTGCCCATGCAGCATCGGCGGGGGTCGAGCCTCCGGTACGCTTGGGAGTACACGCTCTTCCTCTTTTTGGCGTTTCTGACGGTCACAGCTCTGCATGTCAAGAAGCGATTCCGAGTCGTCGAAGTCGACAACATGCCCGATATCCTGGTGCTGAGCGCTCTCGTGCCCCGGCTGCTCGGTGTGCGCGTTATTCTGTACGTCTTTGACAACATGCCGGAGCTGCTCGCGTATCTGCGCGGCTGGAGCGCGCGTCATCCGGTGGTCAGATTTCTGGCATTCCTGGAGCGCCTCAGTGCGCGGTTCGCCGATCGAGTGATCGTAACGCAGGAGATGCCGAGGCGTGCGATGGCCTCTCGAGGAGTACCGCGTCACAAGATCGCTGTGGTTCTCAACTCGGCGGATGAGACTGCCTTTGTACCGAGCGCTGCTCCGGACGCGGGTCGGCGTGACGTCTTTCAGATCGTGTCCCACGGCGTGATCCTGGAGCGTTACGGCGTCCAGGTCCTCATCGAGGCGCTGCCGAGCATCGCTGCCCAGGTACCCGGCGTCGAGGTCCAGGTGTTCGGCGAGGGTGAGTATCGGCGCGCCCTCGAGGAGCAGGCCCGAAGGAACGGAACGACGCAACTGGTCTCCTTCCGCGGATTCGCGCCGTTCGACGAGCTGATCGCTACGCTCGCCCGCGCCGACGTGGGCTACGTCGGGATGCTCAATGACCTCGTCCTTCCCAACAAGCTCATGGAGTACGTCGCGCTGGGCGTGCCGGTCACCGCCTCGCGATGGCCAACCTTCCTGCACTACTTTCCAGATGAAGCGGTGGCGTACTTTCGTCCCGGAGACCCCGAGGACCTGGCCGCCGCGATCGTGCGGATGCACCGGAACCCGGCCAGCTCCAGAGCGCGGGCGCGACGGGCGAAGGAGCTGTACCAGGACTACCGTTGGTCCGTTCAGCGTGAGGTCTATCTGGGCGTGTACAGCGAGCTGCTGAACGGCGTCGTCGGCGCTTCAGCGATGGGCTCCCGTGTCGGCGCGGCGCCCTACCAGCGGAGCTGATGCGCGGGGTCGGCCCGTCAGGGGCGCTGGTGCCCGGGCACGGAGTGAGGCTTCCGCCTCGGTTGCATGGCTCGTTCGTACACGTCGAGGAGCCGCTTCACGATCCGATCGTGCCCGAGATGTTGGATACGCGATCGGCCGTCCGTCCTCTGGGGCTGGCGCAGAATGTCGACGAGCTTGGCCGCAATTGCGTGCGGGTCCCGTTCGACGATCGCGCATCCGGGCGTTTCACTGATGACGTCGGGAACATCACCAACGCGCACGGAGACGATGGGGAGGTTGCATGCCATGGCCTCCTTCACGACCATCGGCGAGCCTTCGACATCCGAGGTGACGATAAGCGCGTCGCACGCGCTCATGTAGGCAGGAACGACGTCGTGCGGCTTGTTCGTCAGGAGCACGAGGTCTGCGCTCGGGATCTGCTCCTTGACGAGCTGCATCGCGGCTTCGACGAGATCGAAGCGCTTCTCCGGGCGCCAGTGGTCGCCGGCAAATAGGACGAGGGACGCATCTGCTGGGAGGCCGAGCTGCGCCCGAGCGTCTGTGCGCGGACTGGGCCGGAACGCCTCGAGGTTCACGCCACACGGGATCACCCAGCCGTCCTCGTCGCCGAGCACGCGGCGCACCTCCTCGCTCACGTGAATGACCTCATCGAAGACGGGGGTCATGACCCGGCACAGCGGTCCCTGCCACCGTGGCTGTCCGAGTGCCTCGGCGCCGTGATGCGTGAGGACCACGCGATGGCCCCACTGCGCCCTTGCGACGATTCCGGCAAGCACATAGTGGGCATGGATGAGGTCGTATCTGCAAATCAGGAGGCGCCACCAGAGGCGCGGGAACGCCCACAGGTAGTTCCTGGTACTCTTTCGGCCATTGATGAAGAGCACGTCGACGGAGACGCCTGCCAGTCGAAGCTCCTCGACCTGGTCTCGGACAAAGGTGC
>WHTR01000041.1 GCA_009377635.1 Chloroflexota bacterium
GTACGAACGAACCTCATGATCATGTCCGGCATCGACAAGCCGCGCAGCGACAGCTTCGAGTCGCTGATGCAGAAAGGGATTGTCATCGCCGGCAGTCCGACAACCGTCGCGCGGCAGATGAAGGAATGGTACCGTCGGGGCGTCGGGCACCTGCTCATGATGAACCAGGCGGGCGGGCTGAGCCCGGAGCGGACCCGAAGGAGCATGAAGCTGTTCGCCGAGGAGGTGTACCCGGAGCTGAGGGAGCTGGGGCCCTCCGCTGAGGAGATGCTCCGTCCGGCCGTCCCGCCGGAGCCGGCCTCCGTCGTCCAGGGGCGAGTCATGAGCGCTGAGGGCTAAGGCGCGACAGCACCTCCTCGCAGAGACGGTCCAGGGGACCGAGGCTCGCCGTGACCGAGCCGATGATGAGCGTCTGCACGCCGGCGTCAATGTACTCCTGTAACGCCCGCACGCAGACATCCGGTGGCCCGGCGATCCCGCCCCCGGAGCTTCGCCGTCCCGCCCCATAGTAGTGGGCAAAGTAGGCAGCGACGCGATCCTCCGCGCGCGCCCGGTCGTCATCGACACAGGCGTAGACGAGCGCCGCTGGCGTGATGCTCGCCGGATCGCGCCCGACGGCCTCAGCGTACCGCTGGACCTGCCCCCAGTTTGCCCGGAAACCCTCTGCCCCGCCGCTCGAACTCCCGATGTACCCATCCCCGATCCGTGCGATGCGCTTGAGGGCTGACTCGGCGCTCCCGCCCAGCCAGATGGGCACATGAGGCTGGATGGGGCGCGGGCCGACGGGGCCGACGTCGAGCTCGAAGCATTTTCCCGCGTGCGTCAGTGGCTCACCGCTCCAGGCCAGCCGCAGAATACGGACGAGCTCCTCGACGCGGCCCCCTCGGTGCTCGAACGGCACTCCGACGGCGCTGAAGTCGTCCGGACGGCTCCCGACGCCGATCCCCAGCGTCATGCGGCCACCGGAGAGCTGGTCCAGGCTCGCGATCGTCTTCGCCAGCAGGGCCGGCGGGCGAAGTGCGGCGAGCAACACGCAGGTGCCGATGCGGACATGGGTCGTCGTCGCCGCAACGGCGGCGAGCGCCACCAGCGGCTCCATGTTGCTGAACACCAGCCGATCGAGGGTCCACACCGAGTGCGCACCGGCGGCCTCAGCGCGACGTGCGAACTCCAGGGCGGTCCTGGGCTGGACGTCTGGCGCAGCGAGGGGAATGCTCAGACCGATGTCGGGCATGGTCGGGCTCCTCCGTGTCGTCGAACCGCCCGAGCGGCTACTCCCTGATACAGCGCACCGACCCCTATCGTCAATCCGCATTACCCCACCCTTGACTCACCCTGCGCCAGATGCCTTCGCCGACCGCTCGCGCGCAAGCCCGACCAGCAGGCCAATCGGGGCCGCGAGGAGCACCCACATCGCCACACCGAGTCCCCAGAAGCTCGCCGCCGCGCCGAGGGCCAGGGGAACCTGGCTCCCGACGATGTCGGCGACGCTTCCGAGGGCAAGCGCGGTGCCGCTACGCCCCGGCAGGGCCGAGTACAGCGCTCCCTGCAGCACCGCGTACCAGCCGGCCGTCAACAGACCCAGCAGGCCGAGCACGCCCAGCTTCACGCTCAGATCGGGCGCGATCAGGAACAGCGGGAACAGCACGAGTGCCGCGAACGCACTCACTCGGAGATACGCCAAGGGACGAACCCGCTCCAGGATCGGAATCAACGCGAGCTGGCCGACGAGGCCCGCACCCGCCCACAGGGAGAGCGACAGGGCGCCCTGCGCCTCGGATCCGCCAGCGACATCGACCACGTAGAGCGCAACAAAGCTGTTGAGCTTGTCGAGCATCAGGTCGGACAACTGGAGGAGGACGAGCCAGCGGAACACGGACGGACGCCCCAGCGCACGCAGGGCGTCGAGCGCGACCTGCATCCTGGGTCTCCGCTCGCCCGGCTGCTCCTCCGCTCGATTGGGTGTGTGCAGTCGAGCCCGCCCGACGAAGAGGACGACCACGAGGGCAACCGCCGCGAACCCCAGGAACACGCTCCGCCAGCCAAGGCCCAGCATCACGGCGGCCGCCACGACCAGCGGCCCCAGCACGGTCCCCACCCAGCCAGCCGCCGTCCACCGCGCCATGTTCTGCACGTGGCGCGCGGGGGCGCTGTCCATCAGCGACGCTTGCGACAAGTTGACGAACGCGGCATTGGCCGGATAGAGCAGGATGAATGCGGCGAGCAAGGCGAGGAAGCCGGGGCTGGCGGCGAGCAGTCCGAGCGCCGCCACGAAGACGACGCCACCACCGAGGATGAGGGCCTTTCTCCGCCAGACGTCCCCAAGCAGGGCGATCGGGGGTTCGATCAGGTTGCTCAGGAGCCCCGGCAGGGTGAGCAGGAGTCCGATCTGCAGGTAGGAAAGGTCGAGCTCGGCACGGATGAGCGGCCACGCTGCCTCCCGCGCGCTGAACACGATCTCGTCGAGGAGCTCGACGGCGAGCAGCGTCAGCAGGAGGGAGGTCGGCCACCGGATCGGGATCGCGCGTCAGTAGTGATGCATGGTCAAGCGCTCCTTTCAGGTCGTTCGTCTTTGGGCGGCGTGTGGTCGGTTGGGCTGCCGCGGATGAGGTCGACCGCGTGCGGGATGATCGGCCGAATGACCTCGAGGCACTCGGTGACGGCTTTCGGGCTCCCGGGCAGATTGACGATGAGCGTCCGGCCCCGGACCCCGACAACCTGCCGAGAGAGCATGCCGAACGGCGTTTTCTGGATGCTCATCGCCCGCATGGCCTCGGCGATCCCCGGCACCTGGTAGTCCACCACGGACGCCGTCACGTCCGGCGTGACGTCGCGCGGCGCGATGCCCGTCCCTCCCGTCGTGAGGACGAGATCGACGTTGTGCTCGTCGGCGAGGCGCACCAGGTTGCTCCGGATCTGCTCCCGATCGTCGGGGATGAGCACCCGCTCGACCAGATCACCCCCCACACCCGGCAGGAAGTCGACGATGCGGTCGCCGCTGGTATCCTCGCGCTGGCCGCGTGCGCCCAGATCGCTCATGGTCATCACGCCGACGCGGATTGGCCGCCGCTCTTGCTCTCCCGCCATCGCCCGCTCCTAGATGCGCGGCCGCAAAGTGTCGTTCTGAGGCCGCAGGCCGAAGGACCCGTGCCTGCAAGGGACGGATCCTTCGCGGAGTTTACCCTCGAGCGGAGCGAAGGGCTCAGGATGACCGCGGAGCATCCCTCAACACCCTTTACGGCCAGATTTCTGGGCCAAGCGGCTCCAGGGCTCAATGCATAAACGCGGTGCCACCCCGCTGTCATTCCCCGCGCGCGCCCTCTGGGACGCACAGCGAAGATCAGCCCCGGGGAGCTACGGCTCCTCCTCCCGGACGAAGTCGCCGGATTTCCCGCCGCTCTTCCGAACGAGGCGGACGTCGCTGATCACCATCGCCCGGTCCACCGCCTTGCACATGTCGTAGATCGTCAGCGCGGCGACTGACACCGCCGTCAGCGCCTCCATCTCGACGCCCGTCTTTCCGACGACCCGCGCGGTCGCCTCGATCTCGATCGACGGCGCCTCGTGGTCGAGATGGAACCGGAGATCGACGCCCGTGATGGGGAGCGGATGGCACATGGGGATGAGGGAGCCGGTCTGCTTTGCGGCGAGCACGCCAGCCACCTGGGCGACGGCGAGCACATCGCCTTTCTCCATGGCACCGCGCTCGACAATGGCGAGCGTCTCGGGCCGCATGGTCACGCGGCCGCGCGCCGTCGCCTCCCGAACCGTATCGGCCTTCGCCGACACGTCCACCATCCGGGCTCTGCCGGACTCGTCGATGTGCGAAAGCCCGGTCACGCAACCCCCATGAGCGTGCGGATGTCCTCAGTCACAGCACCCAGATCGAGGCCGTCATAGCCCATGTACCGGACGAGCTGCTCGACCGGGTGCCGTTGGCCGTCCCGCCACAGCTCGACCAGGAATCGACCAGCCTTGGGATTCCGAAACCATTCGTCATCGTACTCCCGCTGGAGAAATCGTCGGTGCTGCGCCTCGAAGATCCAAGCCCGCAGATAGTCGGCCGCGTAGAAGCCGTCGTCCACGTCGGTCAGGTAGCTCTCTGGCCCGTACTCCACACCCAGATTCCGGCTCAACAGCTCATCGTAGAGCGAGGCGACGTCGCCCGGCTCGTCGGCGCGGTGGAGCTGCTGCTCGTAGAGGAGCTTCGTCCCGTAGCGGCGCAGGAAGTACAGCTTGTGGAAGCCCACGAGATGGAGGAACTCCGCAGGGTCGCTGAAGCTCATCTGGCGCTCGAGCCAGTGGCGATCGGTCACCAGGTACTCCAATAGGAACGCGTAGCTCTCCGTCACCGCGGCATCTCCGAGCCACCGATAGGCGAACGGAAGCGTCCCGTCCACATTGGCGTAGTGTTCGGCGTGGCCAGCCTCGTGGAGGAGCGTCTCGTAGTCCTGCTCGCCGCCGCTCGGTTGCATGACCAGCCGCACGTCATCGGGGACGTGGATCGGGCAGCAGAACGCGCGCGGCGACTTGAGCGGCCGTGGCTCCGTGTCGAGCCGGATATTGCTCTGGTCCTCGAGCTCGATACCGAGATCCAACATGGTCCGGTGCAGCGTCGGAAGCAGGCGCTCCTCGGGGAAATATCCGTCGAACCGCGGCGATCGAAAGATACGGGTCACGTCGCATCGCCGCGCGTCATCCCGCAGGATGTGCATTTCGTGGAGATAGGTGTCGAGGGCAGAGAAGTACAGATCGTCGGTCGCGGACACGAATGCGCGCATTCGGTCGGTCAGGGCGTGCAGATCCAGGGCATGAAGCGCGTCATACAGCTCGACGTAGTCCGCGTACCCGAAGCCGCGCGCCTCGCGCTGCATTCGCTTCTCGCGCTCCTCGAGGATGGGATTGAAGGTTGCCATCGCGTCGAGATGGCGCTGCTCGAGGGCGTGGCGACGGACGGGATCGCCTTCGTTGGCGATGAGCACCGGCACGGTCCGATACGGTATCTGCCGCCCATCCCACTCGACCGACGCATCCGACTCGGCCTCCGCGAACCGCTCCTGGAGGCCGGCCGTCCGATTGTGCAGGTACCCGCTGGCAACGAAGTCCAGAAGGTACCGCTTCTCGTTGGCCTCGAGCTCCCACGTCTTGACCTCCTCGAATCGCTCGCCTTCGAACAGATGCAGGTACCGGGCGTAGATCGGAGCGATGTCGAGGCCGGCCTTCAATCCTGCTCCCGCCGCATAGTGCTCGGCGTGCAGCGCGCGATTGAACGATTCAGCGTGACGGAAGTACTGCTGAGGATCCATGGTCGCCTCCGGACGATACGTGTGATTATACGGAGGGCTGCTCCGTCCGAGCTGGAGCCGGAGGTGCCTCGGGCTCGTGGGCGCCGAGCGCGAGATAGACTCCGACGAGAATGATCGGTCCGCCGAGGAACGTGGCACCCGGCGGTTGCTCGGCGAGAAGCAGCCACGCGAAGACCGTCGTCGCTACCGGTTCGCCGAGGATCGATACGCCCACAACGGAGACCGGTAGGTGCCGCAACGCCCAGTTGAGGACCGTATGGCCACCTAGCGTCGGGACCAGGACGAGACCCATCCACAGGGCCACGTCGCGCGCTGATACGTCCCGAATCGGAACGCCGAGCGCCAGGACCAGGACCGCGATGGTCAGCGCCGCGACGCCGTAGACGATTCCCGCGTAGGCGGCGATGCCGAGGCGCGGCCGGGCGTACCGGCCGATGACCAGATAGCCGGCGAACGCCGCCGACGCGGTGAGCGCCATCGCGTCTCCGACGAGCGCCCGGGCCCCGACCTCGATATCCCCAACAGCGATGAGAGCGGCGCCGGTCAGGGTCAGACCAATGCCGATCCAAACTCCGGCCGGCGTGCGCTCGCCGAGAACGGCTCGCGCCGCAAACGGGAGGAGGACGGGGTGCGTGTCCACCAGGAGCACCGCGCTCGCGACCGACGTCCAGAAGAGCGACGTGGTCCATAGAGCGAAATGGAATCCGAGCAGCACGCCCGACGCGGCGAGGAGTGCAAGACGGCGTCGGTCAAGCGATCGGAGGTCGTGTCTCTGGACGAGCAGTGCGATGGCAAGGAGGATGGCCGAGGCGAGGAAGAGACGGGTCGTCGCGGTGATCAGCGGCGGGGCGGTCGTCAAGCGGATGAGAATGCCTGAGGTCGAGATGGCAACCACGGCCGTGGGCACGGCGACCCACCGGGCAACCGAGCTTTTCTCAGTCCAGCGTGACATCCCCGTTCCGGAGACACGCCATCATGGGGGATTCACCTTGGATCCCGTCTCGTTAGCATGCGGCGAGGCGGGGAGCATGCCAGTCGACGCCCTCCCCTCGAGTCTCCTCGGCCTGTCCCTCTGCTGCCGAGATCGCGACTGGGAGCCAAGAGGACCGAGGAGATCGAGACGGCACAGGAATCACCTCGCTCGTATGCCGCAGACGGAGCGTCTGCCGGCTACAGGTTACAGCGAGCGAGCAGCAGCGACGGCCGGACGCGGGCTCTCGCCCCACACCACGCCGGCGAGGCGGGCGCGAAGCCGCGAGAGGGCCTCGACGCGGCTATCAAACGCTTCGCCTCCACCACAGATGCGGTCGAAGTTGTGGTACCGATATCCGCTGCTCAGCACCCGCGCGGCAGCGGCAACTTCGTCGAGGTGGCGCAGGACCTGGGCGAGCTCGCCCTGGTGGCGAGTCGAGACCGGCGTATCGAGGAGCCGGCTTCGCAGAACGAGGATCTCCCAGCGGCAGATTGCCGCGGTGTTGGCCAGAGGCTCGCTCTTGCCGAGGTCGCGCATGCGCTGAGAGACCCGCTCAACCGCGTCGACTGCGGCGTCGAGCCCGGCGATGAGACTGGCGAGCTCCGCCTCGTTGCCGCGTTCGCCGTCCCGCCGTCCCCGCCCCCGGAGGGCCTGCAAGGGAGCCTCCCACCATCTCGAGAGGAGGGTCGGGGCCCCGGCCAACTTCTCCGCCATGCGCACCTCTGATCTGCCGTGGTGTGAGATCGAACCGCGTGGTGAATGCTTGCGTGTAGGGTACCGATGGTCGCTGCGATCCGTCAATGCGGTTCCATCACGATGGCATCACAGTGCCCCTCTGTCACTCACGGCACCCTGGACCGGCGGCAGAAGGCGATGCATTGCGCCATGGGTATAATGCGTCGACCTGCAGTCCCCGGGAGGCGAACCATGTCCGAGGAGCTCCAGCCACGGAGCCACACGCTCATCAGAGGGCCCGACCGTGCCCCTGCTCGGGCCATGATGCGCGCGGTTGGATACGACGACGACGACTTTCGGCGTCCCCTCATCGGCGTTGCGCACGCCTGGATCGAGGTGATGCCGTGCAACTTCAATCACCGGCGCCTGGCCGAGCACGTGAAGCGGGGCATCCGGGCCGCGGGCGGCACGCCCGTCGAGGTCAATACGATCGCCGTATCCGACGGCATTGCCATGGGGACCGAGGGCATGAAGGCGTCTCTCATATCGCGTGAGCTCGTTGCCGACTCTGTCGAGCTCGCGGCGCGTGGGCATCTCTTCGACGGGCTCGTTGCCATCTCCGGCTGCGATAAGACGATCCCGGGCATGGTGATGGCCCTGCTCCGCCTCGATATCCCAGGCCTGATGCTCTACGGCGGCTCCATCGCACCGGGCTCGTTCGAGGGCCGCGATGTGACCATCCAAGACGTCTTCGAGGCCGTGGGTGCTTTCGCGGCAGGGAGGATGACGGCGCAGCAGCTCCAGTCAATCGAGACGAGCGCCTGCCCCGGCGCCGGTGCGTGCGGGGGCCAGTTCACCGCAAACACCATGGCGACGGTCTTCGAAGTCATGGGGATCTCGCCGGCCGGCAGTGCGAGTGTGCCCGCCATGGACCTGAAGAAGGATGACCTCGCGTTCCACTGCGGCGATCTGGTGATGGACCTCCTCCGGAAGGAGATCCGTCCCAGCCAGATCATCACCCGCTCGTCGGTGGAGAACGCTATCGCGGCCGTCTGCGCGACGGGGGGCTCGACCAACGCGGTCCTTCACCTTCTGGCCGTCGCACACGAGGGAGGGATCCCCCTCACCGTCGACGACTTCGACCGCATAAGCGAGCGGACACCGCTCCTAGCCGACTTGAAGCCCGGCGGCCGCTACATGGCGACGGACGTCTACAAAGCCGGCGGCATCCAGGTAATCGCAAACCGCCTCCTCGAGGCCGGCGTCCTCGATGAGCACGCGCTGAGTGTGACGGGCCGCACGGTTGGGGAGGAGGCGCGCGCAGCCGTGGAGACACCTTCCCAGCCCGTCATCCGTCCCCTCTCCGACCCAATCAAGCCAACGGGCGGACTCGTCATCCTGAAGGGCAACATCGCGCCAGAGGGCTGTGTCGTCAAGGTCGCGGGGCACGAGCGCATGGTCCATCGGGGCCCAGCGAAGGTCTTCGACCGCGAGGAGGACGCGTTCGCAGCCGTCCAGTCCGGCCGCATCGTTGAAGACGACGTCGTCGTAATCCGCTACGAGGGGCCCAAGGGGGGCCCCGGCATGCGGGAGATGCTGGGCGTGACGGGCGCTCTCGTCGGCGCTGGGCTCGGTGATTCCGTCGCGCTTCTCACTGACGGACGTTTCTCGGGCGCCACCCACGGACTGATGGCGGGCCACGTCGCGCCCGAGGCGGCCGCGGGCGGACCGATCGCTGCGCTGCGGGACGGAGATGTCGTCACCTTCGACATTCCGAAACGGCGGCTCGATGTTGAACTCCCGCAGGAGGAGATCGCCGAGCGGCTCCGTCACTGGACGCCGCCGCTTCCGCGGTACACGAGGGGGGTCATGGCGAAGTACGCGCGTTCGGTCTCCTCGGCATCCGAGGGGGCGGTGACCAGCTGACGCGAACGCCCACCGCGCCTGGATCGGGGGCGCGCGACGTGTCTCCCCAAGGCCGTCCATGGAGGTTCGGTAAATCTCCGTTCGCTACACGGAGACTCCCCAGAGGGTCCGTGCCAGCGTGCCGACGGCGTAGCTCAACACGCCACTCAGAGCCACGATGCCCAGATTCAACCCCAGCCGACGCCGCACGCTCATGCCCGAGAGAAACGAGAGGACAACGGAGAGCAGCACGACCATGGCGCCGGCAGCGATCACCGAGGGAATCGGCGTCGCTGCCCCGAGGGCAACGGGCAGGATCGGCACCAGCGCGCCGATAATGTAGGATGCGCCCACCAACGCGGCAGCGTTTCCGGGACGCGCGGCGCGCTCGTCGTGGAGACCGATCTCCCCCAGAAACGCTCGCTTCCTGCGCTCCACGTCCGTGATCTCACTTTCCGAGCTCGTCGCAGCGAAGGCCCCGGCCGCCATGGAGATGGCGCCGGCCGCCGCCACGCTTACCCCCGCGGCGAGGATCAGGGGGGCGCTCTGGAGGGCTGCGAAAAACCCGCTCACCGCCCCGAGCATCTCGATGACCCCGTCGTTGAAGCCAAGGAACAGATTGCGAATCCGCTCGGGGCTGATCTTTCGCTCCGCCAGCTGGGAAACGAGGAGATCCTCGTGTTTGAACTCGTCTTCCAGAACCTGGTGCACGGCTCGACCGAGAGGGTGGTCGCGATATTGCTCCCAGAGGGACAGGTATTTCCGGACGCCGTACACCTCGATCGCCTCGAGCACGAGATGGACCGCGGCCTCGCCGAGCACGCTGCAGAGGATGAGGATGAGCCGGAGCTTGAGCCACCGGGCCCAATCGAGCCCGGTCGGCCGGATACCGAACAGCTCCTGCCAGAAGTCGAGATGCTTGCGCTCGACCTGGATCAAGGAGGCCAGCGTCTCACGTAGCCCCTCGCTCGCGCGATCACCGAGGGCCGTGTAGAGTGATAGATCGAAGAGCTCGTCGAGGACGAGCCGGCGCGCCAGGTCGTGCTCTCCCGCGACCTCAAGCTGCATGGCAGACCTCCCCTCTACATCATAGGGGGAGACGTGCTCCTACGCGACGCGCTCGAAGAGCGTGCTGACCCCCTGCCCGACGCCGACGCACATCGTAACTAACCCGTAGCGGGCGCGGCGCCGCTCCAGCTCGTGGACAAGTGTCGTCGTCAGCTTCGCGCCAGAGCACCCGAGCGGATGGCCGAGGGCGATCGCGCCGCCGTTCACATTGATGCGGTCCAGGGGCAGGCCCAGATCGTCAATGCAGGCGAGCGACTGGGACGCGAACGCCTCGTTCAGCTCGATGAGGTCCAGGTCATCGGCGGTCAGGCCCGTCCGAGCAAACAGCTTTCTGGTCGCGGGGATCGGCCCGAGCCCCATGAACAGCGGGTTCACCCCGGCGGCCGCGGAGCTCACGTAGCGCGCCAACGGCACAAGCCCCAGCTCCCTCGCCTTGTCGTCAGACATGACCAGCACGGCGGCTGCTCCGTCGTTGACGCCCGACGAGTTCCCCGCCGTGACGGTCCCGCCCTCCTTGAATGCGGGCGGGAGCTTCGCCAGGGCCTCCATCGTCGTGTCCGGTCGCGGGTGCTCGTCGGTGTCTACGAGCCTTGGCCCGGCGCCCTTGGCTCCCGGAACGGGCACCGCCACGAGCTCGTCTCGGAACCGGCCCTCTCGGATGGCCGCTGCCGCCTTCTGCTGGCTCCCGAGCGCGAAGGCGTCCTGCCGCTCCCGGTTGACTTCATACTGCTCAGCGACGTTCTCGGCCGTCTCCCCGAGGCTGATAGGGTCGTACCGCTCGGCAAGCCGCCGATTCACGAATCGCCACCCAAGGGTCGAATCCTCCATCTCGATCCGACCTCGCGGGAAACCCGCCGACGGCTTCGGCATGACGAAGGGCGCTCGCGTCATGCTCTCCACGCCGCCGGCGACGAAAACGTCGCCGGCGCCGGTCTGAACACCCATGGCGGCAGTGTTGACTGCCTGCAGGCCCGAGGCGCAGAGCCGGTTCACGGTCTGGCCGGGGATCGTTTCCGGCAGGCCGGCGATGAGCAGCGCCATGCGAGCAACGTTTCGGCTGTCCTCTCCCGCCTGGTTCGTGCAGCCGACGATGACGTCGTCGATGATCTCCGGGTCGATGCCCGCGCGGTCGATGAGCTCGCGAATCGTAAGCGCGGCCAGGTCATCCGGCCGAATGTCCTTCAGCGCTCCCCCGTACCGCCCGACCGGCGTCCGTACGGCGCCGACGATCACCGCGTCCCGCATCATCGCAGCTCCTACTGCTCCGTCAGTGTCATTCTGAGGCCACAGGCCGAAGAATCCGTGACCCGTATCGACTCGCACACGGTACGGATCCTTCGCTTGCGCTCAGGATGACAGGCATTGAACCTTCGCTGACGGAGCACTACGCCTCGTACCTATGGAAGCCGCGCCCGACCGACCGCCCGGTCCAGCCCGCCGCCACCATCTTCCTGAGGAGCGGCGAGGGACGGTAGCGATCCTCGCCGAACTCCTCCTGCATGCCCTTGATGATAGCGTAGAGCAGATCGAGCCCCACCAGATCAGCCCACTCCAGGGGGCCGTGCGGATAGTTGGCGCCGAGGCGCACGGCGGTGTCGATGTCGTCCGCGGTCGCGATGCCCTCCATGAGGGCCTGGGCTGCCTCGTTGGCGATCAGTGCAACGACGCGGGCGGCAATAAGGCCCGCCCCGTCGCCGACCACGACCGGCTCCTTCCCGAGGGAGGCCGCAAGCGCCACTGCCGCGCCGGTGGCGCGTTCGCCCGTCTGCAGCGCGGGGGCGATCTCGATCACCTTCGCATCCGCCACGGGCGGCAGGTAGCCGAACCCGCAGACGCGCGTCGGATCCCCGCACCAGGAGGCGATCTCCGTGCTGCTGATCGTGAGGGCGAGGGAGATGATGGCTCGCCCGGGGAGGAGCACTGCGTCGGCCCGACGGAGCAGCTCGCGCTTACGGTCCACGGGCGAGGTGAGTGCGTCCACCACCAGGTCCGCGCCGTCAACAGCGTCGGCCAGACTATGAACGATCCGCACCGGGCCGGCGTCGAACGGGGCGCCGTCCGCCATGTACAGGCGAACGTCGTGGCCTCCGACCGCAAGGGCCCGGGCGAGGTCGCCGCCTGCAGCGGAGTCCGCGATCACCACGCACGTCGTCCGTATCTGTTGAGACGCTGCCGTGTCCGTCGTCCCCGAATCCCTGACCCCGGTCGCCTGCCCCCCGACCCCTCCGTACGGGTACCAGCCATGCCCCGTCTTCTGACCGAGGTACCCACTTTGGACAACCCGTCGCTGCTGAAACGAGGGGCGGAACCGCGGCTCGCCGAAGAGCTGGTCGAAGATGGTCGCAGTGACCGCGAGGTTCACATCGTTGCCGATGAGATCCATCAGCTCGAAGGGGCCCATCCGGAAGCCGTGCCCCTTCATGATCCGATCGATCGTCTCAAGTGGCGCCTGCCCGTCGTTCAGGATCCGAAGCGCCTCGTTGTAGAACGGGCGCACGATCCGATTGACGATGAAGCCCGGCGTGTCCTCAGCGCGCACCGGCGTCTTTCCCAGCTCCCGCGCAACGCCGAGCGCCCGATCCACGGTGTCGACCGACGTCTGGCCGGCCCGCACCACCTCAACGAGCGCCATCAGCGGCACGGGGTTGAAGAAGTGCATGCCGACCACAGCCTCCGGCCTGCCCGTCGCCGCGGCGATCTCGGTCACGCTGAGCGACGACGTGTTGGTGGCGAGAACGGCCCGGGGCTGGCAGTGCTGGTCGAGGTTCCGAAACACATCCTGCTTCACGGCGAGATCCTCAACAGCCGCCTCGATGACGCAGTCGACGTCGGCCATGGCCGCGAAATCGGTCGTCGCTGTGATCCGCGCGAGGGTAGCGTCCACATCGGCGGCCCTCATCCGACCGCGTTCCACGTTCCGCTCGAGGAACCCGCGAATGCGAGTGACCGATGCCTCCACCACGTCCCGACGCACGTCCCAGAGGACAACGTTCATCCCCTGCTGAGCCGCGATCTGCACGATGCCACTGCCCATCGTCCCGCCGCCGACCACACCGAGCTTCGTCACGCGGCTACTTCCCCTGGTAGTGCGGGGGACGCTTCTCGAAGAAGGCCATGACCCCCTCACGGTAGTCGTCCGTCCGACCCGCGGTCTCCTGCTGATAGGACTCGTAATCGAGCGCAGTCTCGAGGTCGACGGAGACCGCTCGATTCACGTCCCGCTTGATGAGACCGATGGCGCGGGTCGCTCCCGAAGCCAGCCGCTCCGCCAGCGCGCGCGTCTGAGGCAACAGCTCGCCGGCCGGATGGACGTGGTTGACCAGCCCGATCCGCTCGGCCTCGCGTGCCGGGACCGGATCCCCGGTGAAGGCGATCTCGAAGGCGCGCCCGAGGCCCACGATCCGCGGGAGGAAGAAGGAGCTGCCCGAATCCATGGCGAGCCCGACGCGGGCGAACGACTGCGCGAGCGACGCATCCTCGGCAGCGGTCCGCAGATCGCACGCGAGCGCCAGGCCGCAACCGGCGCCGGCCGCGATCCCGTTGATCGCGGCGATGACTGGCTTCTCGATGCTCCGAACGCGCAGGATCATCGCCTTGTACCGCTCCCGCAACCCGGCCCCGAGGTGGGGCACCTCACCCCGCTCGAACATCTGACGCCTGGCCTGCAGGTCCTGTCCGGCGCAGAACGCGCGCCCGGTGCCCGTGATGATCACCGCACCCACATCCGCGTCCCGCTCGGCGTCGCGAAGCGCACGCGTCAGCGCATCGAGCAGCTCGTCATTGAACGCGTTGAGCACGGCAGGACGGTTGAGGGTCAGGACCGCGACCCGATTGGCTCGTTCCACGAGCAGGACCGGAGCGCTATCGGCCATGGTACGTTGGGCTGCGCTTCTCGATGAACGCGGCCATGCCCTCCCGAGCGTCCTCTGTCCCGAAGAGGAGGCCGAAGCAGAGCCGCTCGTAGTCGAGGCCTGCATCCAAACTGGTTTCGAACGCCTTCAGGACTGCCTCCTTTGCCAGACGGGCGGAGAGCGGCGGCTTGGACGCGATCTCGCGAGCCAGGGCCAGCGCCTCGTCCTCCAGCATCTCCACGGGGACGACGCGGTTCACCAGACCGAGGCGCTCCGCCTCATATGCCGTGATGGTGCGCCCGGTCAGGACCATCTCCATCGCCCGGGCCTTACCAACCGCGCGCGTGAGGCGCTGCGTTCCTCCGGCGCCGGGCATGATCCCAACGTTGATCTCGGGCTGACCGAATCGCGCTGTCTCGGAGGTCAGGACGAGGTCGCTGCTCATCGCCAGCTCGCATCCCGCTCCCAGCGCGTAGCCGCTCACGGCGGCGATGATGGGCTTGCGCACCCGTTTCAAGCGGTCCCACAGGGCGTGACGCGCCGACAACAGGACGTCTGGAAGTGAGGCATCGACGAGCTGCTTCAGATCGGCGCCGGCGGCGAACACCTGAGGGCCGCCGGTAACGATCACGACCCTGACGGCGTCGTCTGCATCCAGGGACTCCAGCCCGGCCACAACGTCACCGAGCAGCTCGTTGCTCAGCGCGTTGAGCGCTGACGGGCGATTCATGGTGACACGCCCGACGCCGTCGAGCCGCTCGAGCAGGATTCCGTCGTCCGCCACTGCGCGCCCCCTGACCATCGGCTCTCAACGCCTACGACGCGCTCACCGGAGAGCGCCGGTCGCCGATCGCTGGCGGTGCGCCAAGCAGATCCGCGCGCTGATCCCACACCGGTTTCTTCGAGCGAATCAAGTTGACGAGGTCGACCTTCGCGCGCATGTCGCCGATCAGCACCGCCCCAACGAGGCGCTTCTCGAAGAAGAACAGCCGGCGATAGGACCACTCCTTCGTGGTCGCCCCGCCGAAGTCCGTGTGGGAGACGCTCTCGATGTCAGGACGGATCTCGGGCGTGGCGCCGATCACCGTCATCCGAGAGTCGAACAGGGTCGTGGTGTACTGGCGCACGTCGACGACCGGCTGGCGATGGCCAGCCATGTTCTGCGCAGCGACCTCCCCATGGCGCGTTGCACTCGCCCAGGTGCCCATCGTGTAGTGGGTATCGAGCTGAACGTCGTAGAACTCGGCAACGTCGCCCGCCGCGTACACCCCCTCGACGCTCGTCTCGAGGTACTCGTTCGTGACGATCCCATACTCGGTTGACACGCGATCCCTGGAGAGGAAGTCATGACTGAGCTGGAGCCCCAGTCCGCAACCGACGATGTCGGCCTCGAAGCGGCGGCGCCCGATGCTCACCACGGCGCGCACCTGCGCATTCCGCGTCTCGACATGGTCGACGCTATCCTCATAGATCACCTCGACGCCGTGTTTCCGGGCGATGGCGTCCACGAGAGCGCCGCCGTTCTCATCGAGCACGCGGTGCAGGAATCTGGGCCCCCGAATGAGCCAGGTGACGTGGAGGCCACGCGCCCGGAACGCCTCTGCAAGCTCGTAGGCGATGTAGCTCCCGCCCACGGCGACAGCGGCTCGCGCGTGCGCGATGCGCTCCATGAGATCCTTGGTATCGTCGAGAGTCTGAAAATAGCACACGCCGTCGGCGTCGCCCCCCGGGGCGGTGAGGGGGTTCGGCTTCCCGCCGGTCGCGATGAGGAGCCGATCGAAGGGGGACTCTCTCCCTTGGTCCGTGATGACCGTCCGCGCATCGAGGTCCACGGACATGATCCTCGTGCACGGGAGGAAGCAGATGTCCCGCTGCTCGTGAAATTCCATCGTCTTCATGAACAGCTTCGACTCGGGCGTCTGCAGCTTCATAGCCGGCGGAAGCGCGACGCGATTGTAGAGCGGGTACGGCTCGTCGGTGAAGAGGGTGATTTTGCACGCGGGATCGTTCTTCCGAAGCGTCTCCGCGGCCCTCGTACCCGCGATTCCGTTCCCGATGACGACGTAGTGGGGAGGGTTGCGCACGTAACTCCCTTCGCGCGAGCTATCTGGTTGCTATCTCTGTCACGCGGCAGCAAGGGAGGGGGTTGTAGGGGCGAAGCCGGTGACTGATCTCGGCCGACGGGGCCCGGAGCCCAAATTATAGCGGACGCCGTGAGACGATCCGTAGGAGGAGACCGGCATGACGGTGGGCCCCGGACACATGTCTCGGAGCCCACCGTTCTGTCGAGTCGCTCGACGATTGTGTTATCTTCGAGGATCTTGCCGGGCTGCCGCCCCGCTCCGGCCCTTATGAGCTGAGGCGCCCCAGGCCCAACGCTGGGCCTTGGCTGGACGCGGACGTCACGGGCGCGCCCGGGTCTGACACGGCCCTGCGGACGAACACACCCTCCGCCGGGCCGTTACCTGTCCACCTGCCAGACTCCCAACAGGACTCTGTACCGCATGGTTGGAATCCTCCTTCCCATCTTCGGTCCTCGTCCTGATGCTTGGTAACCCCAGGGTCAATTTCATACTAGCGCCGGCCAACCGAGATGTCAACACATCGCCCATTACGACGAGCCACGGAGCATTCCACTTGGCTTCCGTCTCGGTTTCGATTGCGTTATGTCCCCTTCAGGAGATTTCGGAGCACCATCGGCAGGATGCCGCCGTGGCGCAGGTAGTCGACGTCGACCGGGCTGTCAACCCGGGCAACGGCGGCGAACGTGAACCGCGACCCATCGCGCCGCTGCACCTGCACCTCGAGCTCCTGGCGCGGCCGCAGGTCGTCGGAGACCCCCAGCACGTCGTAGCTCTCGGTGCCGTCCAGGCCCAGTGTCCGCCGGCCGTCACCCGGCTTGAACTCGAGCGGCAGGATGCCCATGCCGACCAGGTTGCTCCGGTGAATGCGCTCGTAGCTCTCCGCCAGGACCGCCTTGACACCGAGGAGTAGCGGACCCTTCGCGGCCCAGTCGCGAGAGCTGCCAGACCCGTACTCCTTGCCGGCGACGACGATCAGCGGCGTTCCCTCCTGCTGGTAGCGGCTCGAGGCGTCGAAGATTCGCAGGACGTCGCCGCTCGGGATGTGGATAGCCCAGTCGCCCTCGCGTCCTGGGGTCATCTCATTTCGGAGCCGGATGTTCCCGAACGTGCCTCGCATCATGACCTCGTGGTTGCCGCGGCGCGCCCCGAAGCTGTTGAAGTCATCAACACCTACGCCGTGCTCGACGAGATACCGACCCGCCGGGGCGTCCGGCGCGATCGCCCCGGCGGGCGAGATGTGATCTGTCGTGATGGAGTCTCCCAGCACCGCAAGCACGCGCGCTCCGAGAAGATCCGCGAGCGGCAACGGCTCTGGGGAGAGATGCTCGAAGAAGGGCGGCTGCTGGACATAGGTCGAATCCGGGTCCCACGCGTACTGATTGCCCTGCGGAACCGGCAGGCGATTCCATTCATCGTCGCCGGCGAAGACCCGCGCGTTCGCCTCCTCAAAAAGGTCCGGCCGAACCCAGGCGTCAACGGCGGCCCGGATCTCGGCGTTGCTCGGCCAGACGTCCCGAAGGAAGACGGGCTGCCCATCGCGGTCCGTTCCCAGCGGCTCCCGGTAGAGATCGATGTCCATCGTCCCGGCCAGGGCGTATGCGACGACGAGCATCGGAGATGCCAGGTAGGCGGCACGTACCAAGGGGTGGATGCGCCCCTCGAAGTTGCGATTGCCGCTGAGCACCGCCACCACCACGAGCTGCTCGTCGTGTACCACCTCCGCCACCGGGTCCGGCAACGGGCCGCTGTTGCCGATACACGTGGTGCACCCGTAGCCGACCACGTGAAATCCGATCGCCTCAAGGTACCTGAGGAGGCCGGAGTCCCGGAGATAGTCGGTCACGGTGCGGGAGCCCGGCGCCAGGCTGGTCTTGACGTACGACTTCGGCATGAGGCCCCGCTCGACGGCCTTCTTGGCCACGAGTCCTGCGCCCATCATGACTGACGGATTGGAGGTGTTGGTGCACGAGGTGATCGCCGCGATGGTCACCGCGCCGTGATCGAGCTCCCAGCTCATACCATCGCCCGTCGTCACGCGGATCGGGTTGGACGGCCGTCCGTCGGTGCCCCCTTCGCCCGAGTCGCTCTGGTGTGGCGTGCCGTCGGCGTCGTCCCGGTTGTACGCAGGAGCATCGCTGGCGGGGAACGACGCTGCCGACGCCTTGTCGACGGTCGATACCACCCCGTACGGCTGCTCTTGCTGCGGAACGCCGGGCTGGCGGGGCTCGCCACCGGTCACGCCGTGCGAAACGAAGTCGACGAGCGCGGCCCGAAACGCGGGCTTGGCGTCGGCGAGCGCAACTCGGTCCTGCGGCCGTTTGGGCCCGGCGAGGCTGGGCTCTACGATGGCGAGGTCCAGCTCGAGTGTCTCCGTGAATCGAGGATCCGGCGTCTGGTCAGTCCGGAACAGCCCCTGCTCCTTTGCGTACCGCTCGACGAATTGGACCTCCGCTTCGCCCCGTCCCGTCATGCGCAGGTACCGGAGCGTCTCGTCATCGATGGGGAACAGCGAGGCGGTGGCGCCATACTCCGGCGCCATGTTGGAGACCGTGGCGCGGTCCGCCAAGCTCAATTGGCCGAGCCCCGGGCCGTAGAACTCGACGAACTTCTCGACAACGCCGTACGCCCGAAGGCGCTGCGTCACAGTCAGCACCACGTCGGTGGCCGTCGCACCCTCGCGGAGTGCGCCGTGCAGCCGAATCCCGACGACCTGCGGCGTGAGGAGATACATCGGCTGCCCGAGGAGAACGGCCTCGGCCTCAATTCCACCGACGCCCCATCCGAGCACGCCCAGCCCGTTGACCATGGTCGTGTGGGAATCCGTGCCCACCAGCGTGTCTGGGAAGGCGACAACCCCGTCGTCCTGCCGTCGGACGTGGACGACGCGCGCCAGGAATTCCAGATTGACCTGGTGGACAATCCCAGTCCCCGGAGGGACGACCCGAAAGTTCTCGAACGCACTCTGGGCCCAGCGCAGTAGCGCATAGCGCTCGCGGTTCCGCTCGTACTCCTTCGCGACATTGAACTGAAACGCCGTCGACGAACCAAACGCGTCCACCTGCACGGAGTGGTCGATGACCAGGTCCGCGGGGACGAGCGGATTGATGCGCTGGGGGTCGCCGCCCATGCGCGCCATGGCAGAGCGCATCGCCGCGAGGTCCACGACTGCCGGCACACCGGTGAAGTCCTGCAGCACGACCCGCGACGGCAGGACGGGGATCTCGCCCGCGCCCGGCTGACGCGGATCCCAGCTCGCCAGAGATCGAACGTCTTCCTCGCGGAAGAGGTATCCGTCGTATTGCCTGAGGACGTTCTCGAGCAGGACCTTGACCGTCATCGGCAGCCGATCCACGCCCGCGAACCCGTGCCGCTCCAGGGCCGCTAGACTATAGTAGGAGGCGGTCCACCCATCGCCCGAAATGTTGGCACGCGCGCCAAAGGGATCCGCTGTCGTTGCCATGGCATCCTCTCCATTCCTGATGCCCCAATCTTGCGCTACGGGCCACGCCTGCTGCCAGTTCGCGGCCCGACGACGTCAATCGCTCACGTCCGTCACTCCGCGCTCACATGGGGACCTGAGATCCTCAGTGTTTGCCTCCATCATCGTATGTGTCTACTCCCCCAGAGGTTCATAGATCCGTGATTTCGGCTACGCCCCCGGCCAATCTGATACTTGTGGCTGGTGTCCCTCCGAGCAGGCTTTGAAATGGACCAACGGGGTTTATGCACGGATCCGCATAAGACGCCGTGAAAGCGCGTACCAGAGGCGCCAGTGGCTGTGCGCCGGAACGGATCATCGCAGTAGCATTCTCCGTGTTAATGGCGTGCACTATACTGGTCGGAAACCAGCATTTCGCCTCTTATGTGGATCGATCTAATCAGTGTTAGGCCGATACATCAATAAGGAGAGGCCTTTGTCTTCTGGCGTACACACCGAAATGCGAATCGGACCATACGATCCCCGCCACCTTGATTTCGTAATTCGTCTTTCACTTCGAGCATGGACTCCCGTTTTCGATTCGATTCAGAAGGCAATGGATTTAGACGTGTACCAGAGACTCCACCCTGATTGGCGTGTAAGCCAGCAAAAGGCTGTCGAGGCAGTCTGTGCTGCAGCCGATACAAAGGTATGGGTTGCGATCGACTCAGGATCAACCGTGGGCTTTGTAGCCGTGAGACTCCACGCTGAATCCAGCTTGGGAGAGATCTATATGATCGCGGTCGATCCAGACTATCAACGCCGAGGCATTGCCACCGCTCTCACGGAATTCGCTCTTGAATGGATGAAAGGTGCTGGGATGTCCGTCGCGATGGTCGAGACCGGGGGCGATCCTGGCCATGCTCCGGCGCGCTGTACCTACGAAAAGGCGGGCTTCGGGCTGTTACCGATCGCCCGCTACTTCAAGAAGTTGTAAGCGCAAGACGTTGATCACTTGCTGATGACCTATCGGAGTTGCATGCGGCCTAACAATCGAATCGAGTGCGCGCGCACTGCGCGCCCGACTCGCAAAGGTCTACGGCCTTTGCTCGCGGCTCATTCGGAGCGTTCGACGGCACATTGGAGCACATCTTAGGTCGACGTATGACGCAGATAGAACGCGCCGCAGTCAAAGACGTGCTAACGATCAAGGACGTGCTTAGCGAGACGTGGCACGACACGTACGCGTCTTTGCTTCCTGATTCTGCCATAGAGACCATCACCTCTCAGTGGCATGCACCCAAGCTACTGGCGGAGCAGATGCAAAATCCCGATATCTACTTCGCCATAGCACGAGATGAAGGAGAGATTGCCGGAGTGATCACCGCGCGGAAGCAGGAGGATGTGATCTTCGTCGGCCGACTGTACGTACGACCGCAATGTCAAAGGCGCGGGATCGGCACGCAATTGTTGGAGGCTAGCTATCGAGCATTCCCTGCCGTTCAGAGGGCGCGTTTAACCGTGGAGGCGCAGAATCTGAAGGGCGTCGCCTTCTATCGGAAGCAGGGGTTTCGAGAGACAGCTCGCATGTTCGAGGAGGTAGCCGGAGCCCGCTTGGAGAACGTCGTCATGGAACGATCGCTATAGGTGACGGCGATGCCGCCGAACATGCAGTTGCAGCGGACCGTGATACGGCGTATGCGCGCCGCAGGCGCACGATGGCAACCGCCGCGCCTGCGGCGCGCATGACACGCTTCTGGGCGGGCGCTGAACTGCACGTAGGCCGGCCAAGATCGTGGAGCGGTGCTGGCTGCCTCGTCCTCCCGAGGTTGCTGGTCCGACCTGGGCAGTACCGTAGATCGCTTGGTGGTGAGCAGGGTTTTTATTTGTCCGGATGTACCGCTACATGAGGAGGCCCGAACGTGATGGGAATCGATGAGCTTCGCGCCTACGCTCTGGCGCTGCCGGAGGTCACTGAGGGGAAGCACTTCCGTTTGCACGCGTTCCAAGTCAAGGATAAAACGTTCATTGTGCTCAAGGAAGGCGGGTCCGAAGCCATCCTGCATGTCGATCGAGCCGTAGCCCGCGCCGCGGTTGTTGAGATGCCTCACGTGTGTGAAGAGATCTGGCGCAATAGCGGCCGGATCTTTGTTGGAGTCCGGGTCGACCTAGAGAGTGTTCCTGGAGATCGAGTTCGTCCGCTCGTTGAAGGTGCTTGGCGGAATAAGGCTCCGAAGCGTCTAGTAACCGCATACGATCAACGTGACTAGTGGCGACGGTACCGCTGCTAAGCCGGCCTGCGCGTGGGTTAGGGCTAACGTGCTAACGGCCGAGGTCCGTAAACGTATCGACGCGGATCGGCTTGTAACGGAAACCTTCGAATTCGACAAGATAGCGATGGTTGCCAACGAGCGCGAGCGATTCTTAGACTTCGTGGCGAGGCGCCTACTAAACTTGTAGGCCCCGGCGACCGGGGGTCGGGCATACGCGTCCTCCGGACTGGCATGCCGCTCGCCGCGTCGGCTCCTTTGGGTTCGCGGGAGGCTTCAGGGCGCATACGCTTCAGGCCTGGGACGAGCGCACGGTCAAGGGCTTTGTGCACGTGGCCGTGGAGGAGGCGCTGAAGATCGAGTCGGCGCTCGCCAAGCTCCGCACCCCGCGGCAGGTCGCACTCTTGCATCACGCACCGATTCGCGGAACCGTCGTAGGGAAGCCGGAGGAGATCTTCCCCTTTCTCGGATCGAGTCGACTCGAAGAGCCCCTCAACCGGTTCTCGGTCGCCGCGGCGTTCCACGGACACGCCCACGCGGGCAGGCCGGAGGGACGGACGAGCACGGGAGTCCCCGTCTACAACGTTGCCCGGCCGCTCCTCGAGCGCACCTACCCGGGTCGACCGCCGATTCGGGTCGTAGAGATACCGGTCGCAGCCCACACGCACGCGAGCGAGGCCGACGAGGCGCAACCCGGGCGCTCATACACTGTTCGCGACGACGTGGACCGATAGCGCTCCCTCAAGGATGACATCCTCTCTCACAAACGCTGGTCCCGCCATCATCGTCGGCTCTGCAGCACAAGCACGGTCGGCTCAGAAGGAAGGGAGCTCCGCGTGACATTGACGCGCGGCTGTGGATCGACCTGGGTCAAGCCCATCTCTCGCAGGAACCGGTCAAGCGGGTCGAGCGGGACCCGGGAGACCTCCGTCGCGAAATGCATCGGGACGACGAGCTTCGGCTCGACCTGGCTGATCACCTCCACGGCCTGGCCGGGCTCGATCGTGCAGTGCCCGCCCACCGGTACGAGGAGAACGTCCACGTCCTTCATGATCTCGATCTGCTCACCGGAGAGGACGTTGGCGAGGTCGCCGAGATGGCAGACGATAACATCGTCGATCCCGATGATGTAGGCGGTGTTGCGCGCCACGTCAGAGCCAGCCTTGAGCGGCGTCGTGCGCACTCCCGTCACCAGGACGCCGTGGACCTCGTACTCACCGGGGCCGTCGAGAATCGTCGGTGAGCCGCCGACCTCGGCCACTGCGCTGTGGTGGGGATGGGTGTTGGAGACGGTCACCAGGTCCGCTGACACCCGGGCGAGCGAATAGCCCGACGACCTGGCGCACGGATCGGTGAGGACGCTTGCCTCCCGTCCTCGCAGCCGAAAGCACGAGTGGCCGATCCACGTGATCTCCATCTCACCCCCTTGTCCGAGAGATTGCATTGTATCGCTTTGGCATCCGCGCAGCCCCTCAGGGCACAGACCCGACTATGGTCCTCACGAGCTATGATGGAGAGGGAAACGTCGGTGCAGGAGGAAGCAATGGCGGTCACGGGTCGGATGGTCCGGGCGATCAGCGGTGAGGTCGCGCTGTTCGAGGAGGTCGAGCGCGACACCGACGCGACCGCGGAGGCCCTGATCGTCGTCGCCATCGTCGCGGTCGCGGGAGGTCTGTCGAGCGGCCTCGCTCCAATTCTCGCAGGCAACCCCGGAGCGGCACTCGGCGGGCTTGTTGTCGGCGTGGTGAGCTCTCTCGTCGGCTGGGCGGTGTTCGCCGGGATCGCCTACTTCATCGGCACGCGCCTGTTCAGCGCCATAGCCACGTGGGGCGAGACCCTCCGCACGCTGGGCTACGCGTACTCCGCCGGTGTATTCAGTGTCTTTGGCTTCATTCCGATTGTGGGCCCCCTGATTGCGCTCGCCGCGTATCTCTGGTTCCTGTACCTGGTGTTCGTCGCCCTCCGGTCGGCGCTGGACATCACCGGCCCACAGACGATCGGAACCATCCTTCTGTCGATCATCCCCACGCTCATCATCGTCGCAGTGGTCACAGTCCCGCTCGCGCCGCTCATGCCAACGGGCTGAGCGCGCTGCGCGGGAGACCTATGGCTGAGGCGCGGGCGGGCGCCAGACAGCCAGCCTCCCGCGCGCGACGACGCGGTGCCCGCCCTCCTCGGTCAGAGAGTGGACCAGCACCTGCCGAAGGGTCGGGACGGAGCCGTTCGTGCGCTCCTGTGCAACGGACGTCGCAAAGACGAGCTCGCTTCCCTGGGGCGAGACCACATGGGCGGACTGGTAGTACTGGTCGAAATGGCTCAGGAGGAGCAGGAGATCTCGACTCGGCCGCACCCAGTCAAGCTCGTTCCGTGCGCCCGAGTCAATGTCCACGAGCCGGACCCCGATCAATCGGTCGCCTACCTCCCCGGTCACGAAGATTATCTGGTGATCCGAACACCAGAAGAAGGCGAGCGCCGGCTCCTCCGACACGCGACGGACGGCACGCTTCTCGGCGTCGTACACGGAGATTCCCTCATAGAGCCGAGAGCTGTCCGCAGGGTGTGACCCGAAGGCGAGCACGGTCCCGCTTGGACTCCAGACGAAGGCTGGCCCGTGGCCCGCCTCGGCGACGACGACGGGGTCCGCGTGCGGGCTCGCCTGGATGGCGATCTCCGATCCGTCTGGGCGGTCGTAGGCGACGGTTGCCCCCTGGAAACGCCCGGACCATGATGGAGCGCGAAACCCGAGGGCCGCGGGGCGGGGCAGCGGGACGGTTGTCACCTGCCCTCGCTCCATCCGAATCCAAACCAGCCGGGTATCGCTCCCCGCGACGCCTCGAACCCCGACGTGCGCCACAAAACCCCGAGAGTCAGGGTGCCAGGCGAAATAGAGGGGGGCGCCCTGGGCGACCGTGAATGGGGGACGCCGCCCCGTCGTGTCGAACGCTCGCAGGTAGAGCTGCTCGCCCTCCTGCATGAGCACGCCGAGCCGCCCTCCATCCGGCGCCCAGCACATATAGATGGGCGCGCTGTTGGTGGCTCGGGAGACCTCGGAGGTCCGAGAGCCATCGGGCACGGCCACGCAGATCGCCGAGCCCTGGACCTCGTTGCCGGCCAGGTCGTAGCGCATGTAGGCGAGCCGGAGGCCGTCGGGCGACCATGTGGGCCAGTTGCAGACGGTGTGTGTTTCCTGGCCGCGGGTTGCCGACGAGGTGGCGGAGACACGCACATCTCGGTCGAGATCCAGATCCCGAACCCAGACCTGCCCGTCCTCGCCGATGTAGGCGAGTTGCCGCATGTGTGCTCCGCCCCCTACCCAGTGATCCAGATATCCTCGGGCTTGAAGCGGGTTTCGACCAGGTGCAGCCCGATGCCGCGCGGCTTGACCCAGCCGAGGAAGAATGGCAACGTTCGGTCGTAGAGCTTGAACGCCATCTTGAGCTCGGCCATGGGGCACCCTCCCTTGTCAGTGGTCAGATAGCACGCGCGAGATGCCGCGTCAAGCCGCTTTCCGCGAACGCGCCGAGCCACACCCGCCGCTCGAACGGCGCGGCGTCGCGGTCCCGCAGTCGAACACCGCGAGCTAGATGATGGGTCGCGGAGTGATGCGTTCCTGCCCGCCCAGATAGCCCTGCAGTGCGGTCGGGATGCGGACCGCTCCGTCCGCCTGCTGATACGTCTCGAGCAGCGCTGCGATTGTTCGCCCGACTGCCAGACCGGAGCCGTTGAGCGTGTGCACGTACTCCGTGTGGGCTCCCACTGCGCGGCGGAATTTGATATCCGCCCGCCGCGCCTGGTACTCGCCCGCGGTCGAGCACGACGAGATCTCGACGAAGCGGCCCTCTCCGGCCATCCACACCTCGAGATCGTACGTCTTTCGCATGACGAGCCCCAGATCACCGGTGCAGAGGAGAACGACGCGGTAGGTCAGCCCCAGGCGCTGGAGCACCGCCTCGGCATCGCCGACCATGGACTCCAGCTCCTCCAGCGAGTGCTCCGGCGCGGTGAGCTTCACCATCTCCACCTTGTCGAACTGGTGGACGCGGATCAGCCCTCGCGTCTCGCGCCCCGCTGCTCCGGCCTCGCGCCGAAAACAGGGGCTGTAGCCGCAGTACCGGACGGGCAGCCGCGACCAATCAAGGATCTCTCCGCTGTGGAGGTTCGTGAGTGGTACCTCAGCGGTCGGGATCAGGTAGAGGTCGTCGCGCTCCAGATGGTAGGCCTCATCTTTGAATTTCGGGAGCTGACCGGTCCCGAACATCATCTCCGGCCGCACGAGGTATGGCGGGGCGATCTCGGTGTAGCCGTGATCCCGGATGTGCATGTCCAGCATGAGGGTGGCGAGCGCGCGGGATAGCGCTGCACCGTTGCCTACGAGGGCCTGGAACCGTGACCCGGCGAGCTTCACGCCCCGCTCGAAGTCGATGATCCCGAGCCGTTCTGCGATCTCCCAATGCGGAAGAGGACGGAAATCGAGAGACGGCAGCTCGCCCCACCGGCGAACCTCCACGTTGTCCTCCGCGTCGGCGCCGACCGGGACGCTCTCGTCCGGGATGTTCGGCATCTGCAGGAGCAGCAGGTCCAGCTCCTCCTCCACCTCCCGCACCTGGGGCTCCAGCTCGCCGATGCGCTGCGACGTCGCCTTGGTCTGGTCGATCAGGTGCTGCCGCTCGTCTGGGATTCTCGCCGAGCCGATCCGTGCGGAGAGCTGCTTGAGCTGCCCCCGAAGCGGCTCCAGCTCGCGCAGCATCTCGCGTCGGCGGCCGTCCAGCCGCACGATGTCGTCCAGGGGCGTCTCGACGCCACGATGCTCCATCGCCTGTCGGACGAGCCCCTCCTGCTCGCGGATGACCTGCAGACTCAGCACGCTAGCGCCTCCGGGATCGCAGCTGCGGAAAGAGGATCACCTCGCGGATCGATGGACGGTTGGCCAGCACCATCACCAGGCGGTCGATCCCCAGGCCGAGGCCGCCGGTCGGTGGCATGCCGTGCTCGACAGCCTCGAGGAAGTCCTCGTCCACCTCCTCGGCCTCCTCGTTACCCGAGGCGCGCCGGACCAGCTGCTCCTCGAAGCGCGTCCGCTGGTCGACCGGGTCGTTCAGCTCGCTGAAGGCATTGCCGATCTCCATGCCGGCAATGTAGGGCTCGAAGCGCTCCACCTCATGGGGGCGGTCGGGCCGGCGTTTGGCGAGCGGCGTCGTCTCCGTCGGGTAGTCCACGACAAAGGTGGGTTGGATGAGCTTCGGCTCGACGAAGGTGCCCATCAGCTCGTCGATCATTTTCGCGCGGCTCCACAACGGGTCGCTGTCGAGGCCTGCCTTCGCAGCGGCAGTCCGGAGCGACGCGGCATCCGGATGCGCCTCGTAGTCGATGCCTGCATGCTCGATGAGGAGATCGCGCATGGTTCGTCGCTGCCACGGCGGCGCGACGTCGATCGGCTCGTCCTGCCACATCAGACGCGTCGTGCCCCGCACCTCCCGCGCGACGTGGGCGACCATCTGCTCGACCAGCTCCATCATGTCCCGGTAGTCGGCGTACGCCTGATAGAGCTCCATCATCGTGAACTCCGGGTTGTGCTTGTAGCTCAAGCCCTCGTTCCGAAAGACCCGGCCGATCTCGTAGACCCGCTCGATGCCCCCGATGATGCAGCGCTTGAGGGACAGCTCGATGGCGATGCGGAGGAACAGGTCGTCGTCCAGGGCGTTGGAATGCGTCTTGAAGGGCCGCGAT
>WHTR01000042.1 GCA_009377635.1 Chloroflexota bacterium
CTTCGCCGGGCTCTCTCGTAACGGTCAACGTCATCGTTCCGCGCGGGCTCGGCCGGAAGGTCAACACGAAGCTCATCCAGCAGGTCGTCCGGAGGGCACTCGAGCGAGACGGGTGGAGCCGTCCCGCGAGCCTCGATCTGCTCATCGTGCACGACGACGAGATCCACGATATCAACGCGACGCGCCGCGGCGTCGACGAGATTACCGACGTGCTGAGCTTCCCACTGCTGGAGCTTCGTCCCGGGGAGGGCCTCGCCCACGACTTCTTCATCCTGCCGCCGGATGTCGTCCCGCATTTGGGCGACGTGGTCATCTCCTACGATCGGCTGGAGGCGCAGGTTGAGGCGGCTGGCCATTCGCGCGAGCGTGAGCTGGCCTACCTCACGGTCCACGCGGTGCTCCACATCCTTGGGTACGACCACGATACCGACCAGCGCCGCAGGACGATGCGCCGCAAGGAAGAAGAGGTTTTGGGCGGGCTGGGGCTCCGCCGCAATGGGATCTGATGAGCCGCGCAGCGGGATCCATCGGCATCTCGTGGCGCCGCTCTCGCGAACGCTCCGGAGCTTCCCCTTCGCGCTGGAGGGGATCAGCCACGTTGCGCGCACGCAGCCCAACTGGCGGATCCACGTTGTCGCGGCCGCTGTCGCCATCGGAGCCGGGGTTGCCCTTCAGGTTTCCGCGGCGGAGATGGCCGTCCTGGTCCTCACAAGCGGGCTCGTGCTCGGGCTCGAAGCCATGAACACGGCCGTCGAGGCGGCCGTGGACGCCGCTGGTGGACCTCCCTCCACAGCAGCAAAGCACGCGAAAGACGTCGCAGCCGGCGCCGTCCTGATCGCTGCCATTGCCGCCGCGGTGGTCGGCGGCCTCGTCTTCGGACCTCGGATCGTCGGCTGGGTCAGGGGTTAGATGGCAAATCGTGCCAGCGCCAGATGGCGGTCGCCCAGGTGAGGCCAGCACCGAAGCCCATCAGGCCCACGAGCGCCCCCGGCTTGAGCCGCCGCTGGGCGCAGGCGTCATAGAGGGCAAGGGGGACCGAGGCGGCGCTCGTGTTTCCGAACCGTTCTACGTTTCTGAAGAACAGATCCTCCGGCACGTTCAGGTTCCGCGCCACGGTTTGCAGAATGCGAACATTCGCCTGGTGAGCCACGACCAGGCTCAGGTCCTCCACAGCGAGGCCCGCGTCGGCGGCAGCCCGCCGGAGTGCGTCGGCCGGGACGGTCGTGGAGAAGCGATAGACTTCCCGTCCATTCATGTGAATGGAATGCTCGCGGGCCCCGACCGTTTCCGCCGTCGGTGGCCGGCGCGATCCCCCCGCCGGCACGATGAGGTGCTCGCCGCCTGTGCCGTCGGCTCCGAGCACGAACGACAGAAGCCCGCCCGGCGTATCCGACGCGACGAGCATCGCTGCACCCGCGCCGTCGGCGAAGAGAACGCAGGTCGAACGGTCCTCGAAATTCACGAAGCGGGATAGTGCGTCCGCACCGATGACCAGGACGTGCTCGTACGCGCCGGTAGCGATGAACTGGCTGGCTGTGATGAGCCCGTAGACGAAGCCGGAGCAGGCCGCGGAGATGTCGTAGGCGCCCGCCCGCGTCAGCCCCAGGGATGCCTGCACGAGACACGCCGTCGATGGGAACAACGGGTAGTCCGGCGTCGATGTCGCGACGATGACCAGGTCGACCTCGTCAGCCCGAGCGCCGGCGGTTGCGAGCGCTTCGCAGCCCGCCCTGGCCGCCATGCTCGACGTCGCTTCGTCTCCTTCCACGAAGTGGCGCTCGGTGATGCCCGTGCGGGACTGGATCCACTCGTCGGAGGTGTCGACAAGTCTGGCGAGATCTTGGTTCGTCACGACGTGCGGTGGGACGTATTGCCCCAGCCCCGCGATGCGTGCGTACCGCGAACCCATCAGGCCATGTCTCCGATCTCCGGACGGGGCAACTCCTCAAGGACGTTGATCGCCATCACCGGCGCATGCGCGGAGACGATCTGCCCCCTCTGGGCGACGATCTCCATAACGACACCAGCAACATCGGAGACAACCTCATTGAAGACCTTCATCGTTTCCACGAGCCCAACGACTGTTCCGACATCGACAGGGTCGTCGGGGCGCACAAAGGGCGACGTACCCGAGGACGGGGAATCGTACCAGATGCCGGTGAGCGGGCATCGCAACAGATGATACGGGCTGTCGACCTGCGGTTCGACCGACGGCTGCGGCGAGGCCCGGTCGCCCGCTCCAATGCCCGTCTCGGACGGCTGGCCCCGGCGTATGCGGATGCGCAAGCCGGCTCCGCGGAGCTCGATCTCCTGCACGTCGCTCCGCTCAGCGGAGGCGATCACGGAACGCACGGTGGCGAGCCAGGCTGCTCCCACCACCGCTAACCCTGGTAGCGGCGAAAGATGAGGGTGACGTTGTGTCCGCCGAACCCGAGGGAATTGCTCAGACTCACGCGGACCGGACAGGTGCGGGCCGCGTTCGGGACGTAGTCGAGGTCACAATCCGGGTCCGGATTGTCATAATTGATCGTCGGCGGGACGATGCCCTCTTCGATGGCCTTGACGCAGACGATGGCTTCAACCGCTCCCGCCCCCCCGAGCAGATGGCCAGTCATCGACTTGGTGGAGCTCACCGGGATGCCGTACGCACATTGCCCGAAGACCGCCTTGATGGCCGTCGTCTCAAGGCGGTCGTTGGCGGGCGTGGACGTGCCGTGAGCGTTGATGTAGTCGATGTCCGCAGGCGCGCACTCCGCCTTACGCAGCGCGATCCGCATTGCGCGGGCGGCTCCCTCGCCTCCCTCCGACGGCGCCGTGATGTGATACGCGTCGTCCGTTGCAGCGTAGCCGGCCAGCTCGGCATAGATCCGGGCGCCGCGCGCTCGGGCGTAGCTCTCGGCCTCGAGGATGACAGCGCCTCCGCCCTCACCCATCACGAATCCGTCCCGGTCGCGATCGAAGGGTCGTGACGCGCGCTCTGGCTCGTCATTGCGCGTCGAGAGCGCCCGCATGGCCGCGAATCCCGCAATGCCGATCGGGAGAACACCGGCCTCCGACCCGCCAGCGATCATGGCTTTGGCGTCACCGCGCCTGATGATCTCCGCCGCCTCCCCCAGCGCGTGTCCGCTCGAAGCACAGGCGGAGACGGTGCCGAAGTTCGGCCCCCTGGCCCCGGTCGCGATGGCGACCTGCCCCGCCGCGAGGTCGATGATGAACATCGGAATGAGGAACGGACTCACGCGGTGCGGCCCCTTCGTCTGGAGCACATCGATCTGATCGGCGAGCGTGTTGATGCCGCCGATGCCGGAGCCCATCAGCACACCAACATCCTCGGCGTTTGCCTCGTCGATGGTCAGTCCCGCGTCGGCGATCGCCTCCCGCGCTGCGACCAAGGCGAACTGGCAAAACCGGTCAAGACGGCGCGCCTCACGGTGCGAGAGAAGCTCTTCTGGGTTGAAATCCTTGACCTCAGCCGCGATGCGTGCGTCCATCTCTGAGGCATCGAAGGCCGTGATGGGGCCAGCCCCGGACTGTCCCTCGACGAGACCGGCCCACGTCATGTCGACGCTGTTGCCGAGGGGTGTGATCGCTCCGAGTCCGGTGACGACGACCCGCTCACTAGACCCCATCATCATTGCCTCGAGATGATCGCCTGCCGCACCAGACGGCTCGTGGACCGGGCGTCGAGGTCTTGGATGCGATAGCAGGGCCCGCCGAGCCAGTTGGCCAGCCGTGACGCCAGCCCGATCCGGAAGTGCTCGGCTTCGGTGTCGACCACCATGGAGTTGAGGTCCAGCTCCCGAATCTTGAGCGACATGCGCCGCACATCCTCAATGGGGTCGCTGCCATGCAGTGCGACGTTGGCGCGTCCGTCGGAGACGACGATGAGGAGGGAGATGAGCCCCGGATCCCGCAGCCGCTCTTTCCCGAGCAGGTCTCCCGCGAGGCGCAATCCGTCCGCGAGGGGCGTTCGACCACCGGTGGGGAGCTGGCGCAGGATGCGCTCCGCGCGCTGGACACTGTTGGTCGGCTCCAGGACGAGGTCAGCCTCAGACCCGTGGAAGGTGATGAGGGCCACACGGTCACGCTTCTGGTAGGCGTCAGTGAGAAGGGACAGGATCGCTCCCTTCGTCATGATCATGTGGTTTTCGACGCCCATGCTCCCGCTCGTATCCAGTACGAAGAGGATGAGGTTGGAGAGCTTTCGCTCCCGCACCTTCTCGCGGATGTCCCACCGCTCGAGCCGCAGCGCGGTGCCCTCCGGCTGGGCCTCGTGGCGCTCGCGCTGGTGGACTGCGGCAGCGCGCACCGTGGCGTCGAGGGCGAGAGAATGGGGCCGCTCGATGGGGATCGAACCGCGGACGTACCGGCCGGTGGGCTCGGTGTTCGTCACGCTCGTGCGACGGCCGAGCCGCTGGTTCTCGCGCGGCTGGATCAGGTCGGCGGCTACCTTCCGAACGCGAAAGGGGGCCCCGGGTCGATCAACCCGGGGCGCATCTCCTTCTCCGACCTTATCTTCCTCGGCCGACGCGGCGGGTTCTGGCGTGGGGGTTGCAGCGCCTTCGGCACTCTCCGCTTCCATGCGGGAGACCTGCGCCTGCACGCGTCGTTCCAGCTCCCCCGGGTCGCTGCCGTCCTCGTCGAACGGCTGTCGGCGGCGGCGATGGGGCAGCGCCAGCATGGCGGCCACTCGTACGTCTTCGGCAGTGACGACATCACGTCCCTGATATGCAGCGTGGGTCATGGCCGTCTTGTACATGACAATGTCCGCTCGGAGGCCATCCACCTGCAGCTCGGCACAGATCCGGGTGATCAGGTCGAGCATGTCTCCGGGGACGGCGACTTCGGGCAAGAGGTCCCGCGCTTGCTCGAGCCGTCCTCGCTCCCCCTCCTCCGAATCTCGCCACGTTGCTCCGAACGTGACCGGGTCCAGCTCAAACGCTGCCCGTCTCCGGACGACCTCTGCCCGGAGCCGAGGCTCCCGAATGCCCTCGACCTCCACGGTCAGCGCGAAACGGTCGAGCAGCTGCGGCCGAAGCTCGCCTTCCTCAGGGTTCATCGTACCGATAAGGATGAACTCGGCAGGGTGGCTGAACGAGATGCCCTCGCGCTCGACGTAGTTCACCCCCATGGCCGCCGCGTCGAGCAGCACATCCACCAGATGGTCGCTCAGCAGGTTCACCTCGTCGACGTAGAGGATCCCCCGGTTGGCCGATGCGAGAACGCCCGGCTCGAAGCGACGCTTGCCCTCCTTCACGGCGTGCTCGATGTCGAGCGTGCCGACGACTCGATCCTCCGTCGCGCTCACTGGGAGTTCCACGAGGGGAACGTGGCGCGTGTAGATCTCCCAGCCGCTCCGCTGCGCGCGTTCGTGACAGTCCTCGCACCAGGTGGCAGGACGGTTCGGATCACACCCAAACGGGCACGCCGCGATCGTCTCCTCCTCTGGAAGGAGAGCCGCGAGCGCGCGCGCCGCCGTCGACTTCGCTGTGCCCTTCTCCCCACGGACGAGCACGCCACCGATCTTTGGGTTTACCGCGTTCAGCAAAAGACCCAGTTTCATGCGTTCCTGCCCGACGAGGGCAGTGAACGGGAAGGTGGGTCGTATGGGTCCTGCCACATTGCCTCCTTCGCTCCGCACGCGTCGCTTCCTCAGATGATACCCCACGCTTCGAGCTGGCCGGCCATGGACGGAGGCGTCCGGGCCAGGCCCTATGCTGACCGGCGCGCTGCCTTGCGCTTGTCCTTCTCCTTCTTCGCCGTCTTCAAGTGCTTGTGCCACGCCACATTCTTCCGCTTGTTCATGCAGATCTCCTTATCGCACGGGCTATCTGAGTTTTTCAATGTCCCGAAAGCTCGGGGCGCCACGAGGCCATGGAAAACGCGACCCTCCGGTGCAGTGAAACCCTGTGTCGACGATTCTATAGGTGAGATAATCCTCCTGCAAGCACCGTTACGGTCAAGGGGATATTGGGGGGCAACATGCATTCGGTGACGCTCACACGGCGCGCGTTGGCAGGTATCCTGGGCGCCCTCGGCCTCCTTCTGCTCCTCGCACCGGTGGGCGCCACGCAGGATGCGCGGGTCGGGGGGCAGGTGTCCGTTGCCGAAATGCGCGGCATCATCAACCCCACGATGGCGAGCTACGTCGACCGAGTTATCGGCGACGCCGAGTCGGACGGCGCGTCACTCGTCGTTCTGGCGATCGACACGCCGGGCGGCGCGGACGCGGACATGCGCGCGATTACGCAGCGAATCCTTCGTTCCCGCGTGCCGGTGGCGGTGTACGTCTCCCCACCGGGCGCGCGCGCCGGCTCGGCAGGGGTCTTCATTACGTACGCCGCGCACATCGCCGCGATGGCGCCATCGACGAACATCGGGTCTGCGCACCCGGTCCTGATTGGTGGCGATGGCGCTGCCGCACAGCCGGACGACACCATGATGGAGAAGATCACCAACGACGCGGTGGCGTTGATCCGTTCGCTGGCGGAGACGCGCGGGCGAAACGCCGACTGGGCGGAGGAGGCCGTCCGCGAGAGCGCGAATCTCCCAGCATCGGACGCGCTTCGGATGAACGTCGTCGATGTGCTCGCCGCCGACGTCCCGGACCTCCTTCGACAGGTCGACGGGAGGACGGTGACCCTTGCGACCGGGGACGTTCGCCTGACGACCCGTGGCGCCCAGACCGAGGCCGAGGCCATGAATGCCATCGAGCGCTTCTTCCACGTCATCAGTGACCCGACGATCGCCTATCTGCTCCTCAGCCTGGGCGGTCTTGCACTCATCTACGAGCTTGCAAACCCCGGCGCGATCTTCCCTGGTGTCGTCGGCGGCATCATGCTGCTGCTGGCCCTCTACTCGCTGGGCACACTGCCGATCAACATCGCGGGCGTGGGACTCATCCTCTTCGCCTTCGTCCTGTTCTTCGCGGACCTTCTGGTGGCCGGCAGCGGCGTGCTCACGGTAGGAGCGATCGTGTCCTTTGTGCTGGGCTCCCTGCTTCTGGCCACCTCTCCGGGGAACCAGGACTACTTGCGAGTCTCCGCGCCAGCCATTGTGGCCATGACGCTCGCGCTTGGAGGATTCTTCACATGGGTGGCGGCCGCGGTGATTCGGGTTCAGGGGCGCCCGGCCTACACCGGGCGGGAGGCACTTATCGGAGCGTCGGGACTTGCCAAGACTGACGTCGGCTCCAGTGGCACCGTGCTCGTCGCGGGGGAGCTGTGGCGAGCGTCGGCCGTCGACCCGGCCGCGCCGATCTCCGAAGGTACCCGCATCCGAGTTCTCAGCGTCGAGGGCCTGAGCCTGATCGTGTACCCCGAGTAGAGGCTATACTGCGTGTGTGAGTGCGATTGTGACCGTCCATGCGCGGCAGATCCTGGACTCGCGCGGCACGCCAACGATCGAGGTCGACGTCGCACTGGCGGACGGATCGCCCGGCCGAGCGGCCGTCCCCTCCGGGGCCTCGACCGGCGCCCACGAAGCCCTCGAGCTCCGGGATGGGGACCGGACGCGCTACCGCGGCCTCGGCGTCCAGCGGGCGGTAGCGAACGTCAACGCGCGGATCGCCCCGGCGCTCGCCGGCCGATCGCCCGATGACCAGCGCGCGATCGACCATCTCCTCATCGAGCTGGACGGGACTCCGAACAAGTCAACCCTCGGGGCGAACGCCATTCTCGGAGTCTCGATCGCCTGCGCAAAAGCAGCGGCGGCCTCCGCGGGCATGCCGCTGTTCCAGTACCTCGGAGGCGCGACCGCTTCCGTGCTCCCGGTCCCACTGATGAACGTGCTGAACGGCGGCAAGCACGCGGCAGACTCGACCGACTTCCAGGAGTTCATGCTCGCCCCCGTCGGACTCCCCTCGTTCTCCGAGGCGCTCCGCGCTGGAGTGGAGATCTACTACGCTTTGCGCGACGTCCTCAGGGCGAGGGGGCTCTCAACAGGGCTGGGCGACGAGGGCGGGTTCGCGCCGTCGCTCTCATCGAATCAAGAGGCAGTCGAGCTGCTCGTCCACGCCATCGAGCGGGCGGGCTATCGGCCCGGCGTCGACGTGGCGCTGGCGATGGATGTGGCCGCGACGGAGCTCGCGGAGAATGGACGGTACGATCTGGCGCGGGAGGGTCGCACGCTGGACGCGGGGCAGCTCATCGATCTGTACACGGAGTGGGTTCGCGCCTACCCGATCGTCTCCATCGAGGACGGGCTGGCGGAGGACGACTGGGAGGGCTGGGCCGAGCTGACCCGGCGACTGGGACCCGAGGTGCAGCTGGTGGGGGACGACCTGTTCGTCACGAACGTGGACCGGCTTTTGCAGGGTATCCAGGGTGGATGCACGAACGCGATCCTCATCAAGCTGAATCAGATCGGCACCCTGACGGAGACGCTGGACGCGATCGCGATGGCGCGGCGGGCCGGCTACGCAGCCGTCATCTCCCACCGCTCCGGCGAGACAGAGGACACGACCATTGCTCACCTGGCTGTGGCGACGGGCGTGGGGCAGATCAAGACCGGAGCGCCAGCAAGAACGGACCGCGTGGCCAAGTACAACGAGCTTCTGCGCATTGAGGAGATGCTGGGCACAGACGCCCAGTACGGCGGACATAGCGCGTTCAAACACGCAACGGGGAGGCCCGCACAATGACGGTGCGCGTAGGCATCAACGGGTTCGGACGCATCGGTCGACAGGTGTTCAAGGGAATTCGCGAACGCCACGCCGGCGCGCTGAAGGTGGCCGCCATCAACGACTTGATGGACGCGAAGGTGAATGCCCACCTGCTGAAGTACGACAGCAACTACGGACAGCATCCCGGTTCCGTTGAGGCGGACGCGGGGAACCTCGTCGTCGACGGCGAGTCGATCAAAGTCTTCGCGGAGCGAGACCCGGCAGCCATTCAGTGGGGGGAGGTCGGTGCGGACATCGTCATCGAATCGACGGGGTTTTTTACGGACGCGACCAAGGCCGCGGCCCACCTGAATGGTGGCGCAAAGAAAGTCATCATCACGGCTCCGGCGCGCAATGAAGACCTCACCGTCGTCCTCGGCGTCAACGAGCGGAAGTACGAACCGTCCCGGCACACGATCGTCTCGAACGCGTCGTGCACGACGAACGGACTGGCCCCCGTCGCGAAGGTCCTTTTCGAGAGCTTCGGGATCCAGAAGGGTCTGCTCACCACGGTGCACGCGTACACGAACTCGCAGCGGCTCCTGGACATGGCGAGTGCCGATCTGCGCGACGCGCGCGCGGCGGGGCTCAACATCGTGCCGGCGGCCACCGGCGCCGCCCGAGCCGTCGGTCTCGTGATCCCAGAGCTGCAAGGCCGGTTCAACGGCATGGCGTTCCGGGTTCCTACCTCCACCGTGTCGGTGATCGACTTCGTCGCCGATCTCGATCGGCCGGCGACCGTCGAGGAGGTGAACGGCGCGATGAAGCGCGCGGCTGATGGCCCGATGCAAGGGATTCTGGGCTATACCGACGAGCCGCTGGTCTCCATGGATTTCAAGGGGGACGAGCGCTCCTCGATCTTCAGTGCGACAGACACCGTCGTCGTCGGCGGCAACATGGTCAAGGTCGTCTCCTGGTACGACAACGAATGGGGCTACTCCTGCCGAGTCGGGGATCTCGCGAAGTTCATGGCCGCCTTCATGGAAGGATGAACGCGTCACTGGGATCGCGGTTCCGTCAGGGCGACCCGCCATGAAAAAAAAGATGCTGCGGGACATCGATGTTGCCGGGAAGCGGGTCCTCGTCCGCGTTGACTACAACGTGCCGCAGGACGAGCGCGGGGCGGTGACGGACACGAGCCGAATCCGGGAGACGCTCCCGACGCTGCACCACCTGAGGGAAGCGGGCGCGCGGATCATTCTCGTCTCGCACCTCGGTCGGCCGGACGGCAAGGTGGTCCCTACGCTCAGCCTCGAGCCGGTGGCGAAGGAGCTCCAGGCGATCCTCGGCGCGCCGGTCGCCTTCGCCCGTGACACGATCGGGCCGGACGCCAGCGCGAAGATCGCGGCGCTCGGCCCGGGCGACATCGTTCTTCTCGAGAATGTGCGATTCCACCCCGAGGAGGAGGCGAACGATCCGACATTCGCGCGCTCGCTCGCCGGATTGGCGGACGTCTACGTTAACGACGCCTTCGGGACAGCCCACCGCGCCCATGCCTCGACCGCGGGCGTCGCCGCGTATCTCCCGTCAGCGGCTGGGATGCTGATGGAACGCGAGATCGCGGCGCTTGGCCGGGTGTTGGAGAGCCCGAAGCGGCCCCTGGTGGCCATCGTCGGCGGCGCGAAGGTGTCTTCCAAGCTCGCCGTGCTGAAGAACTTGCTCCCGCGCGTCGACGCGCTGCTCATCGGGGGAGGCATGGCGTGCACGTTCCTCAAGGCCAAGGGGCTCGAAGTTGGCCGTTCGCTGCTCGAGGAGGAGCTGGTGCCGACCGCGCGTGAGCTGATGGACCGCACGACGCGAGACGGCGTTCGTCTCGATCTGCCCGTCGACGCGGTGTGCGCCGATCGGATCGACGACGCAGCCAGATCGGTGACCGTGGATGCAGCGCGCATCCCGCCGGACATGATGGCCCTCGACATCGGCCCGGCGTCGGTGGCGCGATTCACGAACACCATCACGGGGGCCGGCACGATTCTCTGGAACGGTCCCATGGGCGTCTTCGAGCGCCGCCCCTTCGCGGGCGGGACGCGGGCGATCGCGCGTGCGGTCGCCGAGAGCGGGGCGATCACGATCGTGGGCGGGGGCGACACTGCCGCAGCCATCGAGCAGTTCAGCGATCCGGCGCGCTTCACCCACGTGTCGACCGGCGGCGGCGCCTCGCTGGAGCTCCTGGAGGGGCGTACGCTCCCGGGCGTTGACGCCCTGAGCGAGACGTGATGATGTCTCCCCAGCCGTCGCAACGCAGGCCGCTCGTCGCCGGCAACTGGAAGATGCACACCACCGTGCCAGAAGCGCTGGCGCTGGTCGACGCGATGCTCGACGACCTCCCCTTCATCGGCGGCGTCGAGCGGGTCCTCTGCCCGCCGTTCATCTCCCTCCACGCGGTGCGCGACCGCGTGATAGGCACGGAGATCCTCGTCGGCGCGCAGAATGCGTACTGGGAGCCCCACGGAGCGTACACCGGCGAGATATCCGCTGCGATGGTTCGGGGGCTGGTCGATTACGTCATCGTGGGGCACTCGGAGCGGCGCCAGCACTTCCACGAGACCGACGCCGACGTCAACCGGAAGGTCAAGGCGGTGTTGGCGGAAGGGCTGCGCGTGATCTTATGCGTGGGGGAGAGCCTGGCCGAGAACGAGCTGGGCCACACCGATGCGTTCGTGGAGGCGCAGGTCCGGGCCGCCCTGGATGGCGTCGAGGGCCTGGACCGGGTCGTCATCGCCTACGAGCCGATCTGGGCCATCGGGACCGGGCGCGCCGCCACCCCGGACGACGCGGGCCGTGTCGTCGCCCACATCCGGCGCGTCGTGGCCCGCGTTGGCGGAGAGGCCTCGGCCGCGTCGATGCGGGTACTGTACGGGGGCAGTGTCACGCCGGAGAACTTCGCTGGCTTCATGGCGCATCCGGAGATCGACGGGGGCCTGGTCGGCGGCGCGAGCCTGCGGGCCGACGCGTTCCTCGCCATCGTTCGTCAGGCCGCCGAGACGAGGTCGGGCTGACAGCAGCCAGCTCGCGCCGTCCGGCGAAGTCGGCGCCCAGAAACCTGCCGGGCGGACTCCGAGATGCGGACTATCGAAGATTCCGAGATCTGCGCCGACGCCCCTACGATCGATTACGCCACGCAGCACTTAGGCATGATTTGGCTGCAACGATCGTGCCAGCTGGGACACGCGCTGGAAGCTCAGACCGAGGATGACCGCGACGTCCCGGACGGGCAGGCCCTTCGCAAGAAGCCGCGGCACGGCCTCTCGCGTGAACTCATTCGCTTCGTCGGCAGAGGCATCCGCCCGTGATCTGGCCTCTCGCGTACGGGCGGCCAGGTCCTCGACGTCCTCCGGAAGGGATGCGTGGATGTCGATGTCGAAGCTATCCTCTGGCACGTCGAGCATGAGCGAAATGACATCGCGTGCCATCAGCTCCAGCTGATCCAGCCGGCGCGCCTGCGTGTGGGCGCCCTTGATCTCGGCCATGGATGCCACCCACCATCGCCCGTCCCGTTCCGCCTCGACGCGATAGGTCTTGCGCTCGTGGCCGACCTTCGGTCGGGACGATGTTGTTCCGATCATGTCTGCCACCACCTCTCTCCGAGCTGCTCCTCCAGGTCTCGCATGATGCGCCGCGCGAGACCCTCCCTGATCTCGCGGTGTCGTGGGATCGAGACCATCTGCGCGCCGCAGCGCCAGATCTCGTGCTCTCGCCCTTCTCGGTCGAACGCCCACGTCACCCCCTGCCGCCGTGCGCCGTCTCGGATGCTTCGGATCAGTTCCTCTCGCCTCATGAGTATAGTCTATCAGAGGGACTTTGAACAGTCTATAAGAAAGACTAACGCTCCCGCCTTGCTCGGCGGCGCGAACCTGCGGGCCGACGCGTTCCTCGCCATCGTTCGTCAGGCCGCCGAGGCGACGTCCCGATGACGGAAGCTCGCTCGCGACATTATGCTCAAGGGTCACCAACTCCCCGAAACTGAGAGGGTTCGCTGGACCGCCACAGGGGTCCGAGACGCCGTGCTGGTGTCCGCGTAGAATTACGCGTGTGGAACGCAACAGGTCCCGTGGCGACTACCGGTCGGGTGACGTCGATCGGGCTGACGGCGTTGGCTCTGCTACACACGATCTGGCTGGTCGCGCCGTGGCCAATGTCCACCTGGGAAGCTTGGGGCAGCGCCCTCTTCACCGAACCCGAGCTGCGGGCCACGCCGAGCGTGATCGTGACGCTGGTCTCCGCCGTGGGGGCGTATGTCGTCGCGGCGCGCGCGGGTTTAGTACGGCAGATTGGACCGAGCGGGGTGTACCACATTGGCACGTGGCTGCTCGCAGCGGTACTGCTCGCCCGCGGGGTCGAAGGCATGACCGAAGCCAGGCTGCTCGCCGAGGCAGATCACGCTACCCTCAACATCAGCCCTGACAATTTTTCCTTCTACCTGCTCCTCTACCTGCCGTCGTTCCTGCTGTTGGGTGTGCTGTCGCTGGTCGTCGCAGCGAGCGGGCCGGCGAAGCCCCCGCCCAGGAACACGCCAGGCGGACGTCGAGCTGGAGGGCATCGACGACTTCGAGGACGGACGCGGTGACAGATCAGACGAGAAGGCCGATGCGCCGTTGTACAGATGAGGCTCCACATCCCTCTGGGGCGCCTGGCCTTTCAGCAGTTGCGGGCGCCGGTCAGGCCTTGCTCGGCGGCTTGCTGAAGAACTGGACGGGGCTCGCCTGGGACTGCTTCTTCTCGGCCTCGCGCTCCAGCGTAAGGATGCTGATGTGCGCCGCCGTCTGCTCGGCCGCGGCGCGGAAAGCAGCGCCGAGGGCCACCTCCGGCTCCGCGACAACAACCGGCACGCCTTCGTCTCCGCCGGTGCGAATGCGCACGTCGAGGGGGATTTGGCCGAGCAGCGCGATGCCAAACTTCTGGCTCATTCGCTCGCCGCCACCATGGCCGAAGATCTCCGTCGTCTCGCCGCAATGGGGACACGCAAAGTAGCTCATGTTCTCGATCACCCCAACGATCGGCACGCCGAGCTTCTCGAACATGGCGACGCCCTTCATCACATCCTGCAGCGCGACGTCCTGCGGGGTCGTGACGACGATGACGCCGGCCACCGGCACGAGCTGCGAGAGGGAGAGGGGCGCGTCGCCCGTCCCGGGCGGCAGGTCGACGACGAGATAGTCCAGCTCGCCCCAGTCCACGTCACGGAGGAACTGGTTGATCGCTCCGTGGACCATCGGGCCGCGCCAGATGACCGGGTTGTCATCCTCGCTCAAGAAGAAGCCGATGGACATCAGCTTGATGCCGTAGCGCATCAGCGGCACGATCTTGTTCTGTTCGTTGCCGTACAGCTCCGGCTTCTCTCGGAAGCCCATCATCAGCGGGATGTTCGGGCCGTAGATATCCGCGTCGACGAGCCCGACCCTCGCACCCGTCTGGCCGAGGGCGATGGCGAGGTTCGTCGCCACGGTCGACTTGCCGACGCCGCCCTTCCCGCTGGCAACAGCCACCACGTTCCGGACGCGCGGAATGAGCTGCTCCGCCGGCTTCCGGCTCGTCGGCACGTTGGATGTCATGTTTACGACAACGGTCTCGATGCCGGGCAGCGCCATCACCGCCGCCCTCGCCTGATCCTGAAGCGCGTCCTTCACCGGGCATGCCGGGGTCGTCAGCACCACATCGAAATTGACCCGGGGCCCGTCGATCTGCATGTTCTGCACGAATCCCAGCGAGACGATATCGCGGTGCAGATCGGGGTCCTCAACGACCTTCAGGGCGTCGAGGATCTGGTCAGTGGTTACAGCCATTGGGGCACCTCTCCTGTACGATCATGCCAAATGATACCGGAGCGCGGCGCACGTGAGCCGGTTCGGCATGACGGGCAGAAGCAGCCGGCACCTCCGCGTCACCGGAGACGATTACTCGATGTCGACCTCGCGGGCGCGTGGCCTCCGGACGGGTCGCTCGGTGTCCGCGATCAGCGCGTCGATCACGCTGCGAACCGCCAGCAACCGCTCGCGGCGCACGTTGCGGACATGCGTGACGAGCTCCTCCGGTGGTTCTGTGAGCAGACGAAGGAGCGCTCGACCCGGCACCATGCCGAGGAACAGCTCCCGAATATTCGGATCGATCCTCGGAAACTCGATAACGATGCGCTCGCGACGCCGCGCTCCCTCGCCGCGCGTGCGTTCGTCGACGCGATCATTCTCGTGTCGCTCACCGTTTTGATTTGCCGCCATTGCGTTCCCCCTTTTCCCGAGAGAATCGGATCTCGAGCGTATCGCCTTCGAACCGCGCTCCCTGCGTCGTCAACCCGACCAGGGCTCGGGGAAGAATCACGTTTCGTTTCTGCTGGCCCACGTGGACGACCAGCTCGTCCCCAGAGGTGAGCAGGTGGATGTTCTCCTTTGAGACGAAAGGAAGCCGGAGCTTCAGCACATACCCGCCGTCGACCTGCTCCGTCGTCTGGACCCTTCCACGATAACGGATCTCGGTCGGGTCGCGTTCGCCATAGACCGCGCGGGCCATCTCCGACAGCGCATCGATCCCCACGACCTCCTTACCGAAGAGTGGGACGTCCAGAATCGGCAGCGGCGCGAAGTTCGCTTCGACCTCCTGGCGATAGGTTGCCTGAGAGGTCCTCCAGTCGTCGAAGTAGCTATCCCGGACGGAGGACGGGAGCATGCGATTGCAGACGACCAGGTCGGCCGGATAGCCGAAGAGATTCAAGTACGTGTACGTGCGCTGCGCCTCCTTGATGACCATCTTCTCCGGGTTGAGCACGAGCCGCACCGTGGTGACCTCGGGGTCCACAAGGGTGGCGTGCATCCCGTCAAGCTGCACGAACAGGTCTTGGATCGAATCGTAGACCGCATTCTCGGGGAGGGGCATGCCGATCCAGGTGCGCACGACGGGGCGGAGGACTGTCGCGATGCGCCGATGGACCGGCAGGAGCTTCTGCACCCACCAGCGGGCGATCTCCGGGAACGACAGGAGCCGGAGCGTCTCGCCCGTGGGCGCGCAGTCGACGATGATGACGTCGAAGTCTCCTCTGCGAGCGTGCGTGTCGATCCAGAGAAGGTTCGCGAGCTCGTCCATCCCGGGGAGCACCGCGAGCTCCTCCGCGGCCAGCTCCTCGACGCCGCGCCAGGCGAAAAGTGCGTTAATCCAATGCTGGACGGTGCCCCAGTAGCGGTTGAGGTTGTAGTAGATGTCGGACTCCTGGGCCCAGAGGTTCGGGGCGACCAGCATGGGCTCGGGTTCCAGCTTCGTGTCGAAGCTGTCCGCCAGCGAATGGGCAAGGTCCGTCGACAGCACGACGGTCCGATAGCCGAGCTCGGCGCAGCGGACACCGGTCGCCGCCGAGATCGTGGTCTTTCCCACGCCTCCCTTGCCCGTGTACAGCATGACGCGCATCGATCAGACGACCTCCGAGAGCTGGGAGGGAGAAACCCTCGTGTTGTGTGACGTGGCAAGCGCGAGGGCACCGCACCACCTGAGGTAATGGTACTGGATGGGACGCGGCTACCACCGGGCGATCATGATCTCCTGTCGCGCCCGTCCGAGACGCCGCGGGCCAGTCTCGGTGACGACAACGGTGTCGCCCCAGCTCAGCCGATACTGGCCGGCGGTGGCCGCAGGCTTGTAGACGAAACACCAGCCGGGCGCCACAGTCCGCTCGAGATCGCGCTGGCGAGTCCCCGGTCCGGTGATGATGGGTGGGTCGGAGCCGAGCCCGCGGCCGTGCATGACGATCGACGCGGTCGCGCCGGCGATGCGGCCGGACATCGGCGAGAGCCGGCGCGCGGTCGCCGCCACGCGCTCCTGGAGCTCGCGGACGGTGACGCCGGGCACGATGTGCGGAAAGGTCTCGTTCCATACGTCGATCTCGTACGACATGAGCTCCAGGTACATCGGATCCGGTTGCCCGCAGCTAAAGGGCTGGTCCCCCTGCGCGTGGTACCCGCCCCACGCGGCCTCGATCTCGCTCAGGAACAGCCAACCCTCCTCGATCTCCCGGAACGTCGGGCGCGTCAGCGTAAGCTCCGGATGGTGGTCGCCGATCCAGTGCTGGTGGACCGGGATCTCGCTCCCCATGCGGCAGATCGTCTCGATGGCAGTTCCCCAGACGTAGTAGTCCATCACGCCGGGTCGCAGGACGCCGACGGCGGCGTCGTACGCCGCGTTGACGATCTGCATCGACATCTCGAGAAACGCGATCTCTTCGGCGCTCTTGACAATCCGGATCTCTTCCATCTGCCGCGTGAAGTCAACCCAATCGATGCCCGGGAAGGCACCGGTCAGTACCTTCATGAATCCGTAGCCTGCCGTGCCCTCGGGCGCCCGAACGTAGTCGTGCAGCCCGACCACCCCGATGCGCCGGCGCGGGAAGGACAGCTCGCGGAGCTTGGAGACGACCCCGGCCCCGTAGGCGCGTGAGGCCTCGCGCAGATCGGTGCACCACGGCTGCGTCCGAATCCAACGGGCTGCGCTCGTAGCCACAGCCGCCGGCTCCCCCGAGAACGGGAATACCGCGGCCACGTCTGCGTCACCACCGCCGCCCACGTGGGTGAGATACCGAGCATCGGCCTGGAAGTGGGTGGAATGACCGGTGTTGTTGGGGACGACGAGGCAGTCGATGTCGTCTCGATCCATCGCCTCGCGCGTGAGCCGCCAGCGACGATCGCGCTCCTCGAGGCTGAAGTACGGGTAGGGGAGCAGGTTCCCCATCGGACGGTAGACGTTCCCATCGTCCCGCAGGGGCGCATCGCCTCCACGCCGGGGCTCGTCCGCCGTCGGGTTCCGCTCCATCACACATCTCCCGTCTGCGACAGGCGAATTGTACCCGGCTAGGACGCCAGGGGGGGTGGGCCGAACAGCAGATCGATCACGTCCTGCAGATCCGGCAGTGCCGCCCCCTGGCCGCTGACGAAGAATGCGCCGACGACGAGACTGAACACGCCGGCGGTCGCGCCGACCACCAGATAGGCGTCGTGCTTCGCCTTGCTGGAGACGAAACCGAAGGTCGAGACGGCTGCGACGAACGAGTTCGAGATCAGGAGGCCGGCGACGAAGGCCAGGAGCATGAGGGTCCCGCTCTCTGGCGTGGTTGCTCCGGCTGCTGTCGCGAGGAGGAGGGCCTCGGATCCCGTCTCCGCGCCGACCCCGTGCAGCATCCCAACGGCGTACGCCGTTCTCGGGCCATACTGGGCGGGCCGATGGACGTGGTGCGACGGCTGCCCCGTCAGCCTGGCTCGCACGGCCGCCCAGCCCCGGCCGGCGAGCGAGAAGACGAGCATCCATCGGCTTCGCAGCCGGAACGAGCGTCCATGGCGCCAGAACGAATAGAAGATCCAGACGCCGAGTGCCAGCAGCGTGAGCCCGACGACACGCTCCATCACGGGGCCGACCCAGTCGGGAAGCAACGTGCTGGCCCGGATGGCGAGCAGGCCGAGGACGACGACAACGCTCGCATGCCCGACCGCATACAGCGTAGCGAGGAGGAAACCGGATCTGGATTCGGTCTGGCTCCGCGGATGCAGCGCGGCCATGCGTACTGGGTGAGCCTGGTCAGAGGCATTGGTGCTGGCCTTGGCGGGCGTCACCGCAGTGCCGGTGATGTCCGCGATCGCGGCGATGTGGTCCCAGTCGATCCCGTGGCGGAGGCCCAGGACGAATCCCACGAGAATGAGCGCAAACACGCTCATCTCAGACACAGACGCCCCCCGATGTTTGCTCGACTCCCCCCGGTTCGACCTGCAACTGGATTGCAACTCCTGGCAAAAAAAGAACTACGCTAGCCCCGGCAGGTGGAGCAGAGCCCGAAGATCGGGTAGCTCTCGAGCTGCGCTTCGAACCCATCACGTGCCCGCAGGCTAGCCGTGAAGCCCTGCACCACGTCCCCATCGAGGTTCCACGATTGGCCGCACGCGCGGCAGATCAGGTGCGTGTGGGGGCCACGGGACGCGGGCTCGTACTGCGCCGGACCTGCGCCCACCCGGTGCTCGCGGACGAGCCGCATGTCGACGAGCAGGTTCAGCGCTCGGTAGACCGTCGTCTTGTTCATCCGTAGCGTGGGCCGTCGGTCGAGCACGGCCCCGAGAATGTGCTCGGCGCATATGTGCCCGGGGCATCCGAAGATGGCTTCCAAGATGGCCTCCCGCTGGGCCGTCAGGTGCAGGCCGCGAGCATGCATCGCGGCAAAAATGTGCACGCGCTCGCCCTGCTCCAGATGCTGCCAGGGCCCGGCAAACGTCGACGTGCACATCAGCCGACCAGATTCCTCGGCGTTTCTGCAGTTCAGTTGCAGGTTGGTCGATTGTATATGCTCGCGCCGGTGACCGCAAGCGCGTCAACCCGTCTCCGATCGCTGAGAGCCGACGGCGATACGCTCCCAGCGGAGTCCGGTGCATCGAACACGGAATCCAAGACGAGGCTCGCATGATGGCGTGCCGTGGTCGACTTCTTCACGCGTCACAGGACCGGGGAGGTCTATCCGGAAGACAACGGAGGAAGCGGTCATTCGACGACGACAGGGCCTCGACCGTTCGAGCACCCGCGCAGGCGCAGGTATCTGGAATCGTCCATGCGCATCACGCATCCTCGGCGGCATGTGCTTCGTGCCCGTAGTAGCCCGCCTGGAGACGCTGATCGATCACGGCGAGTTTGCGGACCAGCTCAGCCTCGATGTCGATGTCGAGGTGATTCGCGAGCACCACGCTCATCATGAGAATGTCGGCCAGCTCCTCGCCGACGCGCGCGCGATCGGGTGCGCCCAGAGCCGCGTATCCGTCGGGTTGGCCGATGCGCGGATCACTCCGCCAGAGCTTCTTGATCGCGTTGGCCAGCTCCCCCGCCTCGCCGGCCAGGTTGAGCGCAACGTAGCCTGGCCCGAGCGACTGGAACCGCTCGGCGTCGAAGGCGGCGATGCGCCGCTGCATCTCCCACACGGTCCGAACCTCCCCGCAGCATTCGCAGTGAGTCTATCGTTCCGGGGAGGAGACTCGGCCTCGTCCGCCGGCCCGTTCACGGACTGACCGGGGGCAGATCGTTTCGGGGAGCGCCACCGTGAACAAGTTGTAACATCGGACGTGCACTTATGCCCCCAAGAAACTGCCGCCCTCGTGCGTGACACGCAATGACCGGCGGGATATACTGCACGCACGTGCACCTGCCAGCGCGCCGTGCTGCTTTCCCGAACGCAATCCACGGTGAAACTCGTATGGCAGTGTCCCGACGGAATGTGGGTCTCATGGTGGAACGAGAACGGGTTGCATCGCCACCGAGGCGGCGCGCCAGCGAAAGGACGACTGTTCCCATGGTCTGGATGCAATGTCGAGTCTAGATGCGCTCGGTTTGCCCGTTTCTGGTGCATATATTGTTCTCTTTCTTCTCCTTTCGTCCATCAGCTCTAACCTTCTCTACATGACACTTGTCGCCCTGAAGCGACCTCCGCGCCATGCTGATCCCCCGCCATTGACGTCATGCCCGTCAGTAACGATCCAATTGCCCATCTTCAACGAGCTGTATGTGGTCGAACGGCTGATACGGGCCGCCTGCGAGGTCGACTGGCCCAAAGAGTGCCTGGAGATCCAGGTGCTTGATGACTCGACGGATGAGACGCAGTTCATCGCAGCGCGCCTGGTCCGGTGGTACGCGGAGCGAGGATACAACATCACCCACGTCCGCCGGCCAGACCGCGTGGGCTACAAGGCCGGGGCCCTCGCGGAAGGCCTCCGCGTCGCTCGGGGCGAGTTCATCGCGATCTTCGACGCCGACTTCGTGCCTCCCCGCGAGTTCCTCCGGCGGACACTGCCCTACTTCTTCTACGAACGAGTCGGCTTCGTCCAGGCGCGCGGCGGGCACGTGAATCGATCGTACTCCATTCTGACCCAGTTCCAGTCGGTGATCATCGATGCCCACTACTTCATCGACCAATTCGCTCGCAATCGGGGTGGCTTTTTCATGAACTTCAACGGGACTGCCGGCGTGTGGCGTCGGACGGCGATCATCGACGCCGGCGGCTGGGAGCACGATACGCTCGCCGAAGACATGGACCTGAGCTACCGGGCGCAGCTGAATGGGTGGGAGGCCGTGTATCTGCCCAATCTGGTCGCGTATGCGGAGCTGCCGGTCACCATCTCGGGGTATCGTTCTCAGCAGCGCCGCTGGGCAGCGGGCGCCTTCGCCTGCGCCCTCAAGCTCCTCCCGAGGATCCTGCGGGCGCCGATCTCCATCGGAACGAAGATCCAGGCCGTCTTTCACCTCCTGGGCCACGTCAGCCACGTGGCTCTCCTCTTCATGTTCCTCCTCCAGCCGCTGCTGCTCTACCAGTCGCAGCGCGCTTCGCAGATTCCGTTGTCTCCTGCCTACCCGCCCGTGTGGATGATAATCGCGATCATTCCAGCGCTGGCGCCGGGGATCTACCTCGCTGTCGGTCAGTGGCGCTCCAGCGGACAGCCGCTCTCTCGCCTCCCCTTTGTTCTTGGCGCGAGCCTTCTCGGCGCCGGCATCGTCCTGACGATCGTCGGCGCCGTCGTGCGCGTCCTCTACCGGAGGCAGCTCGCCTTCGAGCGGACGCCAAAGTACGGGATCTCCCACCCGTCCGACTCCTGGGACGGGAAGCGCTACGGCCTGGGCCTGGACCCCTTGGTCACGCTTGAGGTCCTGCTCGCCGGCTTTGCCGCGGGCACCATGGCCTACGCGGCAATGGTGCGAAGCTGGGGCAGTCTCTTCTTTGCAGGCTACTTCCTGTTGGGACTCCTGTTCGTGATCGGCACAAGCTGCGTTCAGGTCAACGTGCCCCAGCTCCCCCGGATCCTCGCCTCCTCACCCACGCCGAACCGCGAGCCCTGAGGGACGGCTCCAGGAGGCGTCCGTGGATCCGGCACCCCGCCGCTATACGTATGAAGGGTGGATGCCCGCTGATCCCTCTGCCGATCGGGAGTGCATCGCTCGCTTGAGAGCCGGGGATACGAGCGCCCTCGACGAGGTGTACCACCGGCATGTGCGCCAGGTGTATTCCCTGGTCAACCGGATCCTTCGTGACGGGTCCTTGGCGGAGGACGTGACGCAGGACGTGTTTCTGAAGCTCTGGAACCAGCCGGGCAGCTACGACCCGGACCGCGGTGGCCTGGGCTCCTGGCTTCTGAGCGTCGCCCATAATCGGGCTATCGACCTGCTCCGGCAGAGGCCGAGAAGGGAGGAGCCTCTCGAAACCGAGATTCGAGCGCCGCTCGACCGCGCGGATGACAGGAGCAGAGATCCCGGCCAGTCCGCTGAGCAGCAAGCGCTGGCCGAGGCCGTCCGCCGAGCGCTCGCGCGGATCCCGCCGCTTCAGCGGCAGGCGATCGAGATGGCCTTCTTCGAGGGGAAGACGCATGTGGAGATCTCCGGTGAGCTCGGCGAGCCGCTCGGCACGGCGAAGACCCGCATTCGCCTCGGGATGCAAAAGCTTCGGGCGCTTCTCGAGGCGGAGGGAATCGTAACGGACGCGTGATGGACTGCAGCGACACTGAGGAACTTCGCGATCTGCTCGTCGTGGGTGCGCTTCCGCCCGACGTCACCGAGGACGTGCGTTCACACGTCGAGAGCTGCCCCGCATGTCAGGAGTCACTCCGCAACGCGTGGGAAGCCGCCCAGCTTCTCCGTCTGGGCGTCCCGGCGTTGGATCCCCCCGCGGGTCTCCACGACCGCGTGATGGGCGCCGTCCTCGGGGCGACGAACCGGTCAATCGAGACCCGTGCGGCCGCCGTCACTCCTCGTACGGCAATCCGAGCTTCACGGCGAACATTCGCGTGGGTGGCCCTCGCGGCCCTGATCCCCTTGCTCCTGACCGGATGGCTGGCCGTTCAGGTCCTGACGCTCCAGCAGCAACTGCAGACGACCGAGGTCGCGATGCAGCGGAGCCGGGAGCAGGCGTATGACGCCGCAGACATCATGGTGCGAGCGATGGAGGCCGGCGGCGCGGTCGTGCCGATCCAAGGAACCGCCGCCGCGCCGTCGGCGGGTGGGACGCTGTACTATGTGCCGAATGCGCCGGAGGCGGTGCTCGTGGCGAACGGGCTCCCCACACTGCAGCAGGGTCAGGGATATCAGGTATGGCTGACACGCGGCGAGACGCGCACCAGCGCGGGGATGATGTATCCGAATGACAACGGCGAGTGCTTCGTTGCCATTCGGTCGCCGATGTCCGTCGACCAGCTCGACTCGGTGGACGTCACCAGCGAGCCAGCCCCCGGGGGGAGCCCTCAGCCGCAGGGGCAGAAGTACCTGTGGAGCCGCGTCGCCGGTACGTAGCTCTCGCTTCACCCGCGACCGTCAGAGCTCGCTTCCCCGCCCGCTCGAAAGATCGTCGCCGCGCTGCAGGGCTGATCGCGCCGTCCCTGCTCAGATGACGCGGCTCGGCACCTCTCGGCACCCCATTGAAGGCGCCATCGACTACTCCTCCAGCCCGTCGCCAGGCTTGCCATACTGACCACGGTAGAAGAACAGAGGCAGCCCTTCGCGGGTGCCAACATCCACCGCCTCCCCGAAGAAGACCGTGTGAGTGCCGAATTCCGCGGTCTTGCCAACCCGACAGTCGATATACGCGAGCGCGTCGTCGAGGACCGGAGCCCCAGATTCTCCCGGGTGGAACGGCACTCCTGTGAGCTCAGCCTCCGGGCTGTCGGGCCGCGCACACGCGCGCGCGAGCGCCTCCAGCTTGTCGGACAGGATGTTTACGCAGAAGACGCCCCCGGCCGACAGGATGCGATGGGTGATCGCTTCGCGATTCACGCAGACGAGCACCGAGAGCGGGTCAAGAGAGACGGAAGCGACGGAGTTCGCCGTCATGCCGCGAACCGTCGCATTATGGGCAGTGGTCACCACGGTGACACCGGTCGCGAAGTAGCCCATCGTGCGGCGAAAGTCCTCTTTCGAGGGCGGCAAGGCGCGTTCCCTTCTGACTGGGGACCTCCAGCCGCTGATCCGGGTGGGACGCGGCCAGGCGTGAGGATCGGATCGAGTGTAGCAAACCCGCCATCGGCCTGAAAAGACGCGGCCTGAGCTGCAGTTCTGACGCCCGGAGGCGACGCGGAATCCAGACATGGGCTCGAGCTAGGCCGGCTGCCGATGGCACGGCAATCTTAGAACGTCCATCGATACGATGATACAATAGCCTCCGAACAGAGTTGAGACGGGTCTTCGAAGGAGGTCACCATGGCTGAGTGCTATGCGAGTCAGATCGATCACTACGTGACTGCAATGCAGGACCTCAATCGCGCCGAGCACTATTACTGCGGCATCCTTGGCGGCAAGGTCAAGCGCAAGCGGCTCGACTACGGACGGGAGCCAGGCGCCGATCCGTTTGGCAGCCGGCCCCCCTCCATGTTTGTCCAGCTCGGACCCATCGAGCTGGGACTCTTCGGCGACGAGCTGTGCGGGCTCCCGTACCGGAAGAATAACCGCGGCATTCCGCGCTGGGCCTATGAGGTCGCGACGGAGGACTTTCCCAAGCTGACCGAGCGGTTTCGAACGGACGGCCTCCCCTTCGACGGGCCGGACAGCAGCGACGGGGACGACGCCTCCCACGTCTGGATGCATGACCCGGAGGGCAACTTCATCGAGTTCGTCGATCGCGGCACACCAAAGCGACGCCAGCAGGATGAGATCGAGATGGTCCGGCTCGACCGCGTCGAGTACGAGACCACCGACTTCCAGGCAACGGCCGATTTCTACACGAACGCGCTCGGGTTCGATGTGGTCGGCCACGGCCGTTCACCCGAAGGACATCCGTGCATCGACTTCCGCCTGCCCGTGTCCGGGCAGATCTTCCGATTCCACCGCGTCGAGCACCCATCTATGCAGACAGCGTTCACGTTCCGAGGCAATCACCTCGCGTTCTACGTGCCCCGGGAGGACTTCTCAGCCGCTTGCGAGCAGCTCGAGGAGTACGGCGTCATCCATCGAGACGAGCGGGGTGACGCCATCCACAGGGATCTGCGGATCGTGAACCGCGACAGCGAGGGCGGCGGCGAGGGAACATACTTCACCGACCCCAGTGGGTACAAGCTGCAGTTCATCGCGCACGCCGGCACGTACCTCGACGAGGCAGCGCAGCGCGCGGGTGGATCGGGCCGTCCCACCCAGTAGCGTGCACCCAGTCTGCCCTGGTATAGAGGGTCTCCTGCCCCGAGCTTGACCGAACAGGACCTACGCTGGTCGAGCTCGCCAGTTCGTGATGCGCCCGAACAGCAGAGCCACGGCGGCGCCGAGAACCAGCCAGAAGAGGGTGAGCCCCGCCAGCGACCGCGTACGGAAGTCCGCGGCGAGATCCGCGGGGATCGTGATCGCGTCGGGATTGGACGGCAGGAGCACGAAGACCACGGCCGACCAGGCTGCGTAGATCAGAAGCCCCAGACCGAACCGCGCTCGACCGGGGCCGGATAGGCGCGACGCCACAGCACGGGCTCCGAGCAAGCCAGCAACGGAGAGAGCCCAGCATGCGACAAACAGCGTTTGCCGAAGGCCGATGGTCTCCGGATCGCCAACGCCCGGCGGGGTGGCAGGGTATTTCAGGAACGGGAACAATCCAAAAGCCCAGAACAGCCCCGCCGCCACTACGAGCGCTCCTGGCCAACCCGGCATGACCCACGACCGCGTCAGCGCGACAACGTACGCCACGGAGACCAGAGCGGCGAAGATCAGCCCATTGACGAGTGAGCCGACAACGAGACCAACACGCTGCGCATCGCGCGAGACGATCGGCTCGACGGCATCGCTGCCCGACGCATGCGGCTTAGCAGCCTCCTCGAAGGCGATCGCCGCGTCGATGACGGGCTCGGTGGCGACCGAGTGGAAGAGCCCGAGTGTCGCGCCCGCAGCGAGCCCGGCCGCGAAGATCACCGCGAGGAACGTTGCGGGTCGTAGGCTTGCGAGCCCGGGGACTAGTGACACGGGAATCCCGCCGCGTGGCGGGCGTCGTGCACGAACTCGTGGATCAGGTTCATGTCGAACGCCTGACTCCCCTGGACGATGCTGAGGATGTGGCCCTGGTCAAGCGCCAACGCGTAGAGGGCGGCCACCGCCAGGGCGGCCACCACGACAAGTGTTCCGCGCCGATTCCGCGAACGCGCACCTTCTTGAATCACGAGTGTTCCTCCTTCGGTGAAGCCACAGCTGCGCGGTCCAACAAAAAACCCTTGCCCTTCAAATTCGGGCAAGGGTCCTGCTGCACCGAGCGTACGGTGCGCTGGCCTCGGTCCCTTAGCTCGAAGGACGACGGCTCGAGGTAGAGGCAGGTGTTCGGACTCGCTGGCTTGGCAGCCACTCACCGTTGCGGCACAGTACCGGAATCCCACCGGGTTTCCCCTGGCCCTCCACCACGATCTCTTCGATTGTTCCCTGACCTCCGCTCAGGCGCAGCGATTGTATCACGAGAAAGACTGCGCTGCCATGATCGCGGCGCGTGGCCGACTGCATGTTGCATGCGGCATGCAGAAATGTTACACCTCTGCTCCATCCACGGCCTGCGCTCTCGAAGGCGCCCACCCATTCGGAGGTCTCGCTGAATCGTCGCAGCTTCCTACAGAAAGCGGCGTCGTCCTTCCTCCTGGTGCGTGGCCTGCCAGCGCTCCTCGCCCGCGCGGCCCTCGGCATCAGTCCGCTGCCCGCTCGCGCCGAGGGAAAACGCGTCCTGGAATTGACACCCGCCGATTGCGACACATCGATCGCCGACTGCACACTGGCGACGTTCGAGAGTCCCTTCCCGTTCCACGCAGCCGGATTGCTCTGGAACGGAGCGACGCCCCGACTGCAATTTCGCACGCGAGCCGATGGCGAAGAATGGAGGACGTGGACGGATGTGCGCGTTGAAGAAGATGCACCATCGGCCTCCGGCGCCTCTGCGAGCGGACTCCTGACGTTTCCGTCCTCCAGTCTTGCGCAGGTGCGGGTGTCGCCCGACGTCACGTCAGCGCTCCCTCCGGGGCTGCGGCTCGTGGCCATTGATGCGTCGGCAGGCCCGACGCCCGCTCCTCAGGTGATCGCAGCGCAGACCGGCACGCCTCGCATCATCTCCCGGGCCGAGTGGGGCGCGGACCCGCAGCTCATGACCTACCGTCCGGAGTACGCCTCTGTGAGTAAGTTCATCGTCCACCACACGGTCACGAGCGACGGAGGGGCGGACCCGGCAGCGACCATTCGCGCCATCTATTACTATCACGCGGTGACCCTCGGCTGGGGAGACATCGGCTACAACTACCTGATTGGTCACGGCGGTAACGCCTACGAAGGCCGTGCCGGTGGTCCGAACGCGATCGGGATCCACGCTGGCCGGTTCAACCGCGGTTCGGACGGCATTGCCCTCCTGGGCACCTTCACGGAGCAAGCTCCCTCGACCCCGATGCTCGGCGGCCTGGCCTCCATCATCGGGTGGCGCG
>WHTR01000043.1 GCA_009377635.1 Chloroflexota bacterium
CGGCCGTCGGCTTCTGCATGGGCGGTCAGCTCGCCCTGTACGCCGGGACGGTGAGTGCGGATGTCGGCACCGTCGTCGATTTCTACGGGATCCACCCGAACGTCCGGCCGGACTACCCGCGGCTCCAGGGGCCGGTGCTCCTCATCGCCGGCGATAAGGACCCGATGGCCGGACCGGGACCGTCCGGGCAGGTCGTCGAGGCCATCAAGGCGGCGGGCAAGCAGGCCGAGCTCATCGTGTACCCGGGCGCCGACCACGCCTTCATGAACGAGCAGCGGCCGGACGTCTACCACGAGCAGCACGCCAGTGACGCCTGGAGCAAGATGGTCAGCCACGTGAAGGTCAACCTCCGCTAGCGTGGAACGGAACGGCCGCGTTTCCAGGGGAACTAGCCTGACTGGCGCCCGCCCTCGTTCAGGAGTGTCTGTCAGCCAGAACCGTCAGACTCCGGGACCTCGCGACGGCGACCGCTGCCGGCGCGCTGCCCCCTGCCTCCCGCCACCTGACCATTCGCCCCGGACGAGGCGTCGCAGGAGACCGAGATCGACCGCGCTGATGACCGGCAGGGCGTCTGGGTGCCAGAAATCGAAGGCCACCATCGCCGCCAGTCCCGGGTCTGGGGCACGGACGTTGTCCGGTGTGAGCGCCTTCCCGGAGTACGCGACGCGGAGGATCTTGATCGGGTCCCCGTGGCTCACGCAGACACTCGTCTGGCCAGCATGCCTTCTGAGAACCAGGCGGAGCGCGCGGTTCATGCGCGTGAATACGTCGAGGATCGTTTCGTCGCCTGGGCTCTTCGGCGGATCGTAGTAGCTGAAACCCTCGGTCTCCTTATAGACCTTGTTCAGCTCGCCCTCCCAGGAGGTCTGCACCTCGACGAGCCACGAACACCGATGGATCGGCACGTCCGGGTGGTGCTTCCCGAGGATCGCTGCCGACTGGCGTGCTCGAAGCAGGGGGCTCGTGTAGATCGCTGCAAGGGGTACGTCGGCCAGGAATCGCGCCGTCTCCTCTGTCGCTTCCCGTCCCTCGCGCGAAAGCCGCATCCTCGGCAGACGCCCATAGATCAACTCCTTCGGGTTGTGAACGTGGCTGTGACGCACGAGAATGACGCGGGTCGGCTCGGATGGCCCGAAGCGACCTAGTACGGACACGAGACCTCGCGCTGCACTATCAGGCCTCGACGTTGAAGTCGAGCCCAATGTCGAGGGCCGGGGTCGAATGCGTGAGGGCGCCGCTGGAGATCACGTTCACCCCAGCCTCCGCGTAGGCCCGGACCGTCTCGAGGCGCACGCCGCCCGACACCTCAGTCAGCGCCTGCCCCGCGATCATCTGCACCCCCACCCGGACCTGCTCGGGGCTCATGTTGTCGAAGAGGATCGCGTCGACGCCGGCCTCCAGAATCTCGGGGATCTGGTCCAGCCGGTCCACCTCGACCTCGATTCGGATAGTGTGAGGCGTTCGATCCCGGAGAAGGCGAAGGGCCTCAACCGTGCCAACACCCTGATTGCGGAGGGCAACCAGGTGGTTGTCCTTGACCAGCACGCCGTCGGAGAGATTGTACCGGTGGTTGCGCCCACCGCCGATCCGGACCGCGTACCGCTCGAGGACGCGGAGGCCAGGTGTCGTCTTCCGGGTGTCGATGACGTGCACCGGGAGCCCGTCCACGGCCTTGACATACTCCGCCGTCGCCGTGGCAACTGCCGCCATGCGCTGGACGAAGTTCAGCGCAACCCGCTCCCCCTTGAGAATGCTCCGCGCGCGGCCTCGCACGGTGGCTACCACGGCACCGGTCGCGACCCGGTCTCCCTCGGGTACGAGACCGTCCGCGACGACGGACTCGTCGACCTGCTGGAAGACTTCCGCGAGCACTGGCGTCCCACACACGACACCCCCCGATCGGTACACGACGGCCGCTCGTGCGAGCGTCGCCGACGGCACAAGGTTGTCGGTCGTTACGTCCCCCCAGCCGAGATCCTCCGCCAATGCCGTGGCGACGATCCGCCGCATCTCGGCGATGGGAATGTCGAGTGTCTCAAGTTTCGGAGCGACAGCTCCTCCCCGCATCACGTACCTCCCGCCGGGTGACCCGTCCGTCGAGGCACCATCACGATATCCGCTTGCGTGTGTAGCCGTGGTAGATCGGTGGCTTAACCTCGAAGCCCAAGAATTCGTGTCCAGTCGCCCGACACCAAGCCGGCAGATCATCGAGGATGGCCTCATCTGTGGCTAACACCTCGAGGACCTCGCCCGTCCCCATGCGCCGCATCCGCTCCGCCGTCCAGATGATGGGAACGGGGCACAGAACACCCCTGGCATCCACCGTGACGTCAGCCTTCACGGTCAAGGGCCCAATGAGGCTACCGGATCACCTTCCGTTTGTTATCGACGTAGTCGACCAGGATGTACTCGCCCAGCCGGTCCGGCGTCGCGTAGAAGGCGCGTCCCCGGTTGATCTTCGTCATCTGATCGACGAAGTCCGTGAGGTACCGCCCGCGTTCCATCATGAAGGTGTTGATCACGATGTTCTCGCGCGTGCAGCGGCCCACCTCCCGCAGCGTCTCCTGGAAGGTTCGGTACGTCGGCGGGTAGGAGAACTCAATCTGGCCACCCTCGAAATACGCCGTTGGCTCCCCGTCCGTCACGAGGATGACCTGCTTGTTCCCCATGTTGTGACGCGCGAGGAGCTGGCGAGAGACCATGAAGGCGTGCTGCATGTTCGTCCCGTAGCCCCACTCGCTCCAGCTCAGGCGCGGTAGATCCTCTGGGGAGATCTGCCGGGCATAGTACGAGAAGGCAATGATGTACAGATTGTCCCGTGGGTAGAGCCCCTTGATGAGGGAGTTGAGGGCCACGGTCACCTTCTTCGCCGCGAGGATGCAGCCTCGCAGGAACATCGAGCGGCTCATGTCGAGCATGATGACCGTTGAGCTCTGGCTGACCAGCTCGTGGCGATAGACCTCGAAGTCGCCCGGCGCAAGGCGAACGGGCGTCCCGGGCCCTTCGCGAACCACGGAGTTCATCAGCGTCTGCTCCATGTCCAGCGCGAATGGGTCCCCATACTCGTAGACCTTCGTCTCGTCGACGCGCTCGCCGCCGGCGCCCCGGTAGTTGATGGGGTGCTTCCCGAAACTGTCGCGCTTGAGGTGCTGGAAGATATCCTGGAGCGCTTTCTCTCCGATGCGACGCATCCCGCGCGCCGTCAGCTCGAGCTCGCCGCCTCGTCGCGTGATATAGCCGGCCTCCTCGAGGATCCTTTGCAGCTGCTGAAGCTGCTCTACCGACTGAGCAGCGTCTTCGCCCAGCAGTTCGCGGATCCGGTCGACGTCGATCTGGTCGATGTTGCTGAGATCCCGCGCCTGTTGGACCTGGCGCTCGAGTGCGTCGATCTCCTGAAGATGCTCCATAAGGTGCATCGCTTCGACGAGCGAGAGTGGCTCGTCGCCATGGAACGAGAACTGCCGCTGCCAGGCGCCCGCGGGGGACAACCGCTCGATCAGGCCGGCGAGCTCCGCCAGCTCCTCGCCCATCCCCGCCTGCCCCATGAGCTGCTCGGCCATCTCCTGTAGCTGGCGCCGCTGCTCCGGGCTCATGCTCTGAAGCAGCGACTGCATCTGGCCGATGCGATCCTGTAGGGATTGGACGAGGTCATCGAGACTCTCGATGCCTTCGGGGAATGCGTCGCCCCAGCGCTCCATGAACTGCTCGAACTCGGGCTCGCGCCCATCCGCCCGGTCCCGCAGCATCTGATTCAGGTCCTGCAGCATCTGACGCAGCCCCGCGAGGTCCTGCGGCGTCATCGATTGCATGCTCTGCTGGAGGCCCTGGAAGTACGACTGCATCATCTGCTGCTGGAGCATCCGCAGCAGCTCCTGGAACTTCTCCCGGGCCTCGGGATCCATGAACTCGTAGTCGTTGAGAGCCTGGACCGCGCCGCCGAGATCGCTCGGGAGCTGGTTCAGGAACTCCTGCTTCCTGGACGCGATGTTCTCCAGCATCTGAAGGGGGCTCGGGGATTGGGGGTTGGGACTTGGGGGCTGGGGTCCGCCCTGGGCATCAGCGGCTTGGGGGTCGGCATTCGTGCCAGAGGTCCCGTCCGACTCCTGACTCCCGTCACCCGTCCCCTGTCCCCTTGCGTCAGCCAGTCGCCGATCAATGCCCTCGCGCTCGGTACGAACCACGTCGTCGAGCTTCTCTTTGATCTGGTCGATGAGACCGCCGAGGTCGTAGCGGTCGAGCTGCTCCTGCCGCCGGGACCGAAGCCGCTCGAGGATCCGCTGCAGCCCCATCGTTCGATCGCCCTGTTGATTCTGGAACCCGCGCTGCAGGATACGCTGCAACGCGGTCCGGACGTCGCCGTCGCCGAGCAGCTCGTCGGCGATGCTATCGATGAGTTCATCCGGATCGAACGGCGACACCTCCTGCGTGCCGTCCCAGCGAGAGTACCGATAGAGTTGTCGGAAGAGACTCGACGGAGAGCGGCTCTCCTCGTTGCCTGACGACATGTCCATGGCCTCCTGCTCGGTCCGTTCGGGAAGCACGCGCATCGATGCGTGACAGCCTGCGCAGCCATGCCCCGCGCGGGGCGCACTACCTCCGGTAGCGCGACCGGTGGTCCATTCGATCCTTATTCACCTTGCGGTTCAGATGAAGTCCTTCGAGGACGAACTCCACCGCAGAGGCGATACTCGCCGGGTTGTTCTGCACGCCCAGCCTCGCGACGGCCGACTTCATTCCCACCGTCGAGGAGGCCTGCAGCATGTACTCCATCGACGGCATAGTGTCCCCGACCTCGATGTTCAGCCCCCCTTCGAAGGCGTGGACCAGCTCGTCGAACTCCTGCACGGCAAAGTAGCGGTTGAACACGTTCACGACGGCACCCTGGATGAGCCGCTCGACGATCCGATCCTCGCGGGAGTCGCCAACGGTCTCGAGCTCGATCTTTCCGCTCGTTGAGGCGAGCAGCGACGGCAGATCGCTGACCCGCGGTGCGACATCGCCCTCACCCAGTCGGAGCGCTCGCCGGATCGCGTTGGCGACAAGGTTCTCGTAGTTGCAGATGGACACGCGCACCGACACGCCGGACCGCTGGGCGATGTCCGGGCTCTTCCGTGCGAGCTGGGTCAGCTCCGCGACGATCTCCTTCATGTACGCCGGCGTCTCGACATGGAAGCCGGGGAGCCCGACCTGTCGGCTCTCCTGCTCCATAATGTCCATCTCGTACTCGATGGTTTTCGGATAGTGGGTGCGGATCTCCGACCCGAACCGGTCCTTAATGGGCGTGATGATCCGCCCGCGGTTGGTGTAGTCCTCGGGGTTGGCGCTCGCGACCATGAAGACGTCCAGCGGCATCCGGATCTTGTATCCCCGGATCTGGACGTCCCGCTCCTCCATGATATTGAGAAGCCCGACCTGAATCCGCTCTGCGAGATCGGGCAGCTCGTTGATGCAGAAGACCCCCCGGTTGGTCCGCGGCAGCAGCCCGTAGTGAATCGTCAGCTCGTCGGATAGATACCGGCCCTCGGCCACTTTGATTGGATCGACCTCCCCGATGAGATCGGCGATCGTCGTGTCCGGCGTGGCCAGCTTCTCCCCGTAGCGTCGTTCTCGGGGAACCCACTCGATCTCCGTGTCGGGGCCCTCAGCCTCGATGCGCTCGATCGCGTACCGACTGATCGGCGTGAAAGGGTGGTCGCTGACCTCCGATCCGGCAACGATGGGGATCTCGTCGTCGAGGAGACTGATCAGCGTCCGAGCGATGCGGCTCTTTGCCTGGCCGCGCTCGCCGAGCAAGATGATGTCCTGTCCAGAGATGATGGCGTTTTCGATCTGCGGCACCACCGAATCCTCGAAGCCGACGATGCCGGGGAACAGTTCTTCGCCCTTCCGGACCTTCTCGGCGAGGTTCTTCCGCATCTCATCCTTGACACTCAATGTCTGGTAGCCGCTGCGCTGCAGCTCTCCCAGCGTCCGGGGCTTGCTCATCACATCTCCTTCCAGCGACGGGGGTGATCCACCTATGAGCCTCCCAGGGACGCCCGCACAGCTCCCAGGAGGCGGAGGGCAACCAGTTGATGACCGGGCAGACGGGCGCTAGCTCGTCGAGCGCTGGACGGATGGCTCCTCGCCAACCGGAGGCGCCGCGTCCTCGCGCCCTGGTGTCGTTTCCCACACCCCATCGCCGACCGCCTCAGGAGCGGCGGGCGTCGCTGACTCGCGACCGGGCGCAACGGCCGCCTCGATCGGGCGGGCCGCGGCTGGCCCGGTGGCCACTGCTGGCCGAGGCGCGTATTGGGCCGGCCCGCTCAGTGCCGGTCGCTCGGAATCCGGCCGGCGCGACCGGTCATCCCGTCGCTGGGCTCGTTGGTCAGGGCGTGGGTGGTGCAAGGCGCAGACAATCACCCCATTGACGATGGATCGCGAAGGCTGCCGCACCGTGCGACCGCAGATCTCACAGCGAGCGATGTCACTCCTCCTTATGCTCATTGGCGCGGCGCTCCGCAGCCACGACGGCCCAGGCGCCCGTTCTCGGTTCCGCACCGACCCTCGTAACAGAAATGGACAACTATCCCAGAAGTCTACCAAGAGAGAGTCCGATGTCCAAGGGGCATCGGACTCGTCACCGAAGCGCCGCGCGGCGGGCGACCTCCACGAACACGTCATCCTGACGAGCGAAGCGAGGAAGGATCTCCCCTGTTGACGCACCTTGGTCCGTCGGGAGATCCCTCGCTACGCTCGGGATGACAACTCTCCTCCGCTCGCGGGCCCGCCCGTTAGCCGAATCCGCGACGGGGATCCGCCTGGTCTTACGCCCCCCGTTGCTGAAGGATCCGCTCCCGGAGCGATTCGGGGGCGCATTCACAGCAAGCCCGACGCACGAGCCAACGCAGGTGGCGTTCGAAGTGAAACATTCGCTGGCACGGAGGGCACGACTCCAGATGACGCTCGACCTCTGCCACCTCATCGGGACTCAGCTCTCGATCCACCATCCGATCAAGGCGTTGGACGATCTCCATACAGTCCGTCATCTGGACCCCTCCGGTCGAGGAGCTGCGGACCGGGCGTACTCATCGAGCCGGTCGCGGAGCATTCGACGACCCCGGAAGAGCCGGGACATGACGGTCCCGAGCGGCACCTCGAGCATTTCCGCGATCTCCTTGTACGAGAACCCCTCGACGTCCGAGAGGACCACTGCCATGCGGAATGGCTCCGGGAGCCCCTCGAGCGCGTTCCGCACGTCGATGTCGAGCAGTACGCCCAACGCCACATCCTCGGCGCTCTCTTCCGCAACATCGCGGACGTCGGCCGCATGCGCATAGAGTTCGAACTCCTCGATCTCGTTCAAGGAGGTGTCCGCGGCTTCGCGGCTCGTATGTCTGAACCGGCTGATCGCCGTGTTCGTGAGGATCTTGAAGAGCCACGCGCGCAGGTTCGAGCCGGCGGCGAACCGATCGCGAAACCGAAAGGCGCGAAGATACGTCTCCTGGACAAGGTCCTCGGCGTCGGCCGCATTTCGTGTCAGCCGAAGCGCGGTCCGGTACAGCGCGTCGACGTGCTGGAGGGCTTCCTCTTCGGCGAAGCCAGCCTCGGGACTCTCGATAGTCAGCTCAGCTTCTCCCTGTTGTTCAGCGACGCCAGTACGCATCCTCGTCCTCTTCGTGGGGCGGTTGTGACGAACGTGCAGCCAGCAATATACTGCCACATTGTACGCTCTCTGGCTCCCGCGGCTGAAGATCGAGACGGCGCGAGCGCCACATCCGGGGTCCGAGTAGAATGCCCATCAGCCCATCTGGAGGGCCCACGTGACCGAGGAGCTCCCCCTCTTCCCCCTGAACACGGTGCTCTTCCCCGGTATGCCCCTGCGGCTTCACATCTTCGAGCTTCGCTATCGCGAGATGATCGGCGCATGCGCCGATGAGGATCGACCGTTCGGCGTCGTGCTGATCAAGGAGGGCATGGAGGTTGGGGCGCCGGCGGATCCGTTCGAGGTGGGAACGATGGCGAAGATCGTTGGAATCGATCGGCTCGACGACGGGCGCATGAATATCGTGACGATGGGGACCCGTCGATTCCGCGTCCGTACCTACTCGACCGAGAAGCGCTCATACGTTGTGGGGGAGGTTGAGCCGTTCGACGACGAACCAGCGGCCGCGCCCACCGTCGGCGATCTGGTGCAGAACGTTGGCGCGGCGGCGCAGCGATACGTCGCGCTCCTGCAGGCAGCGTACGAGCAGGAGATCGCGCCGCTGTCACTGCCGCCGAGCGCCGAGGATCTCTCATACCTGATCGGCGGCATTCTCCGCGTCCCGAATGACGAGCGGCAGCGACTGCTTGAGCTGGCGTCGACGACGGATCGCCTGGAGCAGGAGCGAAACATCCTCGCGCGGGAAAGCGTGTCTGTGGAGGCCTTCCTCCAGCAACGTGGCCCCAGCAACCTCGGCCCGTTCTCCCGCAACTAATCGAAAGAAGAGAGGACGTGTCAGAGCATTCCGATGTCAACGCAGCCGGGCCACGCGCGGAGTCGCCTGAATCACCTTCCGTGTACCTGGGAAAAGCGCGGGCGAGCCTCGCCGGCGCGGACGTTGAGCTCGCGAATGATCTATGCGACAACGCGGTGAACCGGGCCTACTACGCCTGCTACCAGGCAGCGGTCGCGGCGCTTGTCGCCGAGGGCGTCCAGCCACTGATGGACCGGTACTGGCCCCACGATCTGGTCCAGACACAGTTCCCCTCCGTGCTGATCGACCGTCGCGGCTGCTACCCGCGGCGCCTCCGGACAACCCTGAAGGCCATCTTCGACGAGCGGCTGAAAGCAGATTATGAGCCCGACCGCATCGACCGACAGACGGCGTCAGAGGCCGTTCGGCGAGCGCACGACTTCGTCGAGCACATCTGCCAACGGATCGACATCCGGTGAGCGGGTCGGCTCCAGCGAACGATGACGCGACGGCGAGGTTTCTGGAGGAGCTCCAGGAGACGATCCGACCCAAGTTTCCGGAAGCGACCTTCGACATTCGCGTCGGGCCAGACGGTCGCTTCTACCTCACGGTCTACACCGAATCGCCGAACGACTTCGAGATACAGGATCTGGTCGTCGAGCGAACGGTGGATGCCACGCTCGAGAGGGATCTGAAGGTCCACGTGCTCCCTCGACGGCGACGCGCATAGCTGCACTTTGATCACTGCAGTCCTGCCTCGAGCTGCTGGACCCACACAGCCGTCTGGCCGGCCACGACCCGCTGACACGCGCGGAGGTCGGCCACTGTCCGCGAACCAGTCAGGAAGAGCGCAACTCGGAGCGTGTGCAGGAACTCACCCACATACGCGAACAGCGCGTCGGTGCCCTCGAGCGCCGCGCTCAGCATTGGGCGGGCGACCCCGACAAGGTCCGAACCGAGGGCTAGCGCCTTCGCCGCATCCAATCCATTGCGGACTCCCCCCGTCGCGATGACCGGCAGCCCCAGGCCGGCGCACTCGATGACCGAGATCGCCGTGGGCAGACCCCATGTCGCGAGAAGCTGCCCGAGACGTTCCGACGCGCCGAGCTCGCGGTCCGCGGCCCGATACGACTCGACGAGGGCGAAGGACGTCCCGCCGGAGCCGCCCACGTCGAGCCCGGAGACGCCGGCGTCCTTGAGCAGCAGGGCCTGACTCCGGCTGATACCTGCGCCCGTCTCCTTGGCGATCACTGGCACCTGCACAGCAGCGGAAACATGACGGATCGCCTCCAGACACCCGGCCGCTCGTGTGTCTCCCCCCGGCTGGACGACCTCCTGCACATAGTTCAGGTGAATCGCCAGCGCATCAGCGCGCATGCTCGACACGAGCTCCAGCACCTGTTCGATGCTCAGCGCGGGCTCGTTTCGTTGGGGTACGAGCTGCGGCGCTCCGACGTTGGCGATCAGGAAGGCATCCGGCGCCGCCTCGCGAGCGACTCGATACGTGGAGAGAAGCTCCGGACGGCGTATGGCTGCGCGCTGGCTGCCAACGCCGATGGCGAGCCCGAATTCGTGCGCCGCCCGCGCCAGACGGCGGTTGAGCTCCTCCGCCCGAGCATGCCCACCGGTCATGGAGGCGATGACGAGAGGCGCCCGGAATGCACGTCCGAACACTCGGACGCTCAGATCCACGGCGTCGAGATCGACCTCGGGCAGCGACCGGTGCATGAGGTGGATGTCGTCCCAGCCGGGCGAGACGGATGGCGTCACGCCACGCTGGGTCGTGATGTCGATGTGGTCCGCCTTGCGAGCCGAGATGTCGGCCACCGGTCCCCTCTCCCGCCGGCATTGTAGCGCAGCCCATCGACGCGCCGGCGTGAGGGAGGGAGGGGATATAATCGGCCAGCCATACTCTGGGGCACACGGAGTCTACCGGTGTTGCGCTTCCTTCGATTCTTGACGGCCGGCGAGTCCCACGGGCCCGGCCTGACCATCGTCGTCGAGGGCATGCCCGCCGCCGTACCTGTATCGGAAGACCAGATCGCGATGGACCTCCGACGGCGGCAGGGCGGGTACGGCCGTGGGGGTCGGATGCTCATCGAGCAGGACTACGCGTACATCACCTCGGGCGTGACCCAGGGGCGGACGACTGGTTCGCCCATCGCCATGACCATCGAGAACAAGGACTACGCCAACTGGAAGGACAAGTCACCGCCACCCATCACTGTCCCTCGACCGGGGCACGTCGACCTTGCCGGCGCGCTGAAGTACCAGCACGACGACATGCGCCTGGTCCTCGAACGATCCAGCGCCCGCGAGACAACGGCGCGAGTCGCGGCGGCAGGTCTGGCCAAGTCCCTCCTGGGCGAGCTCGACGTGAAGATCGGCGGCCACGTCGTGGCCCTCGGCGGCGTCGAGGCCCCGGTCCCGGATCTGCCCTGGGGGGAGCTGTTCGGCCGTGCCGAGGAGTCCGAGGTCCGGTGCTACGATCCGGAGACAACGCAACGCATGATCGCCCGCATCGATGAGGCGAAGGCCGGCCGCGACACGTTGGGCGGCGTCGTCGAGGTTGTCGCGTGGGGCCTAGCGCCCGGCGTGGGCAGCTTCGTTCATTGGGACCGCAAGCTGGACGGTCGCCTGGCCGGCGCGGTGATGAGCATCAATGCGATCAAGGGCGTCGAGATCGGCCATGGCTTCGCCTCGGCAGCGCGCTCGGGAACACAGGTTCAGGACGCTATCCGCTGGGGTGAGGGGCGACCGATCCGCGCCACCAATCGCGCCGGCGGCACCGAGGGAGGTGTGACGAATGGCGAACCGATCGTCGTGCGCGCCGCGATGAAGCCCATCTCGACCACCCTCACACCACAGCCATCCGTCGATATGCGGACCGGCGAAGAGACGGTCATGGAGTACCAGCGGTCGGATATCTGTGCCGTGCCAGCCGCTGCCGTGGTGGTCGAAGCGATGGTCGCGCTGGTGCTGGCCGACGGGTACCTCGAGAAGTTCGGCGGGGACAATATCAGGGAGACCCGCTCGAACATGGAGCAATACCTCTCTTCCATCGGCTGGTCCGCCCTCGTCTGACAGGAAACGGACGAGCGGTCGATTGGCATAACTGGGCACGTGACAGGTAAGATACGCGTGGAGCAGGCAACTCCAGCTCCAGATAGGGACCCAGTGGACGCAGAGCTACCAAGTCAACGCAGGCCCCAGGACAACCGAATAGCGCAGCAGGCGGGAGCCCATGCGGCGCCCTGGGGCCAAAGGGTTCGCAGGGCCTAGCGTCCCCGTTCTCCTCGTCGCGCAGGCCCTTCCTCCTTCCCCCAAACGCGGCGCCGCCTCCTCTCGAGCTTGTGGGCACTCCCATCCAGTGGCCACGCCCTGCTTGTCGCCGGTCGATTGCACTTGTGGCGGGAAGAGGTGCAGCCATGCGCCTACGACCAACCTTCGCCGACGTGCGTCGCGTTCGGGCGATGCTCGTCAACGGCAATGCGGCCGCGGCCGGCGAGATCGCCGCCGCCCTCGCACCCACTGAGCTGGCTGATCTCCTGATCATTCTCGCCCCCAACGATCTGTCGCGCGTCGAGCCGTACCTTGGGACGGAGCGGATCGCGGACGCCGTGGCGCAGATGGACCCGAGCGAGGCAGCGCGGCTGCTCGTGCGCGTCAGCCGCGCTGAGGCCGCCGACATTCTCGAGGAGATGGAGCCCGACGACGCGACGGACGTCGTCGAGGAGCTGCGCAGATCAGAGGCCGAGGGCATTCTCGCGGAGATGAGGACCGTCGATGCGCAGGAGATCCGGGATCTCCTGGCATACCCGCCTCACACCGCGGGCGGGAGAATGACACCGGACGTTGTCGCGGTGTCTCCAAGCGTCACGGTCGCCGCGGCGATGCGCCTCATCCGCGCCCACGCGTCGAAGGCGGAAACGATCTACACGATCTACGTCACGGATACGCGCGGGCACCTGCTCGGCGTCCTCAGCCTCCGCGACCTCGTTCTAGCCGACCCGCACCAGCGGATCGGTGACATCATGCGACGTCAGGTCATCCGCGTGCCGGCCGAGGCAGACCAGGAGGAGGCGGCGCGCCTGCTGATGGAGCATGACCTGCTGGCGATTCCCGTGGTGGACGACCACGCCCGTCTGATGGGCGTCGTCACGGCGGACGACCTGGCAGACGTGCTGGAGGAGGAGGCGACGGAGGATATCGAGCGACTCGGCGGCTCCGAGCCTCTCCGTGAGCCGTATCTGACCGCGTCCCTCCCCCAGCTCTTCCGCAAGCGCGTCGTGTGGCTCGGCGCGCTGCTCGTCGCGGGCACGGCGACGAGCGCCGTCCTCCAGGGGTTCTCGGCGACGCTGGGGCAGGTCGTGTCGCTGGCGTTTTTCGTGCCTCTGCTGATCGGCACCGGCGGAAATGTCGGTTCTCAGATCGTCACGACCGTCGTTCGGGCCCTCGCCGTCGGCGACGTTGTGCTCACCGACGTCTGGCGCGTCTTGCGTCGGGAGCTGCTGCTCGGATTGACCATCGGGCTCGTGATGGCGGTGGCTCTGTTCTTTCGCGCAGAGACGATGGGGGTCGAGGTGGGTGTCGCCCTGGCGGTCGCCGTCGCGGCGATCTTCATCGTCGTGTGGTCCGCTATCGTCGCCGCGATGCTGCCGCTGGTCCTTCATCGACTGCGAACGGACCCCGCTGTCGTGTCCGCGCCGTTGCTCACGACACTGGTCGACGCGACGGGTCTGCTCATGTACCTCACCATCGCGCGCCTCATCCTCGGAATCTAGGGAGAGGGTGCCCAGACGTGGTAGTGGATGTGCGACGCCGTGCGGCGATCGGAGGCCAGCATCGGGTAATATAGTGCGAGCATGGACGTAGCACAGCACGATCTCCTCATCGTCGGCGGTGGGCTCGCGGGGATCCGCGCAGCGATCGCGGCGGCCCAAGAGGGCGTCAGCGTCGGGATCATATCCAAGGTCTACCCGATGCGCAGCCACACGGTCTCAGCGGAGGGCGGAGCCGCCGCGGTTGTGCGTGCCGACCTGGGCGACAGCACCGATCTCCATGCCTTCGACACGGTCAAGGGAAGCGACTTCATCGCCGACCAGGACGTCGTGGAGTACCTCGTCAATGAGGCGCCGAAGGAAGTCATCCAGATGGAGCATTGGGGTTGCCCCTGGAGCCGCGAGCCCGACGGAACGGTGTCCGTCCGCGCCTTCGGCGGGATGAGCATCAACCGGACGGTCTTCGCGGCGGACAAGACTGGCTTCCACATGCTCCACACGATCTTCCAGCACTCGCTCCGCTTCGACCGGATCGTCCGCTACGATGAACACTTCGTGACAAAGCTGCTCGTGGACGACGGGGCGTGTCGGGGTGTGGTGGCATTCGACCTCCGGACGGGCGAGTTCCGGGCGTTCTCGGCCAAGGCGACCATCCTCGCCACCGGCGGATGCGGCCGATTGTGGGCCTTTACGACCAACGGCTTCATCAACACGGGCGACGGGCTAGCCCTCGCCTACCGGGCGGGCGCACCGATTTCCGATATGGAGTTCCCCCAGTACCACCCGACCGGCCTCCCGGGGACGGGCATTCTCATCACGGAGGCTGCGCGCGGTGAGGGCGGTTACCTCCTCAACAAGGGTGGCGACCGATTTCTCAGCCAGTACGTGCCGACACGCATGGAGCTGGGCCCACGGGACATCATCTCCCGATCGATGATCACCGAGTTCGAGGAAGGGCGCGGGGTTCCGGGGCGCTACGGAGACTACATGCTCCTGGACCTGCGGCACCTGGGTGAAGAACGGATCAACAGCAAGCTCCCCTTTGTGCGCGAGTTGGCGGAGAACTACGTCGGCATCGATCCGGTCCGCGAGCCCATTCCCGTACGTCCGGTCGTGCACTACATGATGGGCGGCGTGCGGACCAACATCGACGGCGCCACGTCCCTTCCCGGGCTCTACGCGTGCGGCGAGAGCGCGCAGGTGGGGCTCAACGGAGCGAACCGTCTCGGATCCAACTCCCTGACCGAATGCCTCGTCTTCGGCGCCCGCACGGGCAAGATAGCGGCGCAGCGGGCTCGGGAGACCCCGGACGGCGCTCTCCATGCACTCGAGGCTCAGGCAGCGGACGACGATCGGGCGACCAAGAAGCGTTTCTTCGAGGACGACACCGGCACCGAACGCATCGGCCTCGTCCGCGGCGACTTGCAACAAGTCATGGAGAATTACGTCGGAGTCTTCCGGACCGGTGAGGGACTCAGCGCCGCACGGCAGGAGATCCGGCAGCTCCAGGAGCGGTTCCGACGCGTGCGGCTCGACGACAAGAGCAGCGTCTTCAACACTGAGCTCATGGGCGCCCTGGAGCTTGAGAACATGCTCGAGCTCGCCGAGAGCGTGGTGGTGCCTGCCCTCCTCCGGGAGGAGTCGCGGGGATCCCAGGCGCGCCGCGACTTCCCGAATCGGGACGACCAGAGGTTCTTGGGACACAGCCTCATCTCCCGGACGCCCGACGGGCCCCGGGTGGAGTGGCAGGAGGCCGTCATCACGAAGTGGGAGCCGGAAGAACGGAAGTACTAGGGCGTCAGGGAGGTTCATTGGCTGAGCGAACCATCGGTCTGAGTGTCACGCGCTTCCGCCCCGGCGAGGACCGGCAACCGGTCAGCCAGACCTTCACGATTCCGTACCACGACGACTGGGTTGTGCTGGACGCGCTTCAGTACATCAAGGACCGACACGACGGCTCGCTCTCGTTTCGGTGGTCGTGCCACATGGGCGTGTGTGGCAGCTGTGGCATGATGGTGAACGGCGTCCCGAAACTCACGTGCGCCGCCTTCCTCCGTGATTACTTCCCGAACGAGGTGCGCGTCGAGCCGCTGGCGAACTTCCCCGTCATCCGCGACCTGGTCGTCGACATCGACGACTTCATGCACAAGCTCGCGGAGGTCAAGCCCTACATCATTCGCGACGACCTCGAGACGGCGCCGGTTGGGTTCGGCCACGAGTTTCGACAGGCGCCGGAGGAGGTCGATGACTACCGGCAGTTCAGCATGTGCATCAACTGCATGCTGTGCTACTCAGCCTGTCCGGTCTACGGCATGGAGCCCCGGTTCCTGGGGCCGGCCGCGATCGCCCTCGCACACCGGTACAACATGGACTCGCGGGACCAGGGCCGCAATGAGCGGATGCCCGTCATCGGAAGCTCCGAGGGCATATGGGAATGCACGTACATCGGTGAGTGTTCGGTGGTCTGTCCGAAGAACGTAGATCCCGCCAGTGCGATTCAGCGGACCAAGCTGGCGACGACGAACGACTGGTTCCGGTCGATCCTGATGCCGTGGGGAAAGCGGTAGTGGCGACGAGCGCCGAGAGCCGGACCCGCGCCTACCGCTGGCGGATGCCGGTCGCCTGGTGGCTCAAGAGCACCCATTACACGCTGTACATGGTCCGCGAGCTGACCGCCGTCTTCGGGGCGCTCTGGGCGATCCTCTTCTTGGCGCAGGTCCCGCTCATGAAGGCGGACTACGCTGGATGGCTCAGCCAGATGCGCTCGCCCGGGTGGGTTCTGTTCAGCTTCGTCAGCCTCTTGTTCGTTCTATATCACGTGTGGACCTGGTTCAACCTGATGGGCAGCGTGCTGTACATCCGCCTGGGAAAGTCACCGATCCCGGGGACCGCCATTAACGCACTCATGTTTGCCGTCTGGGCCGTGGCCTCCATCGTGATCGCCCTGGTCGTGGCCACGCCCATTCTCGTGGGGTGACACATGTATAAGATCAACACGATCGAGCCGCTCTGGTGGGGGCTGTTCGGCGCCGGAGGTTTCATCGCCGCGTTCCTGCTTCCGGTCCACATGCTCGTGAACGGCATGCTCATCCCCCTGGGTGCCGCTCCCCAAGAAGCGTACAGCCCGCAGCGGCTCGCCGCGCTCGTGAGCCATCCCGTCGTCAAGCTTTACCTGCTGGCACTCGTCTCGCTCCCGCTCTTCCATTGGGCCCACCGGTTCCGATACCTCCTGTTCGACCTGGGGATTCACGGCGGCCGGACGGCCATCGCCTTTCTCTGCTACGGAGCGGCCATTGTCGGCACCGTCGTCGCCGCCTGGACGCTCGTTCGGGTGTAGCGGGCGGGACGAAACATGACCCTGACGGCCTGCGTTACACAGAAAAGAGGGACGCGCCTGTCCACGAAACGGAATCCACGGTGAAACCCGCACGGTCATGTACCTACGGAATGCGGGTGTCACGGTGGAAAGAGAATAGGGTCCGCCCCCGGAGGAATGTGTGACCGAAGAACTGTGGGATGTTGTGATTGTTGGCGGGGGACCGGCTGGCTTGACGGCCGGACTCTACGCCGCGCGGGCGAACCTGCGCAGCCTCCTCGTCGAAAAGCTGCTGCCCGGCGGCGAGCTACTCAATACCGAGCTCATCGAGGACTACCCGGGCTTCATCTCGACGACCGGTCGCGAGCTGGCCGAGAAGATGGACGAGCACGCCCGGAAATTCGGCCTGCAGATCGAGCAGGCGGCGGTCGAGCAGATCCGGCGCGAGGACGGAATCTTCGTCCTCCAAACGGAGGACGGAGCGGAGCTCCGGTCGCGGACCGTGATCATGACGGCGGGCGGGGTGCCCAGGAAGCTGGAAGTGCCCGGCGAGGACGAGTTCGCGGGCAGAGGCGTGTCGTACTGCGCGGTCTGCGACGGGCCGCTCTTCCGCGACAAGGTCGTGGCGGTCGTCGGTGGCGGGGATTCCGCCTTCCAGGAAGGGATCTACCTCACGCGCCACGCCTCGAAGGTGTACATCATTCACCGCCGCGACGAGTTCCGGGCCCAGCCGATCTTGCAGGACAAGGCGCGAGAGAACCCGAAAATCGAGTTCATCACGAGTGCCGCCGTCGACGCCATCGGCGGCTCCCAGCTCGTCGGTTGGGCCGATGTCCGAAGCGTCCGGGACGGCGGCCTGACTCGGGTGCCACTGGACGGCGTCTTTGTCTTTATCGGGTTCAGCCCGAACAGCGGCCTCTTCGAGGAGCACCTCGAGCACGACGAGCAGGGGTTCCTGTTCGTGAGCGACCGCATGGAGACCCGGGTGCCCGGCCTCTACGCGGCGGGGGACGTCCGGGCCCAGCTCGCCCGGCAGATCACCACCGCCGTCGGCGACGCCACGACGGCAGCGATCGCGGCGGAGCACTACCTCGAGGACCAGGCATTCCAGGCTGAGCGACATCGTGGGTAGGCCCTCGAGGCACGAGACATTGCTTGAAGAACTGCTTCGCTTCGTTCGAAAGGGATTTGCCCGCGTCGCCGAGCTGTCGCCGACGCGCCTGAACCTCTCGTGGATCACCGAGCAGGTCGCCGTCGGCGGGGCGTTCCACATGTCGGAAATCCCCCGACTCGAAGCTCTCGGCATCAGGGGGGTCGTCGACTGCCGCAAGGAGGCGTCAGACGACGCGGAGGCGCTGGGGCGGCGCGGCATCGCATATCTCCGGCTGCCGACACCCGACGCCCACGCGCTCACGCAGGCGGCGCTGGATGCCGGCGTCCAGTGGGTGCTGGACTGCATCGAGCGCGGCGAGAAGGTGTACGTGCACTGCGGCCACGGCGTCGGACGCGCCCCGCTCCTGGGCTGCTCCGTGCTCGTTGCCCAGGGCAGGAGCTTCTCGGACGCGCTGGCGGAGGTGAAAGCACGCCGTTGGCAGGCGTCGCCCAACGAGGAGCAAGTCGGCGCGTTGCGCGAGTTCGCCCGACGCTCCAGCGAGACGGCACAAGGAGCACCGCCGCCCGTCCGAACGTCGTAAACCCCTTCCGGTATCCGTCGCTGGCGTGCGCATCCCGTGCATCTCCCGAAGCTGCCAGTTATAGCCTGTCATTTCCGATCACCGGGGGAATCGCAGGCATCGCCGCTATGGCAACGGACATGCGAATTGGCCCACTAGTTCGGGCTGAGGACCTTGCCGGGGTTCATGATGTTCTGCGGGTCGATGGTGCGCTTGATGGCGCGCATGACCGCGAGGGCCTGCGGGTCCAGGTTCTCCGCCAGGTAGTCGCGCTTGAGGAGGCCGATGCCGTGCTCCCCGGAGAGCACGCCGCCGAGCTGCATGGCAACACGAAAGATCTCTTCCGCGGCTGCCAGCGTCCGGCTCGTCTCGTCCTCATCCCGCAGGTCGAGCAAGATATTCGGGTGGAGGTTGCCGTCGCCGGCGTGGCCGAAGATCGCGATAGTCAGGTCGTGCTCGATGCCGATGTCCCGGATCCGCTCCACCGCCTCCGGGATCTTGCTCCGAGGCACGGCGATGTCCTCGCCGAGACGGTGCGGGCGGAGCTTTCCGAAGGCCGACGCGACAGAGCGCCGCGCCGTCCAGAGGGTGTCCGCCTCCTTCTGGTCTCCCGCGAGACGCACCCCGTTCGCGCGCTGCTGGCAGATGGCCGCGATCTCCTCGGCCTGGCGTGGCACGACCTCGGGATCGCCGTCGACCTCGATGAGCAGCAGCGCGCCTGCCCGGGTGTTGAGACCCGCATGCAGGTGCTCCTCTACTAGGAGGATCGTCGTATTGTCCATCAGCTCCATGGCGCAGGGGACGATGCCTGCCTCCAGGACGTCCGTGACGGAGCTGGCGGCGCCTGACACGGTCGAGAAGTCCGCCATGACGGTGCGCCGAGCGCGGGGGAGCGGGACCAGGCGGAGCGTCGCCTCCGTCACGAGGCCGAGGGTGCCTTCAGAGCCGACGAACAGGTGGGTGAGGTCGTAGCCCGTGACGTTCTTCGCGGTGCGCGCGCCGGTGCGCATGATCTCACCGCTCGGCAGCACCGCCTCGAGGCCCAGGACGTAGTCGCGGGTGACACCGTACTTCAGGCATCGCGGGCCACCGGCGCAGGTCGCGATATTCCCGCCGATGGTCGACTGGCGGAGGCTCGCTGGGTCGGGCGGATAGAACAGCCCTTCCCGCTCGACTGCCGCCTGGAGACTCGCAGTGACGACGCCCGGCTGCGTGACGACCGTCATGTTGACGCGGTCGATGTCGAGGATGCGGTTCATCCGCGTCATGTTGACGACGATGCCACCGAACGCTGGCACGGCGCCCCCGGCGAGCCCGCTGGCCGCGCCGCGGGGAACTATAGGAACATGCTCGTCCGCGGCAACCCTGACCGCGGCGGCGACCTCCCGGGCGTCGAGCGGGGTGACCGCCATCTGGGGGCGACCCACGAGCCAGGTGCCATCGTACGAGTAGACGATCATGTCCTCGGGCGCGGTGGTGACCCGGTCCGACGGCAGAACGCCGCGGAGCGCGGCAGCGACGCGGTCGACATCGTACATACCCCGATGTATACCCCATTTGCTGAGGCTCCAACGAAGCTCGCCAGAAGCTGATCTGGAGATTCGGCACGGGTCATCCGCGGAAAGCGCATTACGACTGAGAGGGGAGACAACGTGGGAAAGATTGAGGACCGACTCACGGAGCTGGGTCTGGAGCTACCGGAGACGCCGCAGCCGATCGCCAACTACGTCGGCGCGGTCCGAACCGGCAATCTCGTGTACCTCTCCGGGCGCGGAGCAAGACGGGATGGTGCAGTTGCCTACCCAGGGAAGCTCGGAGGGGACGTCACCGTCGAGCAGGGCTATGCGGCGGCCGCCGGCTGGCGGCGCTGAGCCTGCTCGCGACGCTGAAGACGGAGCTTGGTGACCTGGACCGCGTGACGCGCGTGGTGAAGATGCTCGGCATCGTGAACTGCACGCCGGCGTTCGTCGACCAGCCGGCCGTGGTCAACGGGGCCTCGGACCTGCTCGTAGACGTCTTTGGCGAGCGGGGCAAGCACGCCCGTTCCGCCTTCGGGACCGTGTCGCTGCCGATGAACATGTGCGTCGAGCTCGAGATGATCGTCGAGGTTGCGCCGTAGCGGCGCTCTCACGCCCGGTCGGCGCCGTACGACTCCGCGAGGAGGTCGACCGGGTGGACTACGTCCACCGCCATGCCGCGCTCGCGGACACCTGCCATGAGCTGCAGCAGGCAGCCAGGATTCGCCGTCGCCACCGTGTCGGCGCCCGTGGAGGCGATGTTGTCCAGCTTGCGGTCGAGGATCTGATCTGCGCGCTCGACGTGGGTCAGGTTGTAGATGCCGGCGCTCCCGCAGCACCAGCTCGCCTCCCTCATCTCAGCAAGCTCGACCCCGGGAATGACGCCGAGCACGCGTCGCGGCTCCTGCGTGATCCCCTGGACGTGGCACAGGTGGCACGCCTCGTGGTAGGTCACCTTGCGCCGCACCTCCGCGGCCGGCTCCCGCAGCGGGATCTCCGCCAGGAACTCGGTCACGTCGCGCACCTTGGCAGCAAAAGCCCTCGCGCGCTCGGCATACGCCGGATCGTCGTCCAGAAGCTGGGCGTACTCCTTCGTCTGCGCGCTGCACGCGGCGCAGTCGGCGACGATGTAGTCCAGCTCGTAGCCGGCGAAGAGGTCGACGTTGTGGCGGGCGAGATGTTTCAGCGTTGCGATGTCCCCCTCGCCCGCGTGGGGCGCGCCGCAGCATTTCTGGGCCTTGGGCAGGACGACCTCGCATCCGTTCTCGGCCAGCACGCGCACCGTCCGGGCGCTCGTCTTCGCGAAGACGAGGCTCATGACGCACCCGAGGAAGAAGCCCACGCGGTAGCTCCGTGCGCCGACGGCCGGGGTCACCTCCGGCAGCGCCCGGCGCAGCGGCGTGCGCGGGAGCGTCGGGAGCAGCCGCTCCATCGATTGGAGGGCCTTCGGGAGGAGCCTCAGGACGCCGCTTTTCCGGACAAGCCACTGGATCCCGAGCCACTGGTAGAGCCGCAAGGGCCACGCGGCCAGCTCGAGCCGCTCTGGATGGGTCATGAGCTGCTCGAGGATCAGTCGCGCGAGCCAGTGTCTCGGCCGCTCGCCCTCCGCGAGGCCTCGCATCAGGAGGACCTGCTCCCCAACTCGCACCTCCGATGGACACACCGTCTCGCAGGCGCGACAGTCCAGACAATGGTACAGGTGCTCGACGACGGGGTCAGCGAGGGGGATCTGGCCCTGCTCCACGGCGAGCATGAGCTGGACGCGTCCTCGGGGGGACTGGATCTCGACAGCGTCGGTCGCGTACGTGGGACAGACGGAGAGGCACAGGCCGCATTTCACACAGGCCATGAGGTTATCGTAGGCGGGGGCGTCCGGCCCCTGGAACAGAGGCTCGCCACGATACACCGAGGGTGTGGGGATACGTGCGGTCCTGTCCTTCACGATGTGAATTATAGTCATCTGTTCGTTCGCCGACGGGGCTGCGGTAAAATCAGTCCAGATCTGGAAACGCTTCAAGGAGCAATCCGTGCCGATCCGACCTATCCTGACGTACGAGAACCCACGGCTGCGCATGAAGTCCGTCAAAGTCAAGAAGGTGGATGCGACGATCCAGCATCTGATCGACGACATGGTCGAGACCATGCATGCCAACGAAGGCCGAGGGCTTGCGGCGCCGCAGATCGGCGTGCTGCTGCGCGTCATCGTCGCGGAGTATCAAGACGAAGAATCAGACGAGCTGCACCAAACTGTACTGGTGAATCCGGAGGTCCTCCAGAAAGAGGGCCAGTGGATGGCGGACGAGGGCTGCCTGTCGATCCCCGGCTATTGGGGAACGGTCCCTCGCGCGGTCCGCGTGACGGTGAAGGGCAAGGACCGCCGCGGTAAGGACGTGCGGTTGAACACCGACGGGCAGCTCGCGCACATCCTTCAGCACGAGATCGACCACCTGGACGGGACCCTCTACATCGATTACCTGAAGAGCCTCGACGACCTGCAAAAGGTGGAGCCCGGCACGCGCAGCGTGCGTCGGCGACGGCGGGACGACGGTACCTACGAGACCGTCGTCGTCGAGGAGTCCGACGCGATCGCCCAGCCGACGGAGTAAGGAACGGGGGGAATTCTCGAATGGTCACCGTCCGCGTCGGCAAGGGCGCGAAAGACCGGATCACGATGCTTCCCGCGTCTCTTCGGGCTTCGCTTCAGGACCACCTCAGGAAGGTCAGGGCGATTCATGAGCGGGACTTGGCCGAAGGCTGGGGCCGCGTTCAAATGCCGACGGCCCTGGACCGAAAGTATCCAAAGGCCGCCGCCGACTGGCGCTGGCAGTGGGTCTTTCCGCAGGAGCACCGGTGGATGAATCTCCAGACAAGGGAGCAGGGCCGCCATCACATTGACGAATCACTGGTTCAGCTAGCCGTAAGAGACGCCGTCGTCAAGGCCGGCCTGACAAAGCGCGCTACATGCCACACGTTCCGGCATTCATTTGCGACTCATCTCCTGGAAGGCGGTTACGATATTCGCACCGTCCAGGAGCTGCTGGGCCACAGCGACGTGAAGACGACGATGATCTATACGCATGTCCTCAACCGCGGGCCGGCTGGGGTTCGCAGCCCGGTCGACGGGCTTTGAACTGGACCAAGTGGATTGTTGCACCGATCCGCATAAGACGCCGTGAAAGCGCGTACCAGAGGCGCCAGTGGCTGTGCGCCGGAACGGATCATCGCAGTAGCATTCTTCGTGTCAACGGCGTGCTTTGTACGGGTCGGAACCCAGTATTTCGCATCTTACGCGGATCGATCTAATCAGTGTTAGGCCTTTTCCAAGCATCGCCATCGGTCCATGCGTTAAGGAATCTACTGGAATGAAACTCACCACGAAGGTGGCGAAAGCGTTCCGCATGAACGAGGAAGCGTGGCGCCGTCACGCCAATCCTTGGAGCGTCGTCACACGCTTTTTAGCCATCCCAGCGTTCATCCTTGCCGTGTGGAGCCGTGTCTGGATTGGAGTGTGGGCACTAGGTGCAGTGGCGCTAGTTGCGCTTTGGCTTTGGCTAAACCCGCGTGTATTCTCGCCGGTGAGCGGCGACAGTAGTTGGGCGGCCAAGGGAATCTATGGTGAGAGAAGGTGGCTTGAGCATCGGTCGCGAGTACCGCGAATCGAGCGACAAATCCTCGGGCTTTTGATTGGTGTAGGGCTAGTAGGGTTCGGCTGCATCGGCTGGGGATTACTAGAGCTTGAGATTTGGCCGACGATTCTGGGAACGGTTTTAGTTGTGATGGCCCAGTTGTGGCGAATTGATCGGATGGGCATGCTCTTCGACCGCATCGGATATCAATCTGACGCAACGAGTGGCGGATCAGACACTAGCGCCGAGTCGGATAGTCTGCGCCACGAGGCCTGACAATTCATTCAAGCCGAAGCCGCTTCGCGGCTCGGCTTAATTCAGGCGTTCGGCGCCCAGGCACAGTATGAGTACAATCGACCCGGAGGAGTGGTAGCAATGAAACGCACCTCGGTCGTTCACACCGACCCCGACATCATGAGCGGGACCCCGGTCTTCGTGGGCACCCGAGTGCCCTTTCGGGCGCTCATCGACTATGTGGAGGGTGGCCACACGCTCGACGAGTTCTTGGCCGACTTCCCCTCGGTAACGCGCGAGCAGGCGGTCGCAGCGCTTGACGAAGCGGGCACAGCCGTGCTCGAGCATGCGCGTTCTTCTTGACGAGTCAGTGCCTCGAGGACTGAAGGCGGAGCTGCCGGGGCATGAGGTCTGGACGGTTGCAGAGATGGGCTGGACGGGTCGGAAGAACGGGGAGCTCTTGCGGCTCGCAGACGAGCGATTCGACGTCTTCGTGACCATGGACAGGCACCTGCCAGCGCAGCAGAATCTCGGCAGTCTGCGGCTATCTATCGCAGTGCTTCTGGCGCGCTCGAACGACATTACGGATCTTCGTCCGATCATGCCGAAGCTACGAGCGGCGTTGGACACGGTCCAGGCTGGGCAACTTCTGTGGGTGGTTGCCTAACAACCGGTTGCAGCGGACGGCGCTGCGCGCCGCCGCTGATGCTGTGCGTTATGCGGCCCTGCAGTTTCTAGTGTGAAAGTTTCCGAGCTCATCCCCTGCTTGAGCAGGATGGTTGGCAGCTCGCGCGAACGCGCGGCAGCCATCGCCAGTTCAGCCACCCGACGAAGCCTGGGCTCGTCACAGTCGCAGGGAAGCCGAGCGCCGATGTTCCGCCGGGCACGTTGAATTCGGCACTGAAGCAGGCTGGGTTGAAAGAATAGGAACGGGGCACATGCGATACACGGTGATTCTTGAGCGGGGCGATACGAGCTGGGGGGCTCATGTCCCAGATCTGCCGGGGTGCATCGCCGCCGGCGACACGCGCGAGGAAGCCTTGGCTCTGATTCGCGAGGCGACCGCGCTCCATATCGAGGGCCTTAGGGAGCAAGGTCTCCCGATTCCCGAGCCGCGGAGCGAAGGGAACGTCATTGAGGTCGGCGCCGCATGATTCGCCGCAGCCGCCGACCGAGCGACTCGCTTCGCTCGCAGGGCGGCCCCCTTCCCCCTGGCGGCGACCTCCCTACTACTCTGGGGCACATCTAGCGGCGCTCGCAGCTGAGCGTCCCATCCGTTAGGTTTTTGAGGCAAGTTCATGTTGTCTGCTTGAGATCAGGGGCAGCTTCGCAGCAGATTACAGGTCCGTATGGTAGAGTCTTCACCGATGCCACGCATCTATCTTGACGTCTGTTGCTTGAACCGCCCGTTTGATGATCAGCTCCAAGAGCGCATCCGATTGGAAGCCGAGGCGGTTCTCTTGATCTTGGGACGCTGCGATGCAAGGGAATGGCAGTGGCTCAGCAGCGCCGTTGTAGAAGAAGTCAACAACACGCCAAGTCGCGAGCGACGGTCTCGTGTCAGGAGTATGCTCAGCGGGGCATACAGCACAGCCGCGCTCACGGCTAGCGCTGTCGCACGTGCGCAGGAAGTAAAGGCGATGGGGTTTCGCACCTACGATGCCCTCCATCTCGCCTGTGCTGAGGGGGCGATGGTCGACGTCTTGCTCACGACAGATGATCGCGTGCTCCGCATCGCAGCACGCCACACAGCGCAGCTGAAGGTCCGTGTGGCGAATCCGTTGGATTGGCTCTTAGAGATGGTACAGCCATGAATTCGCAAGCAATGACGCTGGAACAGATTCGCGAGCAGGGCTTGGCCGTCCTGCGCACAAATCTCGGGATCGTCGGCATGGTGCGATTCCTCCAGCAATCAGAAACGGGATGGGGCAATTATACGGCGGAGCGAGAGCAATGGCTGGGCGATCCAGACCTTAAAGAATTGGCGAAAAAGATTCAAACGTCCCACCCAGACAGGGAAACCCTAACATAGGCATGAGCCGACGCGCAGGAGCGCGCGGCTCATGCCCGGAGTTATGCGGCCGTAAGTTACTTCGGTGAAGGTCTCCGAGCTCATCCGCCTGCTTGAGCAGGATGGTTGG
>WHTR01000044.1 GCA_009377635.1 Chloroflexota bacterium
CAGCGGACATGCTGGCCCAGGCTGAGCACGATCCGCTGGCGCAGTCGATCCTCATCTGCACCGCCCGCGCAATGGCCGACGACGTTGCTACTGAGGTGAGCCGGCAGCTTGTCAGCGCTCCGCGCCGAGACGTGATCGAGCAGTCGCTCGGGCTGCGCGGTGCCATCGTGGTCGCGCCCTCCGTCGCTGACGGCATCGCTTTCGCGAACGAGCATGCGCCGGAGCATCTCTGCCTGTCGGTCAGCAACCCTTGGCAGTATCTCGGGCAGGTGCGCAACGCAGGCGGCGTCTTTCTCGGGGAGTCGTCGGTCGAGGCGATCGGAGACTACACCGCCGGCCCGAGCCACATCATGCCGACGGGTGGCACCGCTCGCTTCGCATCGCCGCTGAACACGGACGAATTCACCAAGGTCGTCTCGGTGTTCGCGTTCGGTCCTGAGAGGCTGCGCGAGCTCGCGGAGCCCGCCATCGTCCTCGCGCGGGCCGAGGGTCTCGCTGCGCATGCAGCGGCCATCGAGATGCGGCTGGACGAAGGGGTTAGGGGTTAAGGGATGGGGGATGTATCACGCGCACCCAAGCGGAGTGAAGACTGGTGAACAGACTGCGGACTAGCTCCCAGTCCCCCGCTCCTACCCCCTGGGTCATGCGGATGGCGCCATACGCTCCACCCGAGGATCCGGACCTCGTCGCCGAACGGGCTGAGATCCCCGTCGAGCGCCTGATCAAGCTCGACGCCAACGAGAACCCGTATGGGCCGAGTCCTCGTGTCCAGGACGCGCTCGCCCGATACACGCTCTACCATCGGTATCCGGATCCGGGCCAGAAGATGCTCCGCTCGCTCGTTGCCGAGTACGCCGGTGTCTCGCCCGATCACGTCCTCCTCGGGAACGGGTCAGACGAGCTGATCGACCTGATCTGCCGCATCTACCTGGAGCCTGGCGATGAGGCCATCGACTGCACGCCGACGTTCGGCATGTATCGGTTCTCGACGGAATTGTGCGGCGGGCAGAGTGTGGAGGGCCCTCGCACTCCTGACTGGCGCGTCGACGTGGATGCCGTTCGCGCCGCGCTCTCGACGCGAACGAAGCTAATCTTCGTCGCGATGCCGAATAACCCGACCGGCAACCGGGAAGGCGAGGAAGTCGTTCGTGCGTTGGTTGAGTCCGGGCGGATCGTCGTCGTTGACGAAGCGTACGTCGAGTTCGCTGGCGAGCCTTCCTTCGGAGATCTTGTTGCGGACTATGAGAATCTCATCGTGCTCCGTACGTTCAGCAAGTGGGCAGGGCTCGCCGGGATCCGGGTTGGCTACGGGATCTTCCCGCCGGGCGTCATCCGGCACCTCTGGCAAGTGAAGCCACCGTTCAGTGTCAATCTGGCCGCCGAGGTGGCCGTCCGCGCCACGCTTGAGGATCTACCGTACCTCCAATGGAACGTCCAGCGGATCGTCCAGGAGCGGGAACGGATGGCCAGCGCACTGAGTGGTCTCTCCGGCGTGCACGTCTGGCCGTCGACGGCGAATTTTCTCCTCGTGGAGGTCGAGCCCATGCCGGACGGGTCGCCGCCCCGGAGCGCCGCCGGGCTGCGGGAGCACCTGGCAGCGCGGGGCATCGCTGTTCGATCCTACAGTCACGCACGCCTGAGGAACGCGCTTCGCATCAGCGTGGGTCTGCCCGAGCACACGGACGTCCTCGCAGCGGCGGTGCGCGCATGGAGCGAAACGGGTCGCCGGCCGTGACGGAAGGGACATGGGCGTGACCGACGAGGACCAGCGCACGGCCGGCGACCCGGCTGTGGCTGACGCATCGCGTGGCCGAGGGCAACGCGTTGGGAACGTGCACCGCACAACCCGCGAGACGAACGTGGAGGTGCGGTTCTCGATCGATGGCACGGGGCGGGCGAGCGTCTCGACTTGTGTCGGGTTTCTCGACCACATGCTGGATTCGCTCGCACGTCACGGCCTGTTCGATATAGATGTGCGGGCGAGTGGGGATCTCCAGGTCGACGAGCACCATACCGTCGAGGATGTGGCGATCGCGCTCGGCCAGGCGGTGCATCAGGCGGTCGGCGAGGGACGCGGCATTCGGCGGATGGGGCACGCCATCGTGCCCATGGATGACGCGCTCGCGCTCGTGGCGGTCGATGTGAGCGGACGTGGCGTATCAGAGGTGGACCTGCCGCTCGCTGGCCCGACGGTCGGCGGTCTGAAGATCCAGATGGTGCCCCATTTCTTCCGGTCGTTTTCCCTGGAGGCGAAGGTCAGCCTGCACGTGCGGGCTCTGAGCGGGGCGAATGACCACCACAAGGTCGAGGCCTGCTTCAAGGCGCTGGCAAGGGCTCTCGACTGGGCGACCCAGCTCGACGATCGGGCGTCCGGCGACGTGCCTTCTACAAAGGGAGTGCTGTAAAAAGACGATGGCGAGCGTACTCGACACGCTGTACGAGCGTGGGTTCGTCCAGCAGATCTCTGACGAGGCGGGGCTACGGGCGGAGCTGGATCGGGGAGGCACGAACCTCTACTGGGGCACCGACCCGACCGCACCGAGCTTGACAGTTGGGCATCTCGTCTCGCTCATGATGCTCAGCCATTTCCAGCGAGCGGGGCATCGCCCCATCATCGTCGTCGGAGGCGGGACGGGGCTCATTGGGGATCCATCGTTCCGGACCGAGACCCGCCAGCTCATGACCGCGGAACAGATCGATGCCAACACGGCTTGCCTGCATGCGCAAATCGCGCGCTTTCTGGACCTCTCCCAGGGAAACGCGCTGTTGCTGAACAATGCCGAGTGGCTCGGGCGCCTCGGCTACATCGAGTTCCTCCGAGATATCGGTTGGCACTTCAGCGTCAATCAGCTCCTTCAGCACAGTACGTATCGCGAGCGTCTGGAAGGGGGAAGCCTCAACTTCATCGAGGTGAACTACGCGCTGCTGCAGGCCTATGACTTTCTGCACCTCTATCGGGAGTACGGCTGCGCGCTTCAAGTCGGTGGGTCTGACCAGTGGTTCAACATCCTGGCTGGCAGCGACCTCATTCGGCGTGAGGAGGGCGAGGAAGCGTTCGCCCTGGTGACGCCGCTGCTGACGACTTCCAGCGGGGAGAAGATGGGGAGTACCGCCGAGGGCGCGGTCTGGCTCGACCCCGCTCGGACGTCGCCATATGCCTACTATCAGTTCTGGATCAACACCGACGACCCGGACGTGCAGCGGTACCTGGCCTTGTTCACGTTCCTTCCGATGGACGACGTGCGGGCGCTGGGTCGCCTGGAGGGCGCGGAGCTGCGCGCCGCCAAGGAGGTGCTGGCGGTCGAAGCGACGACGCTGGCGCACGGGCGGGACGCGGCGGAGCAGGCGCAGGGTACGAGCCGCGCGCTCTTCCGCGGGGGCGCAGAGGCGCCTGAAGCGGCCCCGACGACGGTCGTCGACCCCGGACGGCTCGGCGCAGGCGTTCCGCTGGTGGACCTGCTCGTCGAGACCGGTCTTGCGGCCTCGAAGCGGGGTGCTCGGAACCTGATCCGGGGCGGCGGGGTGTACGTCAACGGCCAGCGCGTTGAAGACGTCGACACGACCGTTGACGGTGAGGATCTTCGATCCGGCGCGGTGCTTCTGCGGAAGGGGCCGAAGCAGTTCCACCGAGTGGTCCCGGCCTAGCACTTCTTCTTCACGGAGCTCGATCTACTGGAGGTCCCATTCGTGCGCGTTGCGCGAGAAGGTGCCCGCCAGCCGGCTCGCTTCAGCGCCCCCGATGAAGTCGTCGAACGCCTTTATGCCCTGGCGCACGGCCGGATGTGTCGGGTTGAAGTACAGGAGCATCACGGGCAGCTCCTCGACCATGAGCTCGGAGATGGTCCTGACCACCTGGCCCCGCTCCTGCACGTCGAGGGTCTGGCGGTAGCGGTCGATCAGGTCGTCGAACCGCGGATTCACGTAGTGGCCACGGTTTGAGCCGGCGTAGGCGGGACCTGTCGCAGACTGCCGCGAGTCCATACGAGTCAGGATCGAGTCCCCCGACCCGCGAGCGGAGGTCTCGAACCCGGAGTAGCTCTGGCGGTACTCGCGGTTCCGAACGAGCGCACCAGCCACCTCGAACACGTCCGCGGAGATGCCGATCTGCTTCCAGAAGTCGGCGATGATCGAGATCTCGTTGAGGCCCCCCTGGGTCGTCCACAGTGTGGTCGAGAACGGCCGTTCGCCCGGACCGAGCAGGATGCCATCGCCACCCAGCCGCCAGCCCGCCTGCTCCAGGATGCTCCTGGCGCGGCCCGGGTCATGCGCGTACCGAGCCCACCCATCCTTGACTGCATCGAAGAGAAGATCACCCGGCGGGAGCAGCGAGTTGGCCGCCAGCTCCCCATGCCCGAACTGGACCGCCTCAGAGATGGCCCTGCGGTCGAGGGCATACATGAGCGCCTGGCGCACCCGTAGGTCCAGGACGGCGGGGTTCTGCTGGAGCTCCGGGTCGAATTGCGGGGCGATGAAGCGCGTCGTGCCCGTTCCCACATGCACGGTTCCCCCACCCGTCCGGTCCCACTCGTCCTTGAGCTGAAGGGTGAGCTCTGTCGCGAGGGAGTTGTCCATAAGCATGTCAACGGCGCCGGCTTTGACCGCGGCGAAGAGGACGTTATCGTCGTTGTAGACGCGGACGATGATCCGGTCGAGCTTTGGTTGGCCCAGGAAGTAGCGGTCATACGCCTCGAAGGTCAGCTCCTCGCCCACCCGGAACTCGACGAGGCGGAAGGGCCCCAGGTGCACGTACTCGGGACTCGTCCAGAATGACAGGTTCGTGAAGGCCTCGGCGTCTCGGTTCCGGTATGGCTCCTCGAGGATGTGGCGCGGGTGTGGCCAGAAGGCCCGCAGCCCGATGGAGTCCGCCTGGTAGTACGGGCCCTTGAAGGTGATGACGAAGGTGTGATCGTCCGTCGCCTCGACGGACTCCATCTGCCCAATGGCATCGACATTCACGCGGGGCAGGTTCCGGTCCGAGTTGACGTCGAAGGCAAAGGCCAGGTCGCGCGCGGTGAACGGCGTTCCGTCGTGCCAGGTGACATCTCTTCGTACGGGGTAGACGACCCGCATGCGGCCGTCGGGCTGGATCTCGATCGACCCGTCATCGAGCGTTGGAAGCTTGGCGGCAAGGCGTGGCACGGGTCGCTGGATGTCACGGTCGGACGTGACGAGCCCCTGCGCGTACAGCTCGTTCAGAGACTGCCAACCGCCGCTCGTGGTCGAGCTCCCCATCGTAGGCATGGTGTCGACGGCATTGGTGATCCCGACCACGGTGCTTTTTTGTCTGCTGGGCTGATCTGGGGTACCGGCGGCGGGTCCGCCGGGCGGGCCTGTGCCCGGCATACACGCGGCGGCGGCCAGTGTTGCTGCGATGGCGTAGGTGAACGCATGCATTCTCGACTTCATAGCTCCTTGATCTCCAGAGCCGAGCGCCGCTCTGTCATCCTTCCCGCCTCGCCGAGCGCCTTGGCGGCACCCAGCGCCCGTCCGTCGCGGGGACGCCTGGCCTCGACGCCCGCTCAGCCCCGCGCCGGCCTACTTGACGTCCCAGAGGTGGACGTTCCAGGTCTCATCCGCGGTCCCGATCAGCGGCTGTCCCTTCGCCGCCCCCACGTTCACCAGACGGTCACTGATCATGATCGGCTCTGGCGGGTAGATCGTGCCCAGGGCCGGCAGATTCACGGAGAGGTTCTGCACGAACTGTCCAATTGCCTGAATCCGCTCGTTCCGGTCGATCGATGTGAAGTACCGGTCGATCGCCGCGTCGAGCTCTGGACTCGAGTATCGAGTCCGGTTGTCTCCTCTCCATTGCGCATCCGGGTTCGGGATCTCGCGGCTGTGGAACCGCAGAGGGTCCCATGGCTGGCGGACGAGGTCCATCCCGGGGTTCGTCGCACGGAACTCCCGGTCGCTTGACTGCTGTCGCGGCACGATGACCGTGTTCACCCCGATGCCGATCTGCTGCCAGGCGTCGTTGCTCGCGAGGAGGATCTTCTCCTTCAGGTCGTCGCCCGCGTTGGTTCGGCTCTCGATGACGAGTCGCTGGCCGGCGCTGTCGGCGAAGAATCCGTCCGTCTGCTTCGCGTAGCCGAGCTGCTCGACGAGCTGCGCAGCCCGGGCCGGATCGTACGTGTACTTGACGATCTGGGACTCAACCTGCTGGTATTCCGGCGCGTTGATATACAGGTACGAGTGGGCGATCGGCGCTGCGCCGCCCTGGAGCTGGTCGGACATGGCCTGGCGATCCATGGCGTGGATGAGGGCCTGCCGGAATCGCACGTCCCCGAGGACCGGTGGATTCGGCGTGAGCTGCTGGACGTAGTGCGCGATCCAGTTGGCGGACGAGGCTTCCAGGTGTCCGTTAGCCCACTGGTCATCGGCCTGCTGCGCCTGATCAAGCGCCAACCCTCGTCCCAGGGTCACATCAACCTCCCCCGCGAGGAGATTGGCGACCATCGTGTTGGGGTCCGGAATGAACCGGATGGTGATCTGGTCGAGCTTGGGCCGGCCGAGGGTGTAGGCCTCGTTCGCCTGGACGATCATATGGCTGCTCTGGACGTACTCGGACAGCTTGAATGGACCTGCCCCGACGAACCCGGTCGTCCAGTAGGGCAGCTCGAGGAGCGCGGCCTTCTCGTTGAGGTACGTCTGCTCGAGCAGGTGCTTCGGGAGGAGCAGCGCCGCCTCGTAGCTGAAGAGCTGGTCGGCGGCGATGAAGGCCTCCTTCCAGGACACAGTCACGGTGCGGTCATCGACGGCTGTCACCGCGTCCATCGTCTTGTAGGCCGGGTGGCCCGAGACGGCAACGTCCGGGTCCCGCACGACATCTGCCGTGAACACGAGGTCTGCCGTGGTGAGCGGTGTCCCGTCGTGCCAGCGGACGCCGTCGCGAATGTTCCAGGTCGTCTCCATCCGTCCGTCGGGGTGCACCGTCCACATGCCGTTTTCGAGGGACGGTACGGCCTCGGCCAGCTGCGCGATGAGAACGCCGTCGCTGTTCATCAATGTCAGCCCGGCGTGGATGATCTTCTCGACCTCGCCCACGCCCCGGCGAGAGCCGGTGCCGGCGGTGTTGATGGCCTGGCTGAGCGTCGTCGGTTCATCGAGGATCGCAGCGGTAATCCGTCTCGGCGTCGTTGGCTCACGGTCCGCCGCGCCAGGCTCCTGGCCGGAGGGCGCCTGTGGCCCGGCGCAGGCTGCAACAAAGAGCGTCATCACCAACGAGAAGATGCCGATTCGCTGTGCCCGTCGCATAATGAACCTCCTCATAACCGGGGACACGCCGCATATCCCTACGAAATCACGCGTCGCTTCGGGCGCGATGCATCGTGTACATCCTCGCCCCGGGCGCATGAAGTATGCACGCAATGTATCATCGTGTCTTCACGCGGTCAAGCTCGGCCACTGTGGTGTCCATGTCCATCACGCCGCGGGATCTCCGATCGGAGAATCCTCGACCACGAGCCGGTAATCCTCGACAACCGGGTTGGCGAGGAGCTGTCGACACATCTCATCCACTCGCCGTTCAACTGTGCCCGAGTCGGCTGCCTCGACTAGGATCTCGAAGTACTTGCCCGCCCGCACCTGCTGCACGTCGGCATAACCGAGCGATCGGAGCCCGCCCTGGATGGCCTGGCCCTGCGGATCGTTCACGCCCGGCTTGAGGACGACGTGGACGCGCGCCTGCCACGTTGGGGGTCGCGGGGCGGCTCTCGCGATCCGCTGGTACGCCTCGCGGTACTTCTCGGTCGTGCGGGTGATGATCTCCGATGGGAGCGGCGGCGGAGGCGGCTCGTGGTTCCAACCGGTCGAGTCGAGGTAGTCGCGGACGTACTGCTTGTCGAAGCTGGGCTGCGGGCCGCCCGGCGCATAGGCGACCTTCGGCCAGAATCGCGACGAGTCCGGCGTGAGCAGCTCGTCGATGACGATCACCCGGCCATCGAGGATGCCGAACTCGAACTTCGTGTCCGCGAGGATGATGCCGCGTGACTCGCAGTGGGCCGCGCCCGCCGCGTAGAGTCGAAGGCTCGCCTCCTCGAGCGTCCGCGTCATCTCAGTGCCGACGATGTCGGCCATCTGCCCGATGGTCATGTTCTCATCGTGGCCGACTTCAGCCTTCGTCGTCGGCGTGAAAATCGGGTCGGCCAGCCGCGAAGACTCGATGAGGTCAGGCGAGAGCGCGTGGCCCACGCACATTCCGGTCCTTCGGTACTCTGCCCATCCCGAACCTGCCAGGTACCCCCGGACGACACACTCGACGTCGATGCGCTTCGCCTTTCGGACCACCATCGACCGCCCGTTCAACCGTTCCCGCCACGCCTCAGCCTCGGGCGGCAGGGGCGGGACGTCCGTTGCGATGACATGGTTGGGGAGAATATCTCGGGTCTGGTCGAACCAGAACGCGGAGAGGGCGGTGAGGACGACGCCCTTCCCCGGGAATGGATCCCGCATGATGACGTCGAATGCGGACAGCCGGTCGGTAGCAATCATGAGCAGACGGTCGCCCAGATCATATATGTCCCGCACCTTGCCGCGAGCGTACAGGGGCAGACCGGGGAGCTCCGTCCAAGGGACGGGCTCGGGAGGCGAACCGCCGTCCAGAAACGGATGGCTGATCATCGGTGTGGCTCACGTGGACGACTGGTTCCCCTCGCGGGCAGAGCCCCCAGACTACCGGCACGGCCACGGTCGCCTGTCTGCAGTCCTGCCCGTTCAAACGACGTCCCGATGTTGCGGAGATAGAAGTCGGGGCGGAATACGTCGCCGATCTTGGTGTCGCCGAGACGCCTGACGACGTCGGGGTCGGCTGTCGCAAGCTCGCTCAGTGGGGTGCCTGAGTCGATGGCTTTCTGAGCGACGGTCTTCACGAGCTCGTACGCCTCGGTCCGGCTGATCTCGCCGCCGTCGAGGATCGAATTGAGAAGACGCGCCGCATAGATACCGCCCAGCGTGCGCTCGGTATTAGCGCGCATCTGCTCGGTATTGACGACAATGCCGCCCAGTATGCGTGCGGTGAGTCGCGCACTGTAGGAGAGGCAACCGAAGGTGTCGGGGAATGTGAAGCGCTCTGTCGAAGAATGGCTGATGTCCCGCTCCAGCCAGAGAACTGACGCACTGAGCTCCTCCTGCACAGCGCTCCAGATACGCCTGCTCAAGCCGCGCACGCGCTCACTGAGCTCGGTGTTGCGCTTGTGCGGCATGGCGCTCGATCCCTGCTGGCTCTCTGGATCGAACGGCTCCCGCACCTCTCCCAGCTCGGTCATGCCGAGGAGACTGATGTTCGTCGCGATCCGAGACAGCGTGGCGGCGTTGACCCCCATCAGCGAGACGACTTCCGCGTGGCGGTCCCGAGAGATGATCTGGGTGGGTGCCGGGTCGGGCCGAAGTCCCAGCCGGGCGAGCGCGCGTTCCTCCAGCTCGGCTGAGATGAAGACGTTCGTCCCGACCTCACCCGACAGCTTGCCAACGGAGATAACCTGGCGGGCGCGGTCGATCCGCTCGATGCACCGCTCGATCTCCGCGTACCATCCCGCGACCTGGCGGCCGAATGTGTGTGGGATCGCGTGCTGTCCGTGGGTGCGCGCGATCTGGAGCGTGTCCGCATGCTGCAAGGCCAGGGAGGCAGCCACGCGCGCCAGATGCTCGAAATCACGAGTTGCGATATCCAGCGATCGGAGAATCTGCAGCGAGAGGGCGGTGTCCAGCACGTCGCTGCTCGTGTTGCCCCGGTGAATCACGTTGCCGAGGTGGACGGGCAGTCGGGACTGGACAAGGCGGAGCAGGCGATTGGTCTCGTGCCCCTCCGCTCGGTTCAGTTCCACCAGATCGACGGGGCTCAGGCGCAGGGCGTCTCTGATCTGCGCGAGTTCATCCGAGTCCGGACGCCCATTGATCTCCTGAAGCGCCTCGCACTCGGCCAGCCAGATGCTGGTTTGCGTCTGGAAGTACCCCGACGGGGACCAGATCTCTTCCGTCTCCGGTACTTCTGCTGAGTAGCGCGCTGGAAGCGGCATCGTCTCTCTACGCGTCCTCGTTCAGCATTGTACACGCCTCCCGCCACTCCACCTGGAGGAACGGTCCACCGTCCGCCCGGCCCTCGGGGACGTGACGCGATCCCTGATCACGCCAGCTCTCCGCCACTCTGGTGCAGGCGAAACTCCCGATACCGCGCGCGGACGTCCTCGTCAGACAGGCCGAGTATGGCCGCGGCGAGGTACGCGGCGTTCCGCGCTCCGCCGGCCCCTATCGTAACGGTCGCGACGGGCACACCGCCGGGCATCTGCACGATCGACAGGAGCGAGTCCAACCCCATGAGGCTCGCACCGGCGATGGGCACGCCGATGACTGGCAGGGTCGTCTGCGCGGCTACGACGCCGGGTAGATGCGCAGCGCCGGCCGCTGCCGCAATCACGACGCGGATCCCCCGCGCCTCGGCAGAGCGCGCGAACTGCCGCACGCGCTCGGGCGTCCGGTGTGCGGACATCACGTGCACCTCGTGAGGGATGCCAAGCGCTCCAAGGGCCTTCACCGTCTCGTCCATGATGGGCCGATCGGACTCGCTTCCCATGAGGACAGCCACGCGCGGAGTAGACGGCTCTCCGTTATGCACGCATCACCCCCGCGCGAATCTGCTGCAGGCTCGGGTCTATCTCGCCGAGGTCGTGCCGGTATCGGACGCCCTCGAAATGAACGCGCGTGGCGTTCGCGTACGCGCTCGCGCGGGCCTCTGGCAGGGTTGAAGCACGCGCCACGACCGTGAGTACGCGGCCGCCGTTCGTGACGATAGGCGTATCGGGACCTTCGACGCGACGCGTGCCTCCGTGAAACACGAGTAATCCCGGATCGGTCCTGTCTAGCCCGTCAATCTGGCTGCCCTTGCTCGGTGTCGCGGGATAGCCGGGCGCGGCAAGAACCACGCCGCACGTGACGTCGTCCTCCCACTCGACGGTCATCCCGTCCAACCGGCCGTCGATGCAGGCGTCCATGAGGTCGACGAGGTCGCTCTTCAGCAGGGGAAGCACGAGCTCGGCCTCCGGGTCGCCCCAGCGGCAGTTGAACTCCAGCACCCGTGGCCCGTCGCGCGTGATCATGAGTCCCGCGTAGAGAACGCCGACGTAGGGGACGCCTTCGGCCGCGAGCGCTCGCACGGTCGGCTCCAGGATCGTCCGTCGCACCTCGTCCATCAGAGCGGGCGTCGCGTAGGCCGGGGGCGCGTAGCCGCCCATGCCGCCGGTGTTCGGTCCGCGGTCCCCGTCGAGCAGCGGCTTGTAGTCCCGTGCGCCGATGAGCGGGAGCACGTGCTGGCCGTCCGCGAGCGCGAACACCGAGAGCTCCGTGCCCTCGAGATACTCCTCCACGACGATCCGATGCCCCGCCGGCCCATGGGCGCCCTCCCCCATCAGCTCGTTGATAGCCACCTCTGTATCCTCGAGAGAGCTGCAGACGACGGCGCCTCGGCCGCGGGCAAGCCCGTCGGCCTTGAGCACGACTGGGATGCCGAACTCCCGGACCAATGATCGCGCCTCGTTGGGGGTACTGGCCGATGCCCAGCGGTCCGTGGGGATCCCGTGCCGCTGCATCAGGTCTCTCGCCCAGAGCTTGCTGGACTCGATGCGAGCCGCGGCGCGCGTCGGTCCGAAGATACGGAGGCCGGCGTCATGAAACCGATCGACGATGCCCGCTGCGAGGGTGTCCTCCGGGCCGACGATGGTGAGGTCGATACGGTTCTCGCTGGCCAATCGCACGAGCCCGTCGATGTCGTCGGCAGCCACGGGGACCGTTGGGACAGCGGCTGAGATCCCGCCATTGCCCGGTGCAGCGAGGATGCTGGTGACTTCGGGCGAAGAACGAAGCTTCCAGACGAGAGCGTGCTCACGGCCGCCGGACCCGATAACGAGGACTCGCATTACTCCCACTCGATCGTCGAGGGCGGCTTGGACGAGATATCGTACACAACCCGATTGACGCCTGGCACCTCGTTCGTGATGCGTGACGAGATGGTCGCCAGCACGTCGTTTGGGATCCGGGCCCAGTCAGCCGTCATCGCATCCTCGCTGGTGACCGCTCGGAGGGCCAGGAGGTCTCCATACGTGCGCCCATCTCCCATCACGCCGACCGTACGCACCGGTGTGAGGACCGCGAAGGCCTGCCAGATTTCGTCATACAGGCCGGCGCGCCGGATCTCCTCAACGACGATGGCATCGGCGCGGCGCAGCGTGTTGAGCCGCTCCGGCGTTACCTCCCCGATGACGCGGACGGCGAGCCCCGGCCCCGGGAACGGGTGGCGCCCGAGCATGCTCGTCGGGAGACTGAGCGCTCGTCCCACCTCGCGAACTTCATCCTTGAAGAGGTATCGAAGCGGCTCAACGAGCGTAAACGAGTGATTCGCCGGCAGGCCACCGACGTTGTGGTGCGTCTTGATCTTCGCGGCGGATGGGTTGTCCGGCGTCGCACTCTCGATGACGTCCGGGTACAGGGTGCCCTGAACGAGGAATCGCACGTCGCCGAGCGCCCGTGCCTCGCGCTCGAACACGTCGATGAACAGCGCACCGATTCGGCGGCGCTTCTCCTCCGGGTCTTGAATGCCCGCCAGAGCCGCCAGGAACGCGGCCGAGGCGTCGACCATGTGTATCTTCAGGTCCAACCCTGCGGACGCGTGCATGACATCAGGGGCCTCGCCCTCGCGGAGCAGACCTGTGTCCACGAAGATGCATGTCAGCCGGTCGCCGATGGCTCGGCCAACGAGGGTCGCGGCGACCGCCGAGTCGACTCCCCCGGAGAGCGCACAGAGGGCGGTCTCTCCCCGGATCAGCCGCGCGATGGATGCAACGTGGTCGTCCACGTACCGTTCGGCAGTCCAGGTGCCGGTGCATCGGCAGATCTCGTACAGGAAGTTATGGAGAATGCGACGTCCGTAGGCGGTATGGGCAACCTCGGGATGGAATTGCAGGCCGATCCGGCCGAACGGGTCACCCATGGCGGCGAATGGCGAACTGGCAGTGGTGGCCAGCGCTTGGAAACCCTCGGGCAAGGTCTCGATGCGATCGCCGTGGCTCATCCAGACTTCGAAGCGGTGCGGCAGTCCCCGGAAGAGCGCGTGCTCCGAGTCGCTCAACTGGATGTGGGCGCGCCCGTATTCCCGGCGGGCGGCGGGACGCACCGTGCCGCCCATCTCGTGAGCCAGAAGCTGCATGCCGTAGCAGATGGCGAGCAGCGGGACCTCGCACCCGCGCAGCCAGTCGGCGAGGCCTGGGGCACTGCGATCGTAGACGCTCGACGGCCCACCAGACAGAATGACGCCCTTCAGGTTGGCCGCGTCGATACTGCTCAGCGGTGTATCGAACGGCACAATCTCGCAGTACACGTGGGCTTCGCGGACGCGACGGGCGATGAGTTGCGTGTACTGCGAGCCGAAGTCCAGAATGGCGACGTGCTCGTGGGTACGAGCGGGTGAGTTCGGACCGGTGGGGACCGAATGCCTGAGAGGAGATGTCGAGTTCAGGCTTTGTCCTTCCCCCGCCTGAGGCGGACCGCGCCCCTATTATACTTGAGCACGAGGTGCTGGAATCGGTCCTGTGGGTGACCCATTATCCGAGGCAGCGGTGCGGCCTGATGAAGTGCCGCATCGCGAACCGCAGTCCCCACTCCACGACGGCGGGGTGCTCTATGTTGTTGGGACGCCCATCGGGAATCCGGATGACATCACGCTCCGCGCGCTCAACGTCCTGAAGGAGGTCACGCTGGTCGCTGCCGAGGATACCCGCTCCGGGCGGGCGTTGCTCCGCCACTTCGGTGTCTCCACGCCGTTGACGAGCTTCCACGAGTTCACGGGACCCGGCAAGACCCGCAGGCTGGTGGAGCGTATCGAGCGGGGTGAACAGGTCGCGCTGATCTCCGAGGCCGGCATGCCGGGCGTATCGGACCCCGGATTTGCGCTCATCCGCGAGGCGCTGGCGGCCGGATGCGCGGTCACGTGCGTGCCCGGCCCGTCGGCGGTCCTGACGGCGCTCGTGCTCTCCGGGCTCCCCACCCATGCGTTCCACTACATTGGATTCCTACCGCGGAAGGCGGGCGAACGCCGACGCGTCCTCGCGGAGCTCGCGTCCGCGCCGGACACGTTGGTTTGCTTCGAGTCGCCACACCGACTGCTGCGCGCGATGCGAGACGTAGCCGACGTGCTCGGAGCGGAGCGTCCGATGGTGGTCACGCGGGAGCTGACGAAGCGGTTCGAGGAAGTCATCCGCGGGACTGCGGCCGAGGCGCTTGCCCATTTCGAGCGTGTCGCGCCGCGAGGTGAGTTCACGCTGGTCATCGCGGGAGCTGGGTATCGGGGTCAGGGGTCGGGGGTTTAGGAGTTAGGGGTTGGGGGACAGCGGGTGTGAAGGTCAACTGGTACGAGCAGGGCGGCATCTATGGGCCCGACTATATGGCAATCTTTCCGGCAGAGGCGGCCAGTGGGGCGAGTGAAGCCGAACGCGCGATTCGCTTGCTCGGCTTGACGGGCGAGGAGCGCGTGCTAGATGTCGCGTGTGGGTATGGGCGCCACGCGGTGCACCTGGCCGGCCGTGGACTGCGGGTCTTTGGTCTCGACATCAACGCATACTTCCTCGATGTGGCCACGCAGCGAGCCGCGGATGAGGCCGTCGGACTGTGCTTCGTTCGGGGCGACATGCGGTTGCTGCCCTTCCGCGAGGCGTTCGACGCCGCGGTCTGCCTCGGTGGCTCCTTCAGGCAGTTTGCCTCGGAGGAGGAGGACCTGGCGCTGCTAGAGGAAACCGCGCGCGCTCTCAAGCCGGGCGGCAAGTTTCTCCTGGACGTCGCGAACCGCGACGGCATGCTCTCGCGGTTCGTCGGTAAGGACTGGGACCGGCTCGAGGATGGAACGACGGTACTGCACGAGCGACGGTGGGACTCATTACGGGGGCGGCTCGAAGGGAAGGACGTCGTCATCAGCCCGGACGGACGCCAGCGGGAGTACGAGCATTCGATGCGGCTGTATGGTGCGCCCGAGATCGGCAGCATCCTGCGCCGCGCGGGCTTCGACGTGCTTGCCCTCTACGGGAGCCTCGCCGGGTCAGCGTTCGGTTGGGACAGCGCTCGCGTCAACGTGGTTGCTCAACGCCCGAGGTGAGTGACTAGCGGGTCAGTTCTCATGAGATAATGCCAATGTGTCGGGTTCCATCGTCCGGTAGGGCGGGGCCTTGTGCCCCGCCGTTGCGCCTAGAACTCGCTTGTCATGCCCCAGAGGGGACTGTGAAAGACAAAACGTTGAGCAACAATGAAGAGGTACGAACGGTAGTCATCAATTTTGGGTGTGTTGACAGGAGCAAGGATCTCATCGTTACACCCATTTGGGCGAGCATCTGAGATCGAGCGCTCTTCACACCGGTAGGGTCGCCGGATGCGGCGGAGGCCAGACCAATTCTGGCGCCGGCGCGAGGATCGGCTCCTGCTCCCGGCGCACGACGCGGTAGGCATTGACGTAGGCCTCAGTCATGACCCGGGCCGAGAATCGGCGTTCCGCTTCGTGTCGACAGGCCACTCGGTCGATGCGATCGATGTACTGGCAGGCGGCGACCATCTCGTCGACGCCTGAGCAGAGGAACCCGGTCCGCTGGTCGTCGATGATCTCCTCGACGGAACCCACAGCGCGCGCGATCACCGGGGTTCCGCACGCCAGCGACTCGACCATGGTGAGGCCGAAGGGCTCAGGCCAGTTGATGGGAAAGATCAGTGCCGCTGCATCCTTGAGCAGCGCGGTCTTGGCCTGATCGTCCAGCTCTCCTACGAACTCGATCAACGAGCTCTTGAGCCGCGGCTTCACGTGTTCGATGTAGTACTCCCAATCCCGCGCAACCCACGGGTTCGTGAGGCTCTGGAGAGGCATCCGGGCAGCGATCTTCAGCGGAATTCCGGCCTGAAGAGCGATATCGATGGCGTCGGCGACGCCTTTCTCCGGCGAGATGCGGCCGACGAACACCAGATAGCCCCCCGTTCCCAGCCCGAATGGAAACCTTTCGACGGGAATGCCGTTATAGACAGTGGCGATCCAGTTTGCCTTCGGCAGCGGCCGGCGCTGGTTGTTGCTGATGGACACAAGCGGCATCTCGGGGAACTCGCGGATGACCGGCTGGAGCTCTGGCAGATCGAGGCGTCCGTGCATCGTGTGAATGAACGGGGTGCGTGACGAGCGGGCGAACGGGAACGCCAGAGGATCGAGATGGGAGTGAATGATCTCATAGTCGCCAGCTTCGCGCGTCACCCGGGCGAGCTCAGCCAGGTGCAGCAGCAGTTCATTCGCCCCGGGATTGGATCGCCAGAGCGGGCGCTCAACAAGGGCGATCAACCGCGCATCGGTCTGCGAGTCACCGCTGGCATAAAGGGTAACGTCGTGACCGAGCGCGACGAGCTCGGTGGTCAGGGCGGCGATCACGCGTTCGGTCCCGCCGTATTTGCTCGGTGGGACGCTTTCAACGAGGGGAGCGATCTGAGCGATTCTCATGGCGGGCCTCCTTCGGCCTGAACCGAGTGTCCAGCAGTCACGTCGACTCAATAATACATTCTGACACGTGCATTGGGGGCAGATTCTGCGTCGAGGTTGCGAACGGGTTAACAGATCGGGACGCGCGCGCCTCGGGTTGGACCGCGCGTCCGCTGCAACGGTCTACGTTCGAGGTGCACATGCGTCTCCGGCAAATTGTTACTCCGCGTTTACGGAAGGCAATGTACTTTTTGGTCGTAATAGGTTATCATGGTGTTGCACGGAGGTTTGAATGGCGAGAACTGAGGTACAGGACGACGCGAACTCAGAGGAAAAGATGCACGAAGTAGGGCCAATGCTTGCAGTGCCTCTACATTCCTCTCCACCCGATGACATTCGCGTGCGCAAGGGCCGCGGGCGCCAGCGGAACGAGGGGGTTTTGCCGATGCAGACGGAGATCAGTTCGACTGGCGATCCGGGCGTCGAGCCTGCACGGGACGGCGGGGAGATCTGGGGAGAAGCCAAACCCTTGACTTCACAGAATGGGCAATCGTCCGCGAGGTCCCGCAGGAAGCAGGCGGCCAGTGAGGAGCTGAACCCGGCGGGAACAGCCGCCGTCTACCTGCGGGAGATCAGCCGCCGGCCGTTGCTGACAGCCGAGGAAGAGGTCGAGCTCGCCATGGTCATGGAGTCAGGTCGGGCCGCGGCTCAGGAGCTCGAGCGCGGCGTGGATGACCCGGAGGAGTGGGAGCGGCTGGACGAGCTAGTGCGGCGGGGCGAAGATGCCAGCACGCGCATGATCGAATCGAACCTGCGCCTGGTCGTCTCCGTTGCCGAGAAGTACACCGGGCGCGGGCTCTCGTTCCTGGACCTGGTGCAGGAGGGCAACATCGGCCTGCACCGCGCAGTCGAGAAGTACGACTGGCGCCGGGGGTTCCGATTCTCGACGTACGCCTATTGGTGGATCCGCCAGGCGATCAGCAGGGCGCTTGCTGATCAGGCGCGCACGATTCGGCTCCCGGTGCACGTGATCGAGCAGCTCTCGCGACAGTTCAGCGCGGCGCGGACCCTCCGCCAGGAGTTGGGCCGCGAGCCAACGCCGTCGGAGATCGCCGAGCGTCTTGGGGTTGATTCAGCGCGTGTTCGTGAGGTCTTCGATGCCGCAAAGGTCCCGGTCTCTCTCGAGTTGCCCGTTGGAGACGACGACGAATCGACGTTGAGCGACCTCATCGCAGACGACGGCTCGCGCAGCATTCTCGAGGAGGTCGAGGATGGGCTGCTGTCCGAGTCGTTGGACCGGGCTCTCGCAGAGCACCTCTCGGACCGGGAGGCCCACCTGCTCCGGCTCCGTTATGGCCTGGACCGTGGTGGGCAGGAGCGAACCCTCGGGGAGGTCGGCGACACGCTCGGGATCAGCAGGGAGCGGGCGCGCCAGCTCGAGGTCTCGGTCATCCGGAAGCTGCGCCGCTCGGAGCCCTTCCGGCGCCAGTTCCACGCCTTCGCGGCGTGACGTAACCGGCGAAGTCCCGCGTTGGCGTGCTGTGCCGGACGAATGGCTCGACGCACAAACCGAATAGCTGAGTGTTCGGCCGCATAATACGCCGGCATGCAGTATGGTCGTGCCTATGCAGCGACCGCGTATTCTGAGAGTAGCTCTGCCTGCTCCAAGACCGTCTGCGTCGCCCGCTCCTGTTTGTCGGGCGGGTAGCCGTGCCGTCGGAGAATGCGCTTCACGAGCACACGCAACTGGGCACGTACGTTCTCCTGTACGGTCCAGTCGTTCGTCGCGATCGCGCGCGTCGCGGAGCCGCTGCGCCAACACCGTCTCGGCATAGTCGCTGCATTCGGAGCCGGGCACGCCGGGGCCGATCTCGGGCCCATGCTTGACGGTCCAGCCGAGGCCCTCGGCCAGGCAAGGGAGGCTTGTTCGACGGCGGACTCGGTCAAGTCAGCCATGCGCCCTCCGGTTCCAGCGCGGTTGCCGCTGCATTTTCGCGATCCATCATCCAGCGCGCCGGATTGTCGAGGATATATTGCCGTATGCGGTGTAGGGATGCCTCATTGCGGATGATGTGTTCGTAGAAGTTGCGTTGCCACAAACGCCTGCGGAAGGCCGGCCATCCCTTCGTCTTGACGCCTCGTGTGTATTCGACCGTGACTCGCGATTTGTACGCTCCCACCACGGTCCCTAACGTAGGGGCAACCCTTGTGGTTGCCCTATTGTCTAGGGCGCCCACCAGGGGCGCCCCTACAGACGCCCGCGTGGCTTGGGCGCCCACCAGGGGCGCTCCTACGGACGCCCGCGTGGCTTGGGCGCCCACCAGGGGCGCCCCTACAGACGCCCGCGTGGCTTGGGCGCCCACCAGGGGCGCTCCTACAGACGACCGCGTGTCTAGGGCGCCCACCAGGGGCGCCCCTACAGACGCCCGCGTGGCAAAAACGATGATGCCATGGATGTGATTGGCCATCACGACGAACGCGTCCAGATCGATGCCTGGAAACCGGGCGGATAATGCGTCCCATTCGGTGGAGACCATCCGCCCGGCCTCGTTGACACGCATCACGCGCGCCACGACGTCGCCGAACAGGCAAACCCGATCTTGGGTAGAGATGGTCACGAAATACGCACCCGCCAGCGAATAGTCGTAGCCCTTCAATCGGATGGATCGTCGGTGACGCCTGTCTTGGTCATCGGCCATCAGACTGCCCTCCCGATGAACCGCTCCGCATCGATGTGGGCGTCCGCCCGCGGGACGACGATGGGCACCTCGTCGTCGTCGCCCAGCGATTCGGTGCGGCCGAGGGCGTGGAGCAGCGCCGTGATGGCGCAGTAGAGTGCGTCGAGCTGGTCGTGGCCCGGCCCCCAATCCTCAGGCCACCGGCACGCGGGTAGCAGGGTGCGCGCCCCGTCGATGAGGCGCGCGATCCCTGCCGGGCGGTCCTTTCTTGGAAGGTGCCGGCCCAGCAGCACCCGCTTGACCGCGTAGGGGAACACCTCCAGCACGGTGTAGCCTTCGCCCTCCAGACGGGCCTTGAGCGCAATCGCGCGGTACACCATCAGTTTGATGATGCTCCGTTTCGTGGTCCAGAAGCAGGGGATTCCGCGCGCGGCCAGAGCCCGCTCGGCGCTCCGTCCGACGCGTCCTGTGAGCGGCTCGCACACGCAGGTCTCTTCGAGGCAGCAGAGCCCGGCCGGCAGCCCCATCGGGGAGTCGATGGCCACGAACCGGCCCCCCAACACGCGGAGCGTGGCAAGGATCTCCTCGTCCGAGCCCGCGCGACGGTAGGCGACCTCTCGCCCACCGTCGCTGAGCGCGGCGATGTCCGACGGCCGCCTTCCTGCCGTGAGATCGATCCCAACGAACGGCCAAAAGTGGTTCATCGCCCTACCACCGGGGTTTCCCATCCGTCATCACGTTCTCCTTGGCCGGCTGCCGGGCCGAAGGCCCAAGGACGGGAGGGGGGCCGCAACGCACCAACAAGGCAGTCGTCAGGACGTACTGGCACCTGACCGTTGCTGCTGTGGACCCCCACCGCGCGTCAGCCCCTCCTCGGGCGGGTACGGAGCAGCGTCACGATACTCGACAGCTCACCGACGCGAAGGGCGACGAGCGCGACGGCGTAGCTCGTCAGCCCGAGGGTCCCGGCCGCGATCAGGCCGGCGACGCGCGGGAGCACGTCCGGGCTCGCCAGGCTGCTCGCGAGCACGCTCGCTGCTGCGGCGACGACCGCTGCCGAGAACGCCCCACTGGCAGCGATGCGCATGACGAACCCGGCCAGCGCGATGCTGCGCAACGGCGGGAGCAGGCGGGCGAGCAGGATGAATAGGATGAGTCCGTGCACGCTGTTCTGCGCCGCGTTCGCGATCGCGAGACCGAGCATGCCCAGGGGCGTTACGAGAGCCAGCGCGACGGCGAGATACATCCCGACGCCGGCGATCCCCACGAGTACGGGAATGACCGTATTCTTCCGCGCGTAGAAGGCCACGATGAGGAGCTGGTCGACGACGACGAACGGGAGCTGCGGCGCATACCCGGTAAGGGCAACGGCCGTGCGTTGCGTGGCGACCGCGTCGAACGCAGCACGCTCGAAGAGGAGCGATACGACGGGTCCCCGGAGGACGATCAGCGCGACCGCGAGCGGAACGATGAGCAGGATCACCATCTTCATTCCGCGAAGCAAGAGATCCACGAAGGCGGCCTGGTCCTGAGGCTCGGCACTCGAAGCCAGCCGTGCCAAGGAGGGCAGAATGGCCAGGCTCGCCGCCGCTCCGACGAGCCCGAGGGGAAACTGGATGAGCGTGCCCGCGAACCCCATCGCAGCCACGCTGTCTGATCCGGTTCGCCACGCCAGGTGCGTGTCGACGATAACCACCGCGTAGCTGGCGATCATCCCGAGGAATACTGGCGCGTAGAGATGCAGCACGAGGCGGACGCCCGGATGGCGAAGGTCGATGACCGGCTGATACCGGAGGTCGCGCAGGGCGGGTAGCTGCACGAGCACCTGAAGCAGGGCGCCAACACCCAGACCGAGAGCGAGCCCGTGGATGGAGAAGGGTCCGGCGAGGGCGAGGGCCGCGACGATGATGCCCGCGTTGTACACGGCCACGCCGAAGGCCGGGACCGCGAAGGCCTGCCGTGCATACAGCACTGAGGTGAGAATGCCGGAGATCCCGAGCAGCAGGATCGACGGCAGTGCGATCCGGGTCAGATCCACCGCCAGGTCGAAATGCTCGACGTCCGCACCGAGGACGGAGACCAGGAGTGGAGTTGCCAGGGCGAGGAGACCGACGACGACCGCCATGCCGGTCAGGGTAAGATTGATGAAGGTGCTGATGATGCGGCTGAGGTCGGCCGTCTTGCCCGCGGCCGTGTAGTCACTGAACACGGGCACGAGCGCTGACGTGACAGCGCCCGACAGCAACAGGTCATACGCCGCCGTTGACACGCGAGTAGCCGTGCGGAAGGCGCTGGTCGCGCCGGTGGCCCCGTAGAGCGCGGCGATGACCTGCTCGCGGACAAGCCCGAGCACCCGGCTGGTTACGTTGCCCAGTCCAATCAGGACGGCCGCCTTGGCAACGGGGCGACCGGCGGCGACCGGCGAAGCGGGCCGGGCGGCGGACTCATCGGCCCCCGGCAAGGACGGGACTCCGGCGTGCTCCGGGACGGGATCGGGGCCTGTAGGTCCCGCTTCCCCCGCGTCGCCCCCGCCCCGCTGAAGGTTTGTCACGGGCCGCCTTCGTTCAGGGCGAGCAAGCTGGGCAGCTCTGCCAGACTGCGAATACGAATCGGCGGTCGTGCGTTGGGTTCTGCCGCGGATGTACCGAGCGGGCGGACCAGCCGCGCGTCCCGGTCCAGAAGGATGCCCCGGATCCCCATGCGCTCGGCGCCCTCCAGGTCGGTCCGTGGGTCATCCCCGACGTGGATCGCCTCGTCCGCGCGGACGCCCGCCGCCTCCAGTGCCCGGAGGAAGATCTCCGCGTCGGGCTTCTCCACCCCGGTGACGCCGGACACCATCGAGACGTGGAAGTACCGCTCGATCTCCAGATGCGCCATGAGCTGGTGCAGCCACGCCTCCCAGTTGGAGATGACGCCGAGCGTCAGGTGCGCCCTTTGGAGGCGCTCCAGCGTCGGGAGGACGTCCGGATACAGCCGGTAGCTCTCGAGCTGGACGAACGTCTCCAGCAGGCGTTGCGGGAGATCGGTCGCCGCCGACTCGGGGTACCCGAGCTCCGTGAGATATGCTCGGTAGACCCACAGCCAGAATGCGCGAGATTGCTCAGGTGAGATGCTGAACCCGCGGCCGCGGTCTTGCCGCTGCGCGATACGCGCCCACACGCGTGGCTCGGCGCGCTCAGCTTCCTCCGCGGTAACCGGCAGACCGCGCTGCTGACAGACGTGCGCGACGAGACGATGAAACGAGGGGTGGGGATGCAGCAGCGTGCCGCCGACGTCGAAGAAAACGGCTCGCACCGGCTCAACCATGATGCTCCCATCCGCCGCATAATCAGTTCGCGATGTTGACGGTGATCTATCTCGGCACTGGCGCCGCGGTTCCGTCTCCGGGCCGCGACAACACCTCGCTGGCACTGGATGACGGCGAGGAGATCACCCTCGTGGACGCCTCCGGGGCGCCAACCAAGCGCCTCGCCGAGGCAGGGCTCGACGCCCGTCGGCTCCGCCGGGTGATTATGACCCACGAGCATCTGGACCATACATACGGCTTTCCCTCACTCTTCCAGAGCCTGTGGCTGAGTGGGCGCCGGGAGCCGCTGGCAGTGTATGCGCAGCCGGAGACCTGGCGGTTTCTGGACCGGCTCGTGGATGCGTATCGGCCGGGCGGCTGGACCGCGGGCTTGCCCGTGGAGCGGCACACGATCGTGCCGGGGTCCGCTCCGGTTGTGGAGACGCCGAGACTCACGGTGTGGGCAGATCGAACCCAGCACCCGGTGCCGACCGTCGGCCTGCGAATCGAAACCGTCGGGGGGAGTATTATCGCCTACTCGGCAGACACGTCGCCGTCCCGCGCTGTTCAGGAACTCGCTCAACGAGCGGATCTCCTGATCCACGAGGCGACATTCCTCGCGGGCCAGGAGGACGACGCCCTGCGGTACGGACACGCCACCGCGCGCCAGGCGGGGGAGGTGGCCACACAGGCCGGCGTCGAGCGGTTGGCCGTGCTGCATTTCACTCCGCGCGGCCCGACTGACCTCGGCGAGCTACGCGCGGGGGCGGCGTCCGTCTTCGCCGGGGGGATCGACGTGCCATCGGACCAGGACCGAATCGAGTTTCCCTAGACCCAGTCTCTCAGGTTGCCCGCGGGCACGGCTGACCCGGCCGGCGAGATGTTGCAGCACCGGGAGGGTCCGAGCGAGAGCGATCAACAGCTCGGTCTCATGTACGACATGCGCGACGCCCGAGGTGATTACCAGCCCGCTTGGGCACATCACCCAAATGAACGTCCCGAAACTTCGTCGCCTTTCGCTGTACGCGGTCGCACGCCGCTCCCGGTATGGTCACCGGGTGCCCGACACGTTGCAGGAGCCACGGTGACTGAGTTGGACTCTGGCTCGGACCTTCAGGCCGTGCTGGACCGGTATGCGGAAGAGATACGCCGGTGCCGCTATGGGAGCTTCCGGGGCGTGATCAAGGACGGGAAGATCGTGATCTTCGCCGTGGAGCACGAGTGGCGCCCGCGGCTGGAGAAGCGTGGGGAGCAGCGCGTCCGGCCGGAGGAGGGTAGGGCGTAAGGGGTCAGCGTCGGGCCGCTCACGGCGCGGCGCCTGCGGCCCGCTCGGCGATGGCCTTGCGGAGGTTCTCGATGAACTGGTTGGTCATGTCCTGCGCCTTCTTCCGGATGATTGGCTGGCCGAACTCGCCGATACGCCCCAGCACCTGTGCGTCAGTATCCATGTGGAGATCGGTGCTTCCCGGCGTGGGCTCGGTCAGGCTCAAGCTCATCACCGCCTTCACCGCTCCGCCGGCCCGACGATCCGCGGCATCGGCCCGCATCTGGGCCTTCCGCGACACCGGGTCCCGGTCGGTGATGAAGACGTCGCCCTGAAGCGCGAGGCTGATGGGCCCCACGCGCACTTTGAGGGTCCCGCGATACTTGTCATTGTCGAGCGGCTCGACGGATTCGACGCCGGGCGCGCACTTCGCCACGGCCGGCACGTCCATGAGAAAGTGCCAGACGCTGTCGATGGGAGCTGCGATGGTCGCGGCGTGCTCGAACTTCATGCTCGTGGACCTCCTATTCTCATTCCAGCGTGACACCCGCATTCCGGAGGCACGACATTATGCGAGTTCCACCTTGGATTCCGTTGACTGGTGTGTGAGTGCGTGGACGCATCGCCTTATCGACGACACGTCGTGCTCGTTGTCCGAGTCGTGCTCCTAGCCGTCGGGTTCGCCGTCGAGCAACGAGCGGAGTGCGCGTCCGGTCCAGACGCGCGCCATCTCACGCTTGTAGCGTGCCGAACCTCGGACGTCGTCCAGCGGATCGACCTCGTCACGAACCAGCTCCGCCGCCTGCTCGATCAGGGACGCCGTGAGGCGCTGGCCGCGGAGCGCATCCTCGACACCGCGCGCCCGGAGGGGGACCGGCGCCGCCGCGCCCAAGCCCACTCGGATGTCCTCGCAGACCTGGTCGCTTCCGAGTCGCAGGGCCGCTGCGACCGCGATCGTTGGGTAGTCGTCCTCCGTTCGCGGCAGAAACTTGATGTAGGTCGCGCGCATGCCCTGCGGCAGCGGCGGTAGCCGGACGGCGAGGAGGAGCTCTCCCTCCTCGACAGACGTCTCGAAGTAGTCGCGAAAGAATCCGGTGAGTGGCACGATGCGCTCACCCCCGCTGCCAGCGATGACCGCCTCGGCATTCAGCGCGAGGAGCATCGGCGGCGGATCCTGGGACGGGTCGGCGTGCACGAGGTTGCCGCCGATCGTCGCTTGGTTCCGGATGCGGATCGTCGCGACCCGCGAGAAGTTCTCCGCGAGTGCCGGACAGTACGCGCGAACCTCGGCGGCTCGCTCGACCTGCCGATGTGTTGTCGTCGCGCCGATCTCAAGTGCCCCGTCGGGCAGTGGCCGGATCCCCCGGAGCTCGGCCACGGACTGCAGACCCACGACGTGAGCCGGCTGCACCAGGCCCTGCTGCATGAGCAGCATCAGCGACGTTCCGCCCGCCATGACGACGGCGTCCGAACCGTGCGTTCGAAGAAGCTCGAGGGCATCGGGAACGTTGGACGGCGCATGGTAGTCGAACGGTCTCATCGGACGGCTTCCCCCGCGGCTTCAGCGGCCTGCGAGTCGGCGGCCGCGAGGATCGATTCGACGATCTTGTAGTAGCCGGTGCAGCGGCAGAGGTTGCCCAGCATCCAGCG
>WHTR01000045.1 GCA_009377635.1 Chloroflexota bacterium
TGGCGAGGTAGAGCGTCATCGTTACCAGCGCTGCCTTTGCTGCCTGGTACGGCATCTCCCGGCTATTGGCCCGGCCCGCGTCGTACCCTCCCGAGCTCACGCTGATGATGCTTCCTCGCCCCTTTTCGAGCATTGGCTTGGTGAACGCCTTGGCGACCCGCAGCGTGCCGAACACGTGGGTATCGAACATAGCCTGCCAGTCGCCAACCTCCGTCTCGAGCGTCGTCACGCTCCCGTGGGGAGGGTAGAGGTCCCGCATCCGCATGCCGGCGTTGTTGATGATGGCGTCAACCGTGCCGAACCGGTCCATCGCTGCCTGGTAGACGCGCTTGACGTGCGAATCGATGGAGATGTCCATAATCTCGGTCAGGACGTCCGGGTTGCCATGGATCTCATCCAGGAACCGCTGGTCGTCGTTCGAGACGCCGGTGGGCTCCCACGACATATCCGTGGCCACGACTTTCGCCCCCTCTCGGAGGAACCCGCGGACGTACTCGCGTCCCATCCCCCGCGCGCCGCCGGTGACCAGAACGACGCTCCCTGCGACTGCCATTGTGCATCACTCCTCTACGGTTGTAGCTCCGGTACGGACGAAGGGCCTGCTGACCACGTCGCGCCGGTGAGCGAGTCAGCAACCCGATCGAGGTGCGCCTGTATGGCGGCGACCTGCGGCCCGACTGGCAAGCTTACTCTTGTGCCACGACCAGTGTCAACTCCGAGAAGGAGCCGGCAGTCTGGCTTGATCCCCTGCCGAGCTCGTCTGAGACCGGGAACAAGCGAGGAGCTCGCCGTTCGAACGGGGCCGGGCCCCGAGCGCCCGGGAGATGCGTGCGGTGGGACCAGCTCATGGGCTCGCTGACGCTTTCTGGCGGCGCTTATAATACGACCCTGCTTTCGGGCGGGCTCTCATCGAGCAGATTCGAGGCACCCCGGCTGGAGGAGTCCATGGATTTCGGCTATTTCACGCTCACCGACAACCCGCCGGCGTATGGAGACCGCCGTCGAGACCCGAGCGCCTTCTTCCATGAGGTGATCGAAGAGGCGGTCTTCGCGGACGAAATTGGGCTGCACTCGGTCTGGCTGCCCGAGCATCACTTCGGGCTATTCGGATGCCTGGGGGCAACCTCGACCGCCCTGGGCTATCTGGCGGCCCGTACCAAACGAGTCCAACTGGCCCCAGCGACGGTGCTCCTCCCCTGCAACCACCCCGTGTTGGTGGCCGAGCAGTACTGCACACTGGACCAGTTAAGTGGCGGACGCGCTCTGTTTTCCGCCGGTCGGGGATACGACCATCGGGAGTATGAGGCATTTGGCGTGCCCTTCGCGGAAAGCCGGGAGCGCTTCGATGAGGGGATGCTGCTGGTCCGCAAGGCGATGGCGGAGGAGAATATCACTTGGGACGGGCAGATCTATCAGGTCCCCGAGCCGATCACGATTCTCCCGAGACCTGTCCAGAAGCCCCATCCGCCGATCTACGTGGCCGCCTTCAGCCGGCCCACCGTGGAGATGGCGGCGCGCAATGGCTTCAACGTCCTCTTTGCACCCTTCGCCGCGGCGATGATGTTCGGCAGCCTAGCGAACGCCGCCAATGAGTTCAAGCAGATCGCCGAGGCGTCGGGGTACCCCGACAGCCGGGTCCTGTGCTCCTACTTCTTCGGGCTGGCCGACGACGCCGAAGAGGAGCGACGCTTCAAGGACCGAGTACTCATGTATCTGAAGTCGATCACCCCAGCCTTTCCTGGTGACCCCTCTACAGCGCCACCTCACATCGCGTATTTCGTGGACATCGTGCGGCGCATTCTCGCGATGAGGCCCGAGGACCTGGGCGAACGCAGCATCGTCACGGGCGATGCTGCGCGCTGCGTCGCGCAGCTCAAGCAGGTGGAAGCGGCGGGAATTTCCGAGGTGATCCTGTATTTCAACGTCGGTCTCTATCCGCACGCCGCCACAATGAAGATGATGGAGCGATTCGCTCGCGAGATCATGCCCGCTTTCGCACCAGAGCTGTCCGCGAGTGCCTCCGGCCGATAGAGGCACGACGCAGGAGGACGGGCACGGAACCGCGGCCGCGAGGCACCGACGTTATCCCCACCTGGGCGCCTCGGGTGCCGGAATCGTGCCCTGCCGGCAGGCGCTGACAGACCAGATCGAACGAGTCCACATCATCAGCATGCCCTCCTGGGAGATCTCACTCTCCGTCGACCCTGGCGTGCTTTCGCATCTTGTGGTGCTCCATTGGCCGAAGCGGTGGCCGCCAAGGAGTGATTGGTAGGATATCTCCCATCGGGGGATGCGGGAGCAGCCAGCCCCGCACGGAGGGGAAGCAATGCAGTCACCGACCTCGACTGAGCGCGTCTCAGGTGGCTGGACCTCAACATTTAGCGCGCTGCGTCATCCCAACTATCGCCTGTTCTGGAGCGCGCAGGGCCTCTCAGTCGTGGGTCAGACCATGGAGTTCGTTGCTCTCGGCTGGCTGGTCTACCAGCTAACCGGGTCGGCGCTTAGTCTGGGGTTAACCGGCCTCGCGCAGGCTCTGCCGCGCATCTCCCTCGTGATGCTGGGCGGAGCCGTCGCGGACCGCGTCGACCGCCGCAAGCTGCTTGTCGCGGTCCAGGCGGTCGTCGCGGCTCTGTACTTCGTACTCGCCACCCTCGTAGTCCTCGGCATCGTGCAAGTGTGGCACGTCTGGGGACTCGCCTTCGTGCTGGGCGCGCTCCGGGCCTTCGACAATCCCAGCCGACAGGCGATCATCCCACTCTTAGTTGCCCGGGAGGAGATCCCCAGTGCTGTGGCGCTCGGGAATCTTGCCTGGGAGGTGCCGCGCCTAGTGGGGCCGGCTACCGCGGGCGTGCTCATCTCGCTCATTGGCCTAGGAAGCACCTTCTACGTGGCGGCCGTCGGATTCATCCTGTCGATGCTCCTCTATGGCGTGATGCGGGTGCAGCGCGTGGCGATACGGGCGGAAGGCCGAAATCTGCTCCAGGACATGGGCGATGGGCTGGATTTCGTTCGGCGCAACGAGCTCTTCGCCGCGCTCATCGGACTGGTCTTCTTCAACAGCATCTTCGGCATGTCCTACCAACTCTTGTGCCAATCTTCGCCCTCGACGTCCTGCGCGTGGGGTCGGAAGGCCTCGGATTCCTACAGACAGTGGTCGCGGCGGGCGCCATCCCGGGCTCGCTGGCCGCGGCGCGTCTCACCCGAACCGGCCATCGGGGCGCTCAGGCATTGTTGGGCGCTGGGACGTTTGGCATGCTCATCATCGGGTTCGCCTGGTCGACGTGGTATCCGCTCTCGCTACTACTGATGTTCTTCATGGGCCTGACCAGCAGCTTTTACATGATCACTATCAGCACGGTGCTGCAGGTGACGGTGCCGGATGGCTATCGTGGCCGTGTCATGGGCTTGTGGAGCCTGACCTGGAGCCTCGTTCCGTTGGGAGGCACGATTGCGGGCTCGATCGCCGAGTACGCTGGCGCGCCCACCGCGGTGTCTCTGGGCGGCGCGCTCGTGGTCGTCATGGCCATCCTCATCGCAATGCTCGTGCCTCGCGTGCGAAATCTGGCCTGACGGCGATCGGCCTCAGGCAACCCCTCGTTCTCGAACGTGCAACAGTGGCGTTGGATTCGGTCATCGGTTATCGTATCGCCGAGCACCTTGATGAGCTCACATGAACCTGAAGGTGGAGGTCACCCATGACGGACGTGCAGATTCGGGCGCAGATTGAACACAAAGAACGCGCCATCCACGAGCTGCGCGGCATCGTAGACACGTACGCCGCGGGTGAGGCGGAGGTGGTGCGCGCCTACTTCGCTCAGCCCCGCGCCAATGAGGAGCATATCGAGGTGCTTCTGAAGCAGATTGGTCGGGAGATCCAGGTACGTGCCTGGATGGATCGCACGGTGGCGATGGCTCGGGATCTGGAGCGGGGCGTCGACCGCCACGAGTACGCCGTGCTTTTAAAGGAGACCGCGGAGGAGGTCGAACACTACGTCCTGTTGGCAGACATCGCGGAGTGGCTGGCGGGGCGAAGTTTGGAACCCGAGCGGCTGCTCGGCTATGAAGTAGTGGCGCGCTACGACGCCACGCTGCCGGAATCAATCATGTATAACCGCCGCCTCCCCGAGGCGTGCCGGAACGTGGACGTGGGGCGCGAGATCGTCGAAGCCCTCGGCCCAGAGCGTGCCCGCGAGCTGATGCATCTGGCCGAGGGTGGCGGTGGCGGCGCCTTCGTCGAGTGCGCCCGGCTGTCCGGCGACGAGTTCCGGGAGCGCCTGGCCGCGGCCATGCGCAGCATCGTCCGCGATGAGATGGGGCATGGCCCGGCCCGCATCGAAGGCTATGTGCGCGAATGGATCCACAGCGACGAGGAACTACGCGAGGATGCCCGTTGGCTCGATGCCTTCATGCTGGCCCATCTCCGCGTGCGCAACGAGATATGGGGCTATCCGCTCAGCGAAGAGCGCATCGCCGCCATTCAGCGGTCGGAGACTGCTCCCTACGACCCCGCGTTCTGAGTCGCGCCTCGGCGGCCCTCGAGTAACGAGCCCGAGGACATCCACGTGTAAGCCGATGCACCAGGACGCATGAGAACGAGCCGGCGCGTACAACCCGACCCTCAATGGAACGGTGCGGTACGATGCGATGGTCGGCTTCGGAGGCAGCTACTCCGGCGGAATCGGAGACTCGACCTTCACGGAGCCGGTCACCGTCGAGCTCACGGATGGCTGCGTCACGGCCGTTACCGGCTCCTGGGAGGCCAATCTGCTGCGCGGCTGGCTGGGAGACGAGGGGCACATCGTGGAGATCGGGATGGGCTTCAACCCAAAATTCCCCAGCTACGACGGCAAGACGACCGGCGTGGCGGGTGGCGAGCGCGCGGGGTCGATTCACATCGGTACGGCGGGCGCGACAGGGGAGCACGCGGACGGAATCCTCTACCAGGCGACCGTCGAGGTCAACGGCGACGTCATCGTGCGACGCGGCCATCTCACCGCACTGGACGACCCGGAGCTGATCGAGATGGAGCGGCAGTTCGCTCTGGGCGGAGACCATAGCAGGCTGTGGGAGGCGAACCACGACTACGAGGACCGCCTCTTCCGCTAGACCTCGCCCCCTCGCGATGGGCGAGAGGACGAATCTCTTGGAGAGCGACCGCTGTGAACGCTGTTCGCACGTCCAGCGCCGGAGCCTTGCTTGCACTGTCGCTTCTGGTGACGCTCATCGCCACCGCCTGCGTGCCCGGAGCGCCGGGGATCGGACCCGAGCGCGCTGAAGAGGGCCGGTCCAGCCCGGCTCCGGGACCCGAGGTCGAGAAGAAGGCCGTGACCGTGGCCTATGGCCGTGCGGTGCTGCACCTTGGCCCGTTCGAGGGCGGGGTGGCCGAATTTCGTGAGATCGCCCATGCTGGCCTCCTTGCCCTGGACCCGGTCCAAAGTCGACCGGTACCCCGCCTCGCGACGGAGGCGCCGTCGAGCGACCTGGGAACCCTGATAGCCCTGCCGGACGGGCGCCTGCAGACGCGTTACACGCTGCGGACGGGGATCACGTGGCACGACGGCACGCCGTTTAGCTCACGCGATTTCGTCATCGGCTGGCAGGTGCAGCAAACCCCCAACTGGCCGTCGCGCTCGAATCCTTCGGCCGGTCTCATCGAATCCATGGAGACCCCGGACGACGCAACGCTGGTCATCACGTGGAAGGCTCCGACCCGCGTCGCGCTGCGCACCTTCACCAACACCATCTGGCCCATGCCCCGCCACCTCGTCGGCACGCGCTACAGCGCTGGGGATATCGACGCCCTCGCTAACGATACCTACTGGAGCCGGGACTTCGTGGGGGTGGGCGCGTTCAAGGTGGTGGAGTGGGCGGAGGGGAGCCATGTCGAGTTCGCCGCCAACGACGACTACGTCCTGGGCCGTCCGAAGCTCGACACGATCGTCTGGCGCATAACGACCGATCGCAATGCGAGCCTCGCCGCAATCCTCGCCGGGCAACTCGACATGACGCTCGGCGGCCTGATGGATCTCGAGTCCGGCCTGCTGCTGCGTGAGCAGTGGGAGGCGGCGGGCCAGGGCGCCGTCCTGTTGACACCCGCAAACTGGCGCTGGGTGAACCTGATGCCGACCAACCCGTTCCTCGGCGACCTCCGTGTGCGCCAGGCGATGCTCCACGCGCTGGACCGAGCCGGCTTGACAGAAGGCCTGTTCCAGGGGCTACAGCCGGTGTGCGACATCTGGGTCTCGTCCCGGAGGCCGCAGTTCCCCGTCGTTCACGCGGCCATCGCCACGTACCCTCATGACCCGGCTCGTGCCCGCCAGTTGCTGGAGGATGCCGGCTGGCACATGGGAGCGGACGGCGTGCTGGTCAGCGGAGCCGGCGAGCGCTTTGTCATCGACGGACGCTCCACGGATGCCGAAGGCGAGGTCGGGAACGTGCAACAGGTCACGGTGGCCGACTGGCGGCGGGCCGGGATCCAGGTCGAGATCAACAACATGAGCCCGCAGCTCGATGCCAGTCCGGAGTACCGCAATCAGTGGACCGGTGCCTACTGGGGAAGCTGGAATCTGGTGCTTGAAGACCTTCGGGGCCAGTGGCATAGCAGCGTGATCCCACGGCCCGAGACCCGCTTCGCCGGCGGAAACCGGGCGCGTTGGAGCAACCCCCAGGTCGACGCGCTGATCGAAGAGATGGCGGTTACGCTCGAGGATCAAGCCTGGGATCGCAGCCTCATCGAGATCGCGCAGCTATGGTCGGCCGAGTTGCCCCACCTTCCCTTGTACTACATCACCGAGGGGATCACCTTCTCGAAGGGCATAAGCGGCGTCGCTCCGCGCTCCGAAACCGGCTCCGACAACGCCGTCACCTGGAACATCCACGAGTGGGATCGGGCATAGAGCCTTCCACGCCGGAACTGCCCTGGGCCGGGCGGAGCCCGCCGGGACCCACGCAGGGCGCCGATCCTGATACCGATGCACTGCATGCGCGCTCCGCTACTCGGCCAGAGACCATGACGTAGGGGCGGAGTCATCACCCGGGTCACTCCCCGATCGGTGTCCTATCGATCTTGGGGACAACCTCGCTGGCGAATAGCTCGAGCGTGCGGAACGCGTCCGCGTCCGTCATGCCGCCGAAGTTGATCTGCATCGAGGGCTCGAAGTCGCCGAGCTTGGAGCGGAGGTACGCGAGCTGCTCGGCGACCTCGCCGGGGGTGCCCACCAGGGCCGTATGGCTGTCCATGAGCTTCTGCGGTGTTTGGGCCCGGACGCCGGCCACGACCTGCTGGTAGCCCGCGTAGTCACCGGACATCCGGCCCTCCCACGAATTCATCGCGTCGCTGAAGACCTCGATGTAGCGCTCGACTGGCCGTCTGAATCCCTCGATGGCCGCTGCATGGGTGGGCGCGATGTACACGTGGATGGAAACCTGGATGCGGAACCCGCCAGAGGGATGACCGGCCGCCGCCCAGGCTCCCGTGTACACGTCGAGCAGCTCGGCGGTGCGATCGACACTGCCTGCATAGGGCACGAGCATCAGGTGGTGTCCACGGCGGCCCGCCTCCTCGAACGAGGCCCGAGTGGCAACCGCAGCGATCCAGATGGGCGGGTGTGGACGCTGTACGGGCCGAGGCATCAGGCGGATGTTGTCGAGGCGGACGAAATGGCCATGGTGGGTCACACGCTCCTCGGTCCACAGCCGCGTGATGACGTCGACCGCTTCCTCGAAGCGCTGCCGGCTTTCGTCCATCGGGACGCCGAACGCATCGAACTCTTCCGGGATGAACACGCGCCCGAATCCCACGTCGAGCCGTCCCTGGCAGATATTGTCGAGCATCGCCAGCTCCGCGGCCAGCTTAATGGGATGGTTGAAGGCGGGAATCACCGCGCCGGTGATCGGCCGGAGATAGCGCGTGCGCGCGGCGATCGCCGAGAGAAGCACGATTGGGCTGGGGGAGTGGCCGCCATAGAAGTTGAAGTAGTGCTCGACGCATTTTGCCGACGTGTATCCGAGCTGATCGCCCCGCTCAGCCAGCCGCAGCACCTGGTCGTAGTAGTCGGCTGTGGAACAGTCGGTCAGCCGAAAGGAAGGAAAGAAGTTGAGCCCGTATCGCATCCCCATCCCTTATCCCGGCAGGGAAAGTTGGTTCGCGCGAAGGCGCCGTCTCAATGTCTGTGGCGCGCTAGGGGGGCGGCCGAAATGTCATCCTGAGTCCGCCTCAGGCGGACGAAGGATCTTCCGGTGATCGGAAGTGACAAACTATAAGTGGCACCTTCGGGAGATCCTTCGTCGCTGCGCTCCTCAGGATGACAGAACTCAGCCTTTTCGGCCAGATTTCTAGAGTCCGTATAGTGCCCGCGCGTTGTCGTCCACGATCTTTCTCCACTGGGATTCGGTCAGGCCCGGCTGGCTGCGGAGGAGGCGAAGGGAGTCGAGCTCGGTGGACTGGTCGGTGTGGCCATAGTCGGTGCCGACGACCAGGTTGTCCTCACCCGCATGCCGAATGATGTAGGGGACGTCGTCGTCCGTCTGGCACGTGACATAAAACCGCTTCTGCTTCAGAAGGCTCTCCCCGCTCGTGTGCCGGAGACCCTCCAGGCGCCGGTTCAGATCCAGCAGGACGTAAGGGACCCACTGAGCGGCTGCCTCCACAAAGGCGAACCGCAGGGTCGGAAAGAGGTTCGGTACCTCGCTGGCCATCAACGCGTGAAAGCAGCCCACCGTGAATAGCCGAAACCGCCAGAATCCGCCTGCCCCTGGAGTGACGAGCGTGTCGCACATGGGGGGGTTCCCGTTCGCGATGTGGATGGCGATGGGCACGTTCCGGCGCTGGGCCTCTTCGTAGATCGGATAGAAGTATGGGTCTGTGAGGAGCCGGTCCCCCACAATCGGTTGGAGCAGGACGCCGCAGGCTCCATTGGCCGTGCCGAATCGGATCTGTTCCAGAGCGTCCGGCATGCTGAGGGCAGGCGGCACGCACACCCACCGGATTCGCCCCCCGCCCGCTTTCCAGATGTCCGCCATCCAACGGTTCCAGCTCTGGCAGATCGGGACCTCGACCTCCGGCCGGTCCGCGACCTGCTCAATGAATATGCTGGAGTACACGACCTGGGTGTCGATGCCGAGCTCGTCCATCTGGCCGATGCGAGCATCGACGTCCGACAGATCGCGCGCCGTCGGGGACATGTCCATCCGGCGACCCGCCTTTCGCGACAGCTCCTCGAGATCGGATCGCTCCAGTCGGGGGAAGGCGAAGCCGCGGATCCGTCCATCGATGAGCCAGCCGCTCTTGGCTGCGCCCTTCTCACCAGCTTCCACGTAGACAGGTCGAAAGCGAGCGTCGGAGGGGTCCACGAAGTCCCACGTGTGGTCGTTCTCGACGACGTGCGCATCGGAGTCGATCACTCGCATGATTCGCCATCCTCAACTATTCAATTCAGACCAATGATGTGTCGAAGTATACCGCGCGGCTGGTACGGAGAACACTGCACTCCCCACGCGCGTGGGGACAACGCATCTGGCAACCCATCCGCTTGAACTGAGCAAAACAGCTCGTGTAGAACGACCACTCGCCGAATGCCTGCTGCGGTCCAAAGCCCAAATCAACGATCTGGCCGGTCTCTGCTGCACTCCCCGCGCACACATGGAATCTCCCACTGGAGCTGTAGCCCCTCCTTCGACATGCGGCCGTGGATGCGCTCCGTCATGCTTGGCACTATCCAGCAACCGAGCCTTCAGTTCCGTGCACTTCCGCTCGCTGGGCACGCTCAATCGCTTCGTCGATGATCGGCTGGATATCCTTTCGGCTCATGGACTCGAGGGCGCCCTGAAAGTCTAAGCCGTAAGTCTCGTATCGGAATCGTGCAACCTCATTCAGCAAGTTCCATGCCGCTGCACTCATGTGCTCAGCACTCAGCTGATCGAGCCGACCTCGCTGGAAGTAAGCCCGTGCCCACTCGAGCTCTCCCGAAACGGACAGCGTAGGAGGACCCGGAATATCTGGCCTCGGGATCACGTCTCGCTCAATCTTCTTGCCCGCATCGTCCTCAGCCACCTCGAGGTCATAGTGCGCCTGGAGATTCATCCAGAATCGTGCGGAGGTTCCGAAGTATCGACCAAGTCGCAATGCCGTATCCCCGGTAATGGAGCGCTTGCCATGGATGATGGCCAGGATACGCGTCGCGGGGATCCGGAGCTCGATCGCCAGCCGATTGGCGGAGAGCCCGAGCGGCTTCATGAAATCCTCGAGAAGATGCTCGCCCGGATAAATGGGCGGATAGATCTTCTCTTCCGAGTCTAGACTCGTGTCAGTGGTAGTCGGTGATTTCCACGTCATAGGCATTGCTCCCCTCCCAACGGAAGCAGATCCGAAATTGATTGTTGATGCGGATGCTGTGTTGGTCAGCGTGATTCCCTTTGAGAGCTTCCAGTCGATTTGCGGGCGGTGTGCGAAGATCGGTGAGGTCTTCTGCTTCATTCAACTACGTGAGCCGTCGCTGTGCAGTTGCTCGAATGGCATCCCATCGGCGAGACCTGGTTCCCCGGAATACCGCCTCTGCCTCACGGTCCCGGAAGCTCTTAATCATGAGAGAAGGATACTACGCATAGCGTAGTATGGCAAGGGTAGTACGTGAGGAATGCAGTATTCCGGGGAGAGAAACGGGGGTCGGGGCGACATCGCCCCGACCGACTGGCGTGGTCTGCGCGCCTATTGCAGTCCACCCCCACGCGCGTGGGGACAACGCCGTGAGAGGCATTCGTCCCAGAGGGCCTCTGCGACCGCTGCCACATCCACCATGTGGCAGATCAATGGGTGGCGGGCGGGCCCACCACTCGGCTCGCGTCGAAACTTTGCAGCGACCAACGCCGCTGGGCCCACAACCATGTGACTGCTCCCTCGGACGGACTAGGATGATGGTACGCGCGTTCCCTCGTGTCAAACACGCATGCGCGCGGGGCGACGCCGCTACGAGGACACAGGTGGTCTGCGGCTACTCCGGACCGGTGGCCGTCGGTGTAGAATGCGAATCGCTACACTTAAGGAGGCAACCACGATGGCCAGCGAGGTCGAGGTTCAGGTTCCGTGGATGAGCTACGACATCACCAGGCCGTTCATCGAGGGGCGGGTGCCCATCGAGGGAGTGCGGCTCGTGGCGAGCCGATCCGCCCCGAACGGCACGATGATTCCGCCCGACAGCCCGGTCATCACCGGGGATTTCGGACTGGTCGATCTCAATGTCGGCAACTGGCTTGGCGCCATCGAGGCCGGCTGGGAGCTCGTCGGGCTGCCGGTCTTCTCGAAGCGGAAGCCGGTCTACGAGTACATCTTCTGCCGAAGCGACCGCGGGATCGAAACTCCCAGGGATCTGGAGGGCAAGCGCATCGGGATCCGCCGCTACCGCATCTCCACCACGATCTGGATCATTGGTCTTCTGGAGCATCGGCATCACGTGGATCGTACGAAGCTGCGCTGGGTTGCCTCCGTCGACTCGTTGGACGACCCCCTGGGCGCCTTCATGTATCCTGAGGCACAGGTCGAGCTGGCACCCGATCCCCGCAAGCCCGTTCCGGACCAGCTGCTGGATGGAGACGTCGACGCCATCATGATCGACATCTCCGATGGACGGCTCTTCAAGATCCTCGAGACCGACCCCCGGGTTCAGCGCGTGTTCCCCGACTATGAAGCCCAGGAATATCGGTTGTACGAGGAGACAGGACTGTTCACGCCGGCCCACGTGCTCGTGATGAGCGGGAAGCTGGACCGGCAACAGCCGGATCTCGCGGGCAAGCTGTTCCGCGCGCTGGAACGGGCGAAGGCGCTCGCGTACGAGGACATCCTGAACGACCGCGGCGGCTTCTCGATCCCCTACCTCCGTGAGCGATTTTTGGATGCCCAGGCGCGCTGGGGAGATCCGTTCACGTACGGCATCACGTCCAGCAGGCCAGACATCGATGCGTGGATTCAGTACAACCACGAGCAGGGGATGACTCGGACAGCGCTGGACTACGAGCAGATCTTTGCGGGGAGCACGCTGGACACGTAGCGCACGCAGGACCGGTCGCTCGGGAGAGAGGCAGGTTGGGAGGAGACGAGACGATGGATTGCCCGCGTGACCTGAGGGAATACCTGGAACGACTGGACGAGCGCGGGTTGGTCTACCGGTTCTCGGACCCTATCAATAAGGACACCGAGCTATACCCGGTGTTTCGGGTGCAGCAGCGCGGGCTTCCCGACCACGAGCGGAAGGCGTTGCTCTTCGACAATGTCCATGGCGCCAAGGGCAACCGATACGACATGGCCGTGTTCCCCGGCGCCTATGCCGCGTCCGAGGCGATGCTGGCGATCGGGCTCGGGTGCGAGACTTACCAGGACGGAGTCGAGCGTTGGCATCAGGCGCGTGCACACCCGATCGACCCCGTCATCGTCGACGATGGTCCCGTGCATGAGAACGTGATGGTGGGCGACGACCTGCGGAGGGTCGGCCTCGATGTGTTCCCTGTTCCAGTCGAGGAGCCGGGATTCAGTGCCGTGAATCGGCTGGGCCTCCCGATCATCACCAAGGATCCGGTCACGGGCATTCGGAACACGGGGACCTACAACGCCTTCCTCCGGGCGCGGGATCGGCTGCAGGCGGCGATCGGTCCGGGCGCGCATGCGATGGCGTACCATTGGAAGACGGCGCGTGAGCGCCGCGAGCCCCTCCCAGTAGCGATCCTGATTGGTCCGGATGTCCCAACCATGGCAACGAGCTCGGCGAGTCTGCCGTACGGGGTCGACGAGCTCGCCGTGGCGGGTGGGTTCTTCGGTAGTCCTCTTGAGCTGGTGCGGTGCAAGACCATTCCCCTCGAGGTGCCGGCCTATGCCGAAGCAGTCGTCGAGGGCTTGATGTCGACGGACACCGTGGAGCCGCGGCTGCCCTTCGGCGAGTACCCCGGCTACATCCAGTCCGATCTCACCGTGCGTCCCGTCCTCCACGTCACGGCGATCACCTATCGGAACGACGCCATCTTCACGCCGATTCTGGTCGGCATGCCGCCCAGCGATACGAGCATGGTCTGGGGGTTTGCCCACGCGGGGGACCGTCTGCACCACCTGAAGTACGAGCGTGGATTCCCCGTGGCGGAAGTCTATTACCCGCAGCAGGGGGGCGGAAGCACCTTCTGTGTCATCCGCATGACAGAGTCGGCATCACCGGACGATGCGCAGGCCGTCGTGGAGGAACTCGAGAAGCGGCGTGGGGCGGACAAGTACACCATCGTTGTGGACCACGATATTGACGTCCGAGACGCCGACGCCCTAATATGGGCGCTCAGCTTCCGCACCGCACGCAAGCGGGATTTCACCTTCATCCCCATGCCCAATGGGGGGTTAGATCCCTCCGGTTCGCCAGCAGGCACCGGGCGCGGGCGGATGTCCGCACTCGGCACCGAGCCTGACTTCACCCGAGTGGTCATCAATGCCACCCGCAAATGGGCCTACCCGCCGGTCGCACTGCCGCGCAAGCCGTACATGGAGCGGGCGCTGCAGATTTGGGAAAGCCATGGGGATCTGCCGCGACCCCAGATGCGGAGCCCCTGGTATGGCGTCGAGCTCGGGCACTGGTCGAAGGATCTGCAGCGGTACGCGGACATGATCACGGCCGGGGAGTACCTCAAGCTTGGCGACGAGATGGCGGAGCTGCAGGAACCAATCAAAGAGGAGATGGTCGGTCGAAACATCGACCGGAGCGCTGGAGTGTAGCTCGGTTCCCTTCGGTACATGCGTGTCGGCTGATTCCCGTGCGCCGAGCGCGAGGGGAGGGGGACTGCGACGCGCGTTCCTCGCAGCGGTTGCGATAGGGGAGGATGTGGCGAGATGACGCTCTTGGATCGGTGGGGGACGCGTGTATTGCTTCTCGTGGCCGTCGTCGTGGGCTGCGCCGGACCATCGCTGCCTGCAGGCCCGTCAGATCGCAGCAGCGGCGAAGCTGCACCGGGGGCGGTTCCCAAGCGCATCACGGCTGCCATCTGGGGCGATCCTCCGACACTGGTCCAGGAATTGACCGGGTTTGGGGTGCGCGGCGTCGATGCCATCGAGGACCTGTCTCGTGCCGGCCTCTCCATTACGGATAACCAGGGGCGCCAACAAGCCCGGCTGGCCGAGGCGGTCCCCACGATCGAGAACGGGCTGTGGAAGCTCCTGCCCGACGGGCGCATGGAGACCACGTGGAAGATCCGAGAGCGCGCGAGCTGGCATGACGGCACGCCCCTGACGTCTGCCGATGCGGCGTTCGGCCTTACCGTCGGGCAAGATCCGGAGGTCCCGGAGTTCGGCCATGCCGGGTTTGCCTCTATCGAGGGTGTCGAGACCCCGGATCCTCGAACGCTGACCGTACGTTGGAGTCGGCCATACGCCGACGCCGACAAGCTGTTCTCTCCGCGCTTCGCTTCACTACTCCCGAAGCATCTACTCGAGGGCCCGTATACGGACAACAAGCCCGGCTTTACCCAGCTGCCATACTGGGCCGGAGAGTTCGTCGGAACGGGTCCCTTCAAGGTGCGGGAATTCGCCCTGGGCAGCCATGTGCTATTCGAGGCGTTCGATGACTATGTCCTCGGCCGCCCGGCGATTGACGTCATCGAACTGCGCTTCTTTCCGGATGTGACCACCATCGCAGCGAACATCCTGGCCGGCAGGGTGGACCTTACGCTGGGCAAGACGTTGTCGGTCGAGCAGGCGATCGGGGTACGCGACCAGTGGGGGGCGGGTGTGATGGACAACGCTTCCCATAACCCCGTATCTGTCTTCGCCCAGTTCCTCAATCCAACTCCGCCCCTCGTCGCAAACCTGCAGTTCCGCCGGGCGCTGCTGCATGCGGTCGACCGCCAAGAGTTGGCGGATACGCTCATGGCTGGCCTGACGCCGGTCGCGCACAGCTTCCTCTACCCGAATCAGGCGCAGTACCGCGAGATCGAGGCGGCGCTCCCCCGCTATGAGTACGATCCGGGACGGGCCGGGCAGATGATCGAAGCGCTCGGATACGCGATGGGAACGGATGGCTTCTTCCGGGACCGTGCCGGCCAGCAACTCGCCGTGGAGTTGCGGACCTATACCGGCGACGTGAACCAGAAGGCGACGCTCGCCGCGGCCGATAGTTGGCAGAGGATCGGCGTCACGGTGGACGTGAACGTCATGTCCCCACAGGCGACCCAAGACAACGAGTATGTCTTCACGTACCCGGGCTTCACGCTACAGCGGTACACGGGTGACCTCACCGGTCTCCCCAACCTCTACAGCTATCGCGCGCCAACGTCACAGAACAACTTCCGGTCGGGGAACGTGTCCCGCTACATGAATCCCGACTTCGACGCCCTGCTCGACCGCTACTTTACGAGCGTTCCGACTCAGCAGCGCACCGAGGTTATCGGCCAGATCATTTACCACATCGCCGACCAGCTCACGCAGATGACACTGTTCTACGATGCCGAACCGACGATGTTCTCTAGCCGATTGGTCAACGTGACCGCGCGCTGGCCCAGCTCGACGCAGGCGTGGAATGCGCACGAGTGGGAGCTGAAATGACCGGAGATCGAGGTGTCCGTGGCCTTCGTCAGCTATTCATGCGAGGAGAACACCCATGGCGCATCCCCAGGACGTACGGACGCTCCTGAGCACGCTCGAAGCGCGCGGCAAGGTCTACCGGTATCGGGACCGGATCAACAAGGACACTGAGCTCATCCCGTTCTATCGCGTGCAGCTCCGCGGGCTGCCGGATGCCGACCGCAAGGTCATCCTCTTCGACAACGTGATAGACGCGAACGGAAGGACGTACGACATGTCAGTCCTGGCCGGCATCTACGGCGTGTCCGAGGAGGTCTTCGCGGCGACCCTCGGCTGCCAGGACTATGTCGGCACGTTGGAGAAGTGGCACTACGGGCTTACCCACCCGCTGCCACCGATCATGGTGGAGCATGGGCCAGTGCAGGACGTCATCCACACCGGGGCGGAGATCGAGCGTGTTGGCCTCGATATGCTCCCGGTGCCGGTCGAGGAGCCGGGGTTCAGCGGCATGATCCGCGCGGGGCTCCCCATGATCACGAAGGACCCGGAGACCGGCATTCGCAACGTCGGGACCTACAATGCCTTCTTCCGCGCGCGCGACCGCTTCGTCGCCAGCGGCATGCACGGGAAGCACGCCGGCTATTATCACTGGCGACCCGCACAGATGCGGGGGGAGCCGATGCCCGTCGCGATCGTCATCGGCTGCACGCCGGAAACGATGCTCGCCGGCTCTGCACGGATCCCCTATGGCGAGGATGAGCTGGCCATCGCGGGTGGCATGGCAGGATCCGCCATCGAGCTGGTACGGTGCGTCTCGGTCCCGCTCGAAGTGCCCGCCCACGCCGAGATCGTCATCGAGGGGCTCGTCTCGACCGAGGTCGCCGAGCCGAACAGCGCGTTTGGCGAGTTCACTGGCTACATGAAACTCGACTCCACGGACCTCCCCATCACAAAGGTCACCGCCATCTCGCATCGCAAGGATGCGATGCACACACCGATTCTGGTCGGGTTCCCGCCGAGCGACTGCAATCTCGTCTTCGGCTACTGCTACGCGTCGCAGCTCTACCATCACTTGAAGTACGAGCGCGGATTTCCTATCGAGGAGACCTATTTCCCGCAGCTCAGCGGGGGCAAGCACCTGGGACTCATCCGGGTTTGCGAGGGGACACCGCAGTCCACGGTGTGGGGGATCCTCGAAGAGGCAGCGTTGTGCAGCGACGCCAAGTACATCGTCGCGGTCGAGCCGGACATCGTTCTGCAGGATGCCGACCTCGTCAACTGGGCGATGAGCTTTCGCTCCCAGCCGGACGAAGACGTTCGGGTCATCCCCAAGCGGCGCCGCCTTGATGCCTCGACAGACCGGCAGGCGAACCCGCAGCGGTTCATCAGCAGCCTGGATCCGTCCGTCGCGCCGATTCGGTGGAGCCCCGAGGCTGCGAGCTTTCCCGGGCGACCCGATCTGTACATCACGCTGATCAACGCCACGCGGAAGTGGTCCTTTCCGCCGGTCGCGCTCCCCAAGAAAGCGTACATGGAGCGGGCGTTGCAGCTCTGGGAGGCTCAGGAGGTGCTCCCGACCCCGCACATGCAGCAGCCGTGGTACGGATACCCGATGGGCTTTTGGAATGAGGACCTGCAGGAGGATGCGGACCTCATCGCCCAGGGGAACTACCGTGCCGTTGGCGAGAAGACCGCACAGCGCCAGCGGCGCTATCGGGAGAACACGGAATCATGAGATCTCAGGGAAAGCTCGTCAATACCGAAGCCGGCCTGGTTAGCCGACGGATCTTCGCCGACCAGGAGATCTACCGACTCGAGATGGAGCGTATCTTTCATCGCTGCTGGCTCTTCCTGGGTCACGAGTCGATGATCCCCAGGCCCGGTGACTACATCACCAACTACATGGGTGAGGACCCGGTCATCGTCTGGCGCGACGCGAGGGGCAGTGCCCGTGCCTTCTTGAATACGTGTCCGCATCGCGGCAACAAGGTCTGTCTGTATGACGTGGGCCGGGCCGCCGCTCTCACCTGCAGCTACCATGGGTGGACGTTCAACAGCGAGGGTGCGCTCGTCGGTGTCCCATCCTTCGAGGAGGCGTACTACGGACAGCTCGACCGAACCCGATGGGGCCTCGTCGAGGTCCCGAAGGTTGTGACCTATGGTGGGTTTATCTTCGGCAACTGGGATGCCGGCGCCATCTCGCTGGAGGAGTATCTCGGAGAGTTCCGTTGGTACTTCGACAACTTGATCATTCACGAGGAAATGGGCGGGCTGGAGGTGATCCCAGGCTGCCAGCGGTACTCGATCGTCGGCAATTGGAAGCTCTTCTGCGACAACTTCTCCGGCGATCATTACCACACGCCGTCGACCCATGCGTCCGCGAGTCGCGTTGGGGTCGGAGGCGGCGAGGCGCGCGAGACCGGGCAGGGCAAGTACGGCTACTTTGAGGTGGCGCTGGCGCCCGCCCACGGGCTGGGCGGCATCTTCACCGACGGCTCGCAGTATCGGCGCGACCTCGCGCGGGCCGAGGAGTTGGGCCCAGAAGTGCTCGCGTACGTCACCGAACGGCAGCGGCGCCTGGAGGAACGGATTAAGGAAATCCCTGCCAAGCCCTACGGGTTCAGCCACGGCAACTGCTTCCCGAACCTCGACATGGTCGGATTCTCGAGCGCGCTGATCGACCATGACTTCCTGCTTTGCCATCCCAAAGGTCGAGATGCGAGCGAGATCTGGCAGTGGACGTTCATCGAGCGGGCGGCCCCGGACATCGTCAAAGACCTGGCTGCTCGGAGCGCGTCTCGGGGTCAGGCCCCGGCTGGGCTGTTTGGGCAGGACGACTGCGAGAATTTCGAGCGCATCACTGAGAACACCCTGACGCCGATGGCGGACAAGCTGACGTTCCATTACGCGATGTCGGTGGGATACGACGGCGAGTGGCCCGGCCACGAGGAATGGCACACACAGGGGCTCCCCGGGCTGGTCGGTCCGCAGAACTGGGAGACCAGCCAGCGACGCTACTACGCGTACTGGGCGCAGCTCATGGGCATGGAAGCGTAGGCCCCCGTGGTGGTCCTGAACCGCGACCTGCAGTACGAAGTGGAGCAGTTCCTCTACCGGGAGGCGCGTGTCCTCGACGAAGGCCGGTTCCACGACTGGCTCGAGCTGTTCACCGACGACGTGCGGTACTGGATGCCTGTGCGCGAGACCCTGCAGCAGCACCCTGAGGGCACCTACCCGGAAGGACAGCGCGCAGTCGCGCTCATCGATGACGACAAGCGCTTCCTGGCCCTGCGCGTGGCGCGCCTGGACACCGGCGTTGCCCACGCGGAGACCCCACCCTCCCGCACGCGCCACCTCATTACGAATGTGGAGATCGAGGATGCGGGTGGCGAGGAGATCAACGCCCACTCGAACTTCCTGATCTTTCAGGGGAGACGCGAAAAGTCCGACTATCTCTTCGTCGGCAGGAGAGAGGACCGCTTGCGTCGAGTGGCCGGCGGGTGGAAGATCGCCCGCCGCAAGATCGTCCTCGACCAAACGGTTCTGCCTCGCGGCCTGTCCATCTTCTTTTGAACCGCAGGGGGTTGGTATGCCGCTCGCAGACTTACGCACGTTTCTCCAGCAGCTCGACGCGCTGGGTGACCTCAAGGTCATGCACGAAGCCAGCCACAATCTGGAGATCGGCGTCATCACCGAGCTGTCGCTGCAACACGACGGCCCGGCGCTGCTGTTCGACCAGATCCCGGGCTATCCGCCCGGCTACCGCATCGCCTCCAACGTGTGTAGCACGGCTAAGCGCACCCTGCTCGCGCTCGGCCTGGATACGAGCCTGACGGACGCGGAGGCCATGGCGGCCCTGCAGAAGCGGCTGGACGCGTACAAGCCCGTCCCGCCGGTCGTCGTGAATAGTGGACCGGTCCTCGAGAATATCCAGACCGGCGACGAGATCGACCTGACGCGGTTCCCCGTCCCCATCTGGCACGAGCTGGACGGCGCGCCCTACATCGGCACCGGGCACGCGGTGATCCAGCAGGATCCCGAGAGCGGCTTCGTCAACGTCGGGACCTATCGCGGCCAGCTCCATGACCGGCGCACGACTGGCATCTTCTTCACATTGCAAAGCAAGGACGGCTCGGTCATCATGCGCAAGTACTGGGCGCAGGGAAAGGCTTGCCCAGTCGCCATCTCGTATGGGCCGGAGCCTCTTCTGTTCCTGAGTGGCTGCTCGTCGAACGGCATCCCACCCGGAACCCCGGAGTACGAGTACACCGGCTTCCTGGCCGGTGAGCCGGTGCCGGTGATTCGGGGCAACGTGACCGGACTGCCCATCCCGGCGAACTCGGAGATCGCCATCGAGGGGGAGATCCCACCGACAGACGAGGAGTCGCGGGACGAGGGCCCGTTCGGCGAGTGGTACGTGGCCAGCTCCTACCAGCGCTTCGTCCGGCAAGAGGGTGTGCCCCTGTATAAAGTGAATAGTGAAGAGTGTAGAGTAATGACTGGGATCGTTGAACGGAGTATCGACTTTTCGCTTCGGGTGATCCGTCTGTATCGAGCGATTGAGAAGGATGGCGTGGGGAGGGTGCTCGGGGGGCAGTTGTTGAGGGCGGGGACCTCGGTGGGTGCGAACATCCACGAGTCACAGGGTGCGCAGAGCCGCGCAGACTTCATTGCGAAGATGTCTATTGCCCACAAGGAGGCGCGTGAGTCCGCGTACTGGCTCCGCCTGATCCAGGAAGCCGGACTGTTGCCAGCTAGCGACCTGGCTGATCTCGCGGACGAGACCAACCAGCTGGTCAAAATCCTATCGTCGATAATCCTAACGTCCAAGGCAAACGCAAAGCCACGTGGATGATCATCACTCATCACTCATCACTGGAGGTACGATCCGTGTTACCGCAAGAGGAGCAGGAGATTCTCACGCGCACGGGGCCGGGCACGCCCGGTGGAAACCTGATGCGCCGCTACTGGCAGCCCGCAGCGCTGTCTGAGGAGTTGCCGCCCGGTGGCCCGCCGCTTTCGATCCGGCTGCTCGGCGAGGATCTCGTCCTGTTCCGCGACGAGCACGGCCGGCCGGGGCTCCTGGGAATCCATTGCGCGCATCGTGGGGCAGATCTGAGCTATGGCCGTATCGAGGACGGCGGGCTGCGCTGCCTCTACCATGGCTGGCTCTATGACCGCGCCGGTCACTGCCTGGAGCAGCCCGGCGAGCCCAGCAACAGCTGGACCTATTCGGGAGAACGGGACTCGACCTCGTCCTCCAACATATCGGCCCAGGACGTTGGAGGCAGCGACGAGCAGAGCTCCCAGGCAGGGGCAGCGAGCACCTTCCACGAGCGGATACGCCACATCGCCTATCCCTGCGAGGAGCGGGCCGGCGCGATCTTCGCGTACCTGGGACCGGGTGAGCCGCCGCTCTTCCCCAACTACGAGTTCTTGACCATGCCAGACGAGCAGGTCATTGTGACCAAGCTGTGGCACGAATGCAACTATCTGCAGGCCAACGAGGGGAACATCGACCTGTCCCATCTCACCTTCCTGCACTACACCGCGCGCAACCAGGGGATCGGGGGCGGGCGTAACAACGCGGGTGGACGCCCCGATGGATTCTCGACAGTGACCATCGACGGTCGTGGCGCCGCTCCGGCGGTCGAGATTGCCGACGCCGAGCTGACGCGCCATGGCGTGCGCAGCTACAAAGTGCGGCGTGACTTCGGGCCGGACCAGTACCAGCTCTACCTCACCGAGTTCGTCCTGCCCAACTTCACGGCCTTTCCGGGCGCGTCGCGCGGTGACGGTGGGTTCGGCATCAACTGGCACGTGCCCATCGACGACGTGAACCATTGGAAGTACACGTTTGCCTTCCACCGCGAGCACGCTATCGACCAGGAAGGCTGGGGCCACAATTGGGCCGTGTGCACGGCTGGCTACCGGCCCACCAAAAACAAGGCGAACCGCTACCTCCAGGACCGCGCGTCCATGAAGACCGAGGTCTACACGGGCATCGGGTTCGACTTCGTGATCCACGACCTCTGGGCTACGGAGGGCCAGGGGCCGATTCAGGACCGCAGCAACGAGCACCTTGGCGCGATGGACCGCGCGGTGCTCGCCTCGCGCAGAGTCCTCCTCAAGGCGATCCTCGACCTCCAAGAGGGGGTGGAGCCAAGTAATGTCGTGCGCGACCCGAGCCGCAATGCGTTTCGGATCATCGCTCGAAATGGTGTATTTCCGGAGTCGAAGTCCTGGAAGGTGGTGGCTGGTGAGCTCGAGGCCGAGGTCAGGGTCTGAGATGCCGTTCGGGAGACGAGATTCGAAGAGCACGTCACGGGTGACGCGGGCTATCGGCGTCGGGTTGGTAGCTGTCGTGCTCGCCGTCGCCTGCGGGCCGGCCCAGCCCGCGTTCCCGGGGGCGGATGGTGCGACTCAACCGTCGGACCCGAGCGGCGCAGGGAGCACGAAGCGTGTGAACGCGGCGATCTTCGGCGAGCCGACCAGCGTCATCGCTCGCATGAACACCGCCCAGGTCTCGATCCCGGGTGCGGGCGCCATTGAGCAGCTCGCGAACGCCGCGCTGAGTGACACTGACGGCGAGGGGAAGCTCCGGCCACAGCTCGCAGAGGCAGTGCCTACGACGGAGAATGGCCTTTGGCAGCTCCTGCCCGACGGACGCATGGAGACGACCTGGCGCATTCGCGAGGGCGCCGTCTGGCACGATGGCACCCCTGTGACGAGTGCCGACCTGGTGTTCGCCACGACCGTTGACCAGGACGCCGATCTCCCCATCCTGCGCAACATCGGGTACCAGTCAGTGGAAAGCGTGGAGGCCGTCGATCAACGTACCGTCACCGTGCGCTGGAGCCGACCGTACATCGACGCGGACTCGATGTTCGCGCAGGGGTCTGGCAGCACGGGGTTCGGCTTGCCCCTGCCCCGACATCTCCTGGAGGAGACCTACGCGAGTGACAAGGCGAACTTCCTGGCGCTACCCTACTGGAGCCAGGAGTTCGTTGGGACCGGGGCCTACACGGTGCGGGAGTTTGTGCCCGGGAGCCATGTCCTGCTGCAGGCCAACGACCGGTACACCTCCGGCCGTCCCAAGATCGACGAGATCGACGTGCGCTTCATCCTGGACATCAACGTCATCGTGACCAACCTCCTGGCAGGCTCCATCGATATGACGCTGGGTCGCGGCTTCTCTATCGAGAACGTCATTCAGGTGCGGAACCAGTGGCCGGATGGCATCACCGAGGTCAACCCCCGCTCGTGGATCGTCATCCACCCACAGTTCATGGATCCCACCCCGGGGGTGTTGTCCGATGTACGGTTTCGTCGGGCGCTCATGTACGCGACCGATCGCCAACAGCTGGTCGATTCCCTCCAGGCCGGCCTCAGCTCGGTCGCCGATGCCTACCTGGCCCCAGGGGAGCCGGAGTACCCCGAGGTCGAGGATGCAGCCGTGCGGTATAAGTACGACCCGCGGCAGGCGACGCAGTTGATCGAGGAGGTGGGGTACAGCAAGGGGCCCGATGGTCTCTACCGGGATGCGGTGGGTCAGCGGCTGTCGCTGGAGATGCGGACGTACGGCGTCAGAGTGTCCGATGACGCCACGGTGAGCATCGCGGATGCCTGGACGCGCTTCGGGCTATCGACGGAGCCGCTCCGCGTCTCCCCACAGCGCATTAGCGACCGCGAGTATATGGCGACCTTCCCGACCTTCCTGATGTATCGGCAGCCGAACACGGCCAGCGATCTGGCACGCACCCGGGGTGCGCTGGCACCCACGCCCGAGACGCGCTTCGTCGGGAGCAACTACGCTCGCTACGTCAACCCAGAATACGACAGCCTTGTCGACCGGTTCCTGACCACCATCCCGCGGCCCGAGCGGATCCAAGTGCTGCGCCAGATCATACGCCACATCTCAGAGAACCTGAATCTGATGGGCCTCTTCTACGACGTCGAGATCGGGTTCCTCAACAACCGCTTGCAGAACGTCAAGGCGCGCGAGAATCGGTTGTGGGACATCCAGGAGTGGGACACGAGGTAGGGCTGTCAGGCGACACTATTCCGGGCTGCGCAATAGCTCCCACAATTCATCTCGAGCCTCTCGCACGCGCCGCGCGTCGAGCCCGAAGTGATAAAGAATGCGATATCCCATTCCACTCGGCGCGCGGAGCAGTCCGAGGAGGAGATGCTCGGTGCCGATCGGGTAGGTGGGACTGAAAAGGTTGGCTTCCTCCAGGGCGAGCTCAAGCACTTCCCTGCCGGCTGCGGTGTGCGGGACACCTGCCCAGTCGGTTGTGCGATTGTCGGTTACATCATGACGTCGGCCGTACATCAGCACGAACTCCGTGGTCGCGTATGCGAGCCGCAGATCGAGGCGCAGCTTGCCGAGAATGAGGCCCCCTGCGCACGCGTCGTGCTTCAGCACGCCCAAGAGCAGGTGTCCGGTAGTCACTCCCGGTCTCGGGACGGATGCCCTACGGTATTGCTCGACCGCGTGATCCCAGGCAGCACGAGCACAGCGTCCCATCCGTTCTGGCTGCAACGTGCGATCAGTCAAGAAGCGAGCCTCACTCGCATTCCTATATCCATCGGGCTGGCACGAGTATAGTATCGCCATTGGCAAGCGGCAAGGATTTGCTGGGGGGAACACGATGACGGAGACCTCGTTGCGCTCTCGCTACGTCATGGCCGGCCGTGTCCGGACCCACTATTCGGAGGCTGGACACGATGGCCAGGCCATCGTGCTGCTCCACGGCGGCGGTGCCGGTTCCTCTGGGGAGGCTGGCTTCGGTCGCATCATGCCGCAGCTCGGCACTCGGTTCACCGTCTATGCGCCCGACTCGGTCGGTGGCTTCGGCGACACCGATTGCGCCTATCAGGCCACGTACGGGGTCCAGAGCCGGGTCCAGCATCTGGAGGATTTCATCGATGCGCTGTGTCTCGATCAGGTGTGTGTCGGTGGGAACTCCCAGGGCGCTTGGGTGGCTGCACGCTACGCGATCCTCCACCCGGACCGTGTTCGGAAGCTGATCCTGGTCGCCAGCTCGACCATTGCCAGCGCGATGGGTATACGGGGCGAAGTAACCGAGGGCATGCGCGCGCTGCAGGCATACGATGGCACTCGGCCGGCGATGGTACGCGTGTTGGAGGCGCTGATCTGGGACAAGACCCAGATCACCGACGAGCTGGTTGACCGGCGCCAGGAGGCCGCTACCCGCGGAGGCGCGCCCGAGGCCCGGCGCATCTTCACCGAGGGCACCAACCGGTTCCAAAA
>WHTR01000046.1 GCA_009377635.1 Chloroflexota bacterium
GCCCCGCGATCTCCGCGAACCGGCCCGACTCCACGGTGACGTACAGTTCCCGAGGTCCCCCGGCGGTTATGACGACCCGGTGGATCGGGAATGCGTCGAGCAGCTCGTTCGCAAACACGCAGCCCACGCGGGGGCTAGGGGTTCGGGGTTCGGGGTTGGGGACGTGGTCACGCCAGCGATCGAGCCGCTCCTGCTGGCGTGCGCGCAACGCGGGGCTCCGTTCCACGAGGGCGACCTGGAGTGCGTCCCGGAAGCGGGGGAAGCTCACTTCTGCCGAGGCAAGGACATTCGCCGCGAACGCGCCGCTCCCAGGTCCGCCCTCCACCAGCCAGAACGGCGCCGGCTCGCCGAGGAGGCGCCACATCTCCTCGATCTGCACGCACAGGAGCGCGCCAAAGGCGGGGTGTAGCTCCGGGCTCGTCACGTAATCCCCCGAGGGACCGTGACCGGTGAAAGCACGCGTGTAGTAGCCGACCTCCGGATCGTACAGCGCGATCTCCATGAACCGTCGGAAGGTGATCGGGCCGTCACGCGCGATCTCCGACGCGATCCGTTCGGCGGCGGGTGTTGCGGGGTAGGTACGCATGCTCATCGGTCGTCAGCAGGAATGGGACAACGTCAATAGGACTTCGGCATGCCGAGGACGTTCTGGCCCAGGAAAGCCAGCACCAGGTTGTTGCTGATCGGCGCCGTCATGAGCAGGCGCGTCTCCCGGAACTTACGCTCGACGTCGAACTCCCTCACGAAGCCGTATCCCCCGTGGGCGTCGAGGCACGCATTGGCTGCCTCCCACCCGGCCTGGCTTGCGAGCAGCTTCGCCATGTTCGCTTCGGCTCCGCAGCGCTGCCCGGACTCGAAAAGCCACGCCGCCTTGTAGCGCATCAGGTCCGCCGCCTCGATCCGCGCGTGGGCCTGCGCGATGGGAAACTGAACCCCTTGATTGGCGCCGATGGGCCGGCCGAACACGACGCGCTCGCTGGCGTACGCTGCGGCGCGGTCGACAAACCAGCGTCCGTCTCCGATGGCCTCCGAGGCGATGAGGATCCGCTCCGCATTCCAGCCGTCGATGATGTAGCGGAAGCCCATGCCCTCCTCGCCGATGAGGTTCTCGGCCGGGACCTCCAGGTCTTCGATGAAGAGCTGTGTCGTCTGATGGTTCAGCATCACATCGAGGGGTTGGATGACGATCTGGCCGGCGGCCACCGCCCGCTTCAGCTCCACGAGGAAGACGCTCAGTCCGCGCGTCTTGTCCGACAGCTGGTCGTACGGTGTCGTACGGACCAGCAGGAGCATGAGGTCGGAGTGCTGCGTACGAGAGATGAAGACCTTCTGGCCATTGACGACGTATCGATCGCCCGTTCGGACCGCCATGGTCTCGATCCGGGTCGTTTCGGAGCCGGCATTGGGCTCAGTCACCGCGAAGGCCTGGAGCCGAAGCGCCCCTCGGGCGATCTCGGGCAGATACCGGTGCTTCTGGGCCTCCGAGCCGTGCCGGAGGAGGGTCCCCATCACGTACATCTGGGCGTGCGCCGCGATGGCGTTTCCGCCGGAGCGATTGATCTCCTCGAGGATGATCGAGGCCTCCGTGATGCCGAGCCCGGCGCCTCCATACTCCTCCGGAATGAGGCAGCCGAGCCAGCCGCCCTCGGTCAGCTCTTGCACGAACCCCTCGGGGTACTCATCCTTCCGGTCGAGCTCGCGCCAGTATACGTCGGGGAAGCGGGCGCACAGGTCGTGGACCGCCGCGCGGATCGCGTGCTGCTCCTCCGTGAGCGCGAAGTCCATACCTCTCTCTCTGTCACCCATTGGCCTTGGGCTCCGGGAAGGCATCGAGGCTCGGCGCGTGCTCCCGCTTCCAGACCATCACGCTGCGAGTGTAGTCGATGACGACCGTTCCATCCTGCTTGATGCCTCGGGTCCGGAACTTCACGATGCCCCACTGGGGACGGGAGCGCGACTCACGCGCGTCGACGACCTCGCTCTCCGAGTAGATCGTGTCCCCCTCGACGACCGGGGTCGGAAGCTTGATCTCGTCCCACCCGAGCGCGAACCCGTTCTCGCTCGTATCGGCCACCCCCAGTCCGGCGACGATCGCGAGGGTGAGCGCGCTGTTGACCAGGGGCCGGCCGAACTCGGTCCGCTCGGCGTAGTGCTGATTGAAATGGATCTGGTTCGTGTTGTTGGTGAGGAGGGTGAACCAAATGTTGTCCGCCTGGGTGATCGTGCGGCCGATGCGCGAGCGGTAGACGTCACCGACCTCGAAGTCCTCATAGAACCGACCCTGCCATCCCGGTTTCACAGACATGTCCAGCTCCTCCGGGCATGAGCCATGAGTGCTCACCGGCGGTGATGCCAGGCGTTGGTACAGCACATAGCTCAGCTTCTACAATAAGCCAAAGTGGCATCGCACTGCAGGCCGAGGAGGGAACGTCTCCCTCCGGAGCGCAAGCCCGCAGCAGACAGAGGAGGACGGACCTATGAACCTTTTGGCCAGCATCCTCCGCCGCGTCGCGAATTTTCGCGTCGAATCGGAAGAGACGGCGGGGGATCCTAGCAGCGGATCGCGGGACTGGCGACGGCGTGTCGAGCAGCGCCCAGCCGACCCGTACGACCGACTGCAGCTCCTCCGCCGGCCCGGATCGCGTCCACCGATGCCCCCACCTGCTCCCACGGAGCCCGTCTGGATCGGGTGGTTCTAGCACCTACGGGCACGTTGCAACGTGCCCCTACACAGATGTGTCCTCGACCACGCAGCATGGTTCCATCTTGCGTACCTGGCGGTGGACGCTCGAAAGCTGATACCGTTTGCCTGCCCGGCCACGGCACACGTCCCGCAGGAGAGGACCGTGAAGTACGACGTGGAGTTCAACTCGGGCGCCTTCTATCCGGCGGCCGCAACCGTCCAACTCGCGGAGATCGCCGAGGCGAAGGGCTTCGACGCGGTGTGGAAGGGGGAATCCAACAGCACGGACCCGATAGTGCTCCTCTCGGCGATGGCTGCACGAACGAAGACGATCCAGCTCGGGACCGCCATCTACCACATTTTCGGGCGGAGCCCGGTGACCCTCGGCATCCAGGCAGCGACCCTCAACGATCTCTCTAGCGGACGGGTGCTCCTCGGCCTCGGCGTCGCCAATAAGACCATCGCCGCGTGGCACGACGGCACGTTCGACCGTCCGCTCCGACGCATCCGCGAGTATGCGGAGATCGTTCGGAAGACGGCGCGCGGCGAGAAGTTCGAGTACGAGGGGGAGATTCACACGGTTGGCACCTTTCGGTTGTCATGGACGCCGAGCTACCCCGACGTCCCCATCTTCTTCGCTGGCCTCGGCGAGCAGATGACCCGCCTGGCGGGGCGATACGCCGACGGCGTCGTCGTTAACATGGCCAACCCGCCCATGATCCGGGAGATCGTCAACCGCGTCCGGCAGGGTGCCATCGACGCGGGTCGCGACCCGTCGACGCTGCAGTACATCATCAAGGCGCGCGCATGCGTCAACCCGGACCGCGAGAAGGCACGAGCGAAGCTGCGGCAGGTTCTGACCTTTTACAACCTGGCTGACCACTACTCCGACATGATCATACAGATGGGATTCGCTGAGGAGAACCGGCGCGTCCGGGACGCTTACAAGGAAGGAGGATTCCGGGCGGCCCAGGCTGCCGTCTCGGACACGCTTCTGGAGAACCTGCCGACGATCGCCGCGACGTCCAGCGAAGAGGTCCGCGACCGGCTTCAGCCGTACCTGGAAGCCGGCGCGACGCGATTGATCATCCCCTACGTTCCCGTCAGCGACGATGCCACCGGCGAGACAACAGCCTTCCTCAACGCCTGGCGGGATTAGTGGGTCACTTCTCATGGATATTGCCGTTGCGCCGCGAAGCGGCGCGGGACAAGCCCGCGCCCTACTGGACGAAAAGGCCACGCTCACAGGAACTGACCTACTAATCAACCTCCCTCAGAAAATGCTCCAACTCCTCCGCGAACACCGCCGCCTGCTCCACCCACGGGTAATGTCCAGTCGTCGGAAGCAGGACGAGGCGCGCGTGGGGCAGGTGCTCGGCGAGGAAGTGCTGAAACCGCGGCGGAGTCCAGGCGTCCTGCTCTCCACCCACGACGAGGTTCGGCTGTTCGATCTCATAGAGACGGTCCCGCACGTCGAAGTGATGGATCGCGGTGAAGTCCGCGTACGTCGCCTGGGCGGTTGACTGACCGATGCGCGACTGCAGCCAGGCACACAATTCCTCCGATGCTTCGGCTGACATCACGCGGTCCAGCGGGATGACTCGGGGGACGACCTGGAACCGGGGGGCCGCGACAGCGATCTCTCGTGCCTGTTCGAGGATGTCCGGGCGCATGCGCAGGCGTGCGCCGCTCGCGACGAGGACGACGCCGCTCGGGAGCCGCGGGCGGGTGAGGGCGACCGTGAGCGCGACGGCTCCGCCCATCGAGTGACCGACCAGGACGGGGTGGGCGAGCCCGGCGCCCTCGATCTGGCGGACGACATCCTCCGCCATGCCCGGAACGGTGTCGAGCGGCTCCTGCGCCAGTCGCTCGCCGTGGCCGGGCAGGTCAACCGCGAGTACGCGATGGACATGCTCGAAGCGGGCGCCGAGGCCGTCCCAGATTGCGGCGCTGTCGGCCGCTCCGTGGATGAGCACGAGGTCAGCCATCTCCCTCCGCCTTGTGAGTGATCTGCCCGGGCGCAACGCGCGATCGGCAACCGGCGCGCGTGGACCCGATCTGGAATCGCGCGTCAGGATCAGAGGCTGCTACGCCCAGTATGGTACCGTTCCCCTGAACAGGAGAGGTGAGTCGCCGTGCGCTACGATATCGATTTCGACTCCGGGGTCGTCTACCCGGGCCAGAGCCTCGTGGAGCTCGCAAGAGTCGCCGAGGAGAACGGCTTCGGCGCCGTGTGGAAGGGGGAGTCCAACAGCGCCGATCCCCTGGTCTGCCTGTCTGCCATGGCGACCGGCACCCGGACCATCGGGCTCGGGACGGGAATCTACCACGTGTTTGGGCGCAGCCCCGTCACCCTCGGCATCCAGGCCGCCACCCTCAACGATCTCTCCGGCGGGCGCCTGCTCCTCGGCCTCGGCGTCTCGAACCGGACCATCGCCGCGTGGCACGACGCGACGTTCGACCGCCCGCTCCGCCGCATCCGCGAGTACGCCGAGATCGTCCGAAAGACGGCGCGGGGCGAGAGATTCGCGGTTGAGGGCGAGATCCACACGGTCGGCACGTTCCGCCTGTCGTGGACGCCCAGCCACCCGGAGATCCCCATCTATTTCGCGGGCCTCGGCGAGCAGATGACGCGCCTGGCCGGGCGTGTCGCCGACGGCATCGTCGTCAACATGGCGACCCCGGCGATGACCGAGGAGATCGTGACTCGTGTTCGGCAGGGGGCCATCGACGCGGGTCGCGATCCCCAGCAGCTCGAGTACGTCGTCAAGGTGCGCGTCTGCCTCCACCCCGACCGCGCCGTGGCCAGGACCAGGCTGAAGCACACGCTCGCGTTCTACAGCATCGCCGACCATTACCGCGACCTGCTTGATCGGATGGGGTTCGCCGAGGAGTCCGCACAGGTCAGGGAGACCTATCACCAGCACGGCTTCCGCGCCGCTCAGGCCGCGGTCGCCGACGCCATGGTCGACGCGCTGCCGACGATCGCCGCGCAGTCGGTCGACGAGGTACGCGAGCGGCTCCAGCCCTACGTCCTGGCGGGCGCCACGCGGCTCGTCATCCCCTACGTTCCGGCAACGGACGACGCGGTGAGCGAGACCCGAGCGTTTCTGGAGGCCTGGTCCCGCTGACGGCCGAGCGCTGAGACGTCACTCGTCCAGCCACAGGAGCTTGGCGGGGTTGTCCCGCACCATGAGGAAGATCTCCTCGCGGGTCATCCCGAACGCCAGGAGCGCCCGGAGGAAAATCCGCATGCCGTCCAACGAGTTGACGTGCATCACCTGGCCAAAGTCCGTGCCGATGATGCAGCGTTCGGCGCCGATCTCCTTCATCGTTCGGATCGTCTCCATGGGGTCGCACACCGGCTGGTAGAGACTGGGGATCATCGGCTGGCAGTAGGTGCCGATGAAGGCGCCAAGATCGGCGAGCTGCTTCATCTCATCCAGCAAGAGCTTGTTCAGCTCGAGCAGCGGATGATCGAGGACGACGCGCGCGCCGACGTCCTTGGCCGCTTGGACGACGGGGAGCAGCTCCGGGAAGTCCGTATGCCCCAGTCCGACCCCGACGCGGTGCTCCGCCGCCAACTCCAGCACCCGCACCGTCTCCGGCAGAACGCGCCCCGTCGACTCGTCGACCAGCCGAACGCCTTCGTGCTCGGGGTGTCCTGCGCTGCGCCAGAACCCGTACGAGGTAAAGGTTGGAAACCAGATCATCTTGAAGTTCGGGTACTGGAGGCCGATGCGAACGGCTTCCGGGTTCATCCCGTGGCACGTGCCGAAACCGCCGTAGACGCTCACGCCGCGCGCGAGGTCATCCTTCTCAACCATGTAGTCAATATGGCGCTGGGCGAGGTACGCGGCGTTGCAGCTGATGTTCCAGTGGTCTTTGAAACAGACGGCGCGCATGCCCGCTTGGGCGGCGTCGACGGCCACCTCGACCATGTCCTGCGCACGGAACACGAAGTCCGGGTAGGCGTGGATGTGGGTGTCGATCGCCCCGACGAGAAGCTCGTCCTCGATGCCGGGGTGAATCTTGAGGATATCCGGGTTGTCCTTGAGCATCTGGTAGAAGTAGTCCTTTGCGTTCAGCTCCCGGACCCGCTCGAGCGTGAGGGTTCGGCCGACCATGATCTGGCTCGCCGCCTCAGCATCCGCGAAGAAGTCGCACATGGCTCATCTCCTCTGCCTGTCTCATTCTGCAACGCCGATGAGGACAATCAAACCTGGCTGACGAAGCAGCGCTAGATGGCCGACGTGTACATCCGAGTGGGGTCCAGCTCCTCGCGAATCAGGCGGACCTCCTCCTGGGTCGGTGGGCCGGTCTCCGGGACGCCTGGGGGGATCTCCAACGGGAAGCCCGTGCTGACCCGGACGTCCTCGTGCGTGATGCCGGGGTGGATGGACAAGAGCTTGATCCGTCCCACCGTCGTGTCGAAGGTGAACAACGCTTTATCTGTGATCACGCGGGAAGGTCCCCTGCCCGGTAGCCCGGCCCGCCGGCGGGCGTCGCCTCCGGTGAGGAAGCCCGGGCTCGTATTGTGCACGAGGCGCTCGACCAGTTTGCGAGCCTCATGGCGGATGATCATGATGGTCGACTTGGCGTGGGACGCGATATCATTCGCGCCACCGCCGCCGCCGAACCGACGAATGCCGCCATCGTCTCGCTGAACCTCGCTGCTGTTGTTGTTCCCAAACTCGTCGATCTCGAGCGCACCGAGGAACCCGACGTCCACGAGCCCGCGGTGGCCCACCATCCCCACGATGTCCAGGAAGCTGCTGAAGACGGCCGCTCGGTACCAGTGACGCGGGTCGGCGTTGCCCACCCCCAGCTCGATCTGGTGGGGATCAACCAGGCCGATCTCGTTCAGTACGATCAGCCGGGGCGCGTGCGTGCGCTGCGCGAGCGCGACGGCGATCTGGGGGATGCCGAGCCCCGCAAACACGAGCTGGCCATCCTTCAGCTCGCGGGCTCCGACAACGACCATCAGCTCGGAGGTGGTGAACTCCGGCGCTTCGGTCTGGGCACGCATGGTCACACCTCTCCGATGCGAACGTAGCCGCCCTGAAGGGCGGGCCCCACGAACTCCCTGGCCGGCCCTTCAGGGCCGCACCCCATTCTCATCCCGGCGCGGAGCCGCTCAATAGCCAAGAACGCGGTCCGCCCGAAGCTCCGCGAGCTTGGCGATGCCCCCTATCCGCTGCAAATACGCGACGTGATCGCCCGGTTCTCGGATGAACTCCTCGATGTAGCCGCGCACGCCCTCCTCCGTCCGCGCTTTCGCCACATAGAGCCGCAGATGGTCGTGGTCGTGATCGTAGCAGCGATACACGGAGGTGGGGTGGGCGCTGTAGGGGAGCACGACGACCCCGCTGACGCGGAACCCGGGGATCACGGTCAATTCCGGTTGCTGGCGAATCACGTCCGTGGAGACGAGCTCCTCGGCGACGACGATCACCCGCTGCGCAGCCTTCGCAGCCTCGCCGTTCTCCCAGCGCGGGCCGAGGATCTGGGCGTTCCCCTCGGCATCGGCGAGCTGCACCTGCACGACGGCTACGTCGGGGACCATCGCGCGGACGAGCACGAGTGGATCGCCGGTGAAGGGACAGGTCATCTCCAGCACGTTGTCGGGCGCCGTCTCCTCCTTGAGTCGGGCCAGGAGGTCCGAGCCGAGCATCGACTTCATGGGCATGAACGGGATGCCGAGCGCGCCCGCGAGGTACCGAAAGGCGACGGCGAGGCTGCTGTAGTACTCCGCGACCACCGTGCCCTGCTCATAGGCGCGGTTGACGCACTGGAGCGAACCAAAGCGATCCAGAGATCCACCTCCGTAGATGAGGCGCTGCACCAGCCCCGCGCCGACCAGCAGGTCCGCGTCCATTCCGAGGATGCAAGCCGAGAGGGTCAGGTTGCGCCTGCCCTGGCGGATCAGCTCATGGGAGAAGGCAATGGCGTTGCGCGCGCAGGCGAAGCCACTGAGAGCGAGGTGATCGCCGTCATGCACCATGGCGGCGGCTTCGGCGAGCGTCATGAGCTTGCTGCCCGCCACCCCGTCGGTTCGGGAGGGGTGCGCCGTCACGTCGGTCCCCCATACTGGGTCGATCCGCAGTATAGCGACTCGGCAATGCCTCACGCCAGAAGCCGCAGGCCGAAGAATCCGTGCCTGCAAGCGACGGAACCTTCGTTTCGCTGAGACAAGGCCCTTCTCGGTCAGACTTCTAGCGCTAGAGCCGCGGCCTGTGCGACAGGGCCTAGGGTTGCCACCACACGACGTTGCTGCTCGGCGAGTCGGCGAGCGTTTTCCTGTGTACCATTGCTATGAGATCTGACACCATGGTTTGGCAGGCCATGGGTCCGCGACGCGCTTTCGTGCGCAAACATGAGGGATGGTCGAGCACTCTTGAACATCGCCCTGCCGCAGCCGGACACTGTCCTGAGCGGGCCCTTCTGGTCGGGGCCTGTTCGGGTATTGCGCGCTGCCGCAAGCGGGCCATCGATTCGGATCGAGGCGGTGGGGCTGTCCGACAACCAGTACTACGACCGCACCTTAACCGCCGACCAGTTTCAGTCGCTCGTCAAAGAAGAGCAGGGCGGCACGTTCACATTCGACGCGGACCCACGCCTGTTCCGTCTGGCAACCGAGGCACTCCGTATTCATCTTGCGCACGCCTTCGATCCGCAATTCGCGGTCTCCGTCTCCCAGGTCGACCCGCTGCCTCACCAGCTCGACGCGGTCTACAAGCACCTACTGCCACTCCCGAGAATTCGCTTCCTGCTCGCCGACGACCCCGGCGCCGGCAAAACCATCATGGCCGGGCTGCTCATGCGCGAGCTCATCCAGCGGCAAGATGTGCGCCGCATCCTGGTGCTCTGCCCGAAGGCGCTCACGGACCAGTGGCGCCGCGAGATGTGGGAGCGGTTCCGCGAGCGGTTCACGTTGCTGACCGGCGAGTCGATCAGCGGCGCGTACGGGGTCAATGCCTGGCTCGAAAACGACCGCGTCGTGGCGTCGTTGGACCTGGCGCTACAGGAGCATATCCTGCCCGGCCTGGAACAGGCCACCTGGGACCTGGTCGTCTTCGACGAGGCGCATAAGCTCGCCGCCTATCGATTCGGACCGAGAGGCAAGATCGATAAGACCAAGCGTTACATGCTCGCTGAAAAGCTGGCCACGCGGACCAAGCACCTTCTGCTCATGACTGCGACCCCACACAAGGGGGACGACGAGAACTTTCGCCTCCTCATGGCGCTCCTGGACGACAAGGTGTTCGCGTCGCTCAAGGGGCTGCGGAGTGCGCTGGATCAGGACCAGTCGCCCTATTTCCTTCGTCGCATGAAAGAGGCCATGCGCCACTTCGATGGCCGCCCCATCTTCTTGCCGCGCCACGTCGACACCATTGGCTACCCGCTCGATCCGCATGAGCAGGACCTGTATGACGCAGTTACCCATTACGTTGCGACGGGTCTCGAGCAGGCAGAGTCCAACCGCAACCGAAACGTGGGCCTGGCGCTCACCATCCTCCAGAGACGCCTCGCGTCTTCGCTCTACGCCATCACCCGCAGCTTAGGGCTTGAGTTTGGACAAACTTCGGCTCGCCGCTGTTGAAGACGAAGCGGGCTGGGGCTGAAAAATGGAGCTTTGGCGCCTGTGGAGCCGTCAGGCGGCGCGTTTGGCGCCCCGGCGGACGACCGGGGAGCGTTTCCGGCGGCCCGGCCGTTGCCCGACCGGGCGGCCGGGCGATTTTCCTCGGGGTTTGGGCGCCCGGGCAGGAGTGCCGAGCTTCACCAAAAGTCCCGGGAACGCCCGGCGGACCCGCCCCGGGCTCAGGCGATCGGCGGGGAGCGCTGGTTCCCAGGGCAGCCGAGCATCGGCCACCAGCGACCGAGCCAGCCACAGCTGCCAGAAGACGGCGGCGATGAGCCAGCTCCAGCGGTCGGCGGCTTCGGGCGCGCGCGGGCGGATCGTGGTCCAGCCCAGGCTCCGTTTGCCAAACCGAAAGGCGTGCTCCACGGTGAACCTGCGGCAGTACCAGCGCCAGAGGTCCAGCAGATCCTCGGGCAGGCCCTGCCCAATCCAGGCCAGCCACATCGGGGCGGGCGGCTTGGCGCGGCGCGGCAACCGCTCCACTTGGATCCGCACCACGGTGAACGGGGCCTGCGGAGCCTTGTGGGCGTGCAGCCCGCTCCAGACCTCGACCGTGACGTCGCCATAGTCGGGATCGACGGTGCTCGCCTGGCGATAGGGCGCCCCGTAGGTGGCCGGCTCCTTCAGTTTGAAGGCCGGGCCGTGTTTGCAGGGCGCTCCCCGACCCCGGTAGGGACCCGGCGCCCGGGAGAAGACCCGATGCTTGGCCACGCGGACCAGGAAGTCGACGCGCTCGACCAGATCCGAGGCAGCCAGCTGCCCGGGGTCGTAGCCGCTGTCCAGCACGACGATGGGGCGATGAGCTGGCGGCGCCAGCTGGGGCGCCGCCGCAGGGTACTGCTCCAGCACGTCGTGGACCTGGCGCAGGGCCAGCGCCGTGGGGCTCGCCGCGGCCGGGCCACGCCGCGCCACATCCAATGGGAGCACCCAACTGCCGCTCGGCTCCGGGACCGCCACCAGTCACTGGTACTCCCAGCCCGGCACGACGCCATCCTGGGGGATGCCAGCGGCGACTCGGTGGCTGTAGGTCCGCTCCGGACTGGTGGCCGCGCTGGGCCGCGGCCAGGTGGTCCCGTCGATCACCCACAGCGGGCGCTGCCCGGCCGGTGGCGCCGGGAGCGCTGCCACGAACTGGGCGCGCAGGGCATCGGCGTCCAGGGAGCCGTCGGCCAGCCCGTCGCAGGTGCTGGCCCAGCCCCGGCGGAAGGGGGGCGCCAGACTCAAGCGGACCAGCGGCTCCGGACCGGACGAGCACAGGGCTGCCTCCATCAGCTCGAATTCGCTATCCTTTCCGGTGACCCAGGCCGGCCTGGTAGAGCTCCTGGCGAAAGGTGATCAGGGCACGCAGTGCCTCAGTGTCACTCTGCATGCCCCTGAGTATGCTGCGAGCCCACGCCTGGCTGCGAGCCCCTGTCCGCCTGGGTCAGATTTTGTCCAAACTCAAGATCCTCAGGCATTCGCGGGCTTGCCGTTCTGGACAAGCGAGTATGTCGGGCTCGGTCCATACAAGATCGACCGATGGGAGCCCGGGGCATTCCTCGAGGGGTCGGCATTTGCCGGTCATGCGCTTGGCAAGCCCGCGATCGACCGCCTCCGGCTATTGTTCATCAGTGACCCTAACACTGTCCTGGCAAACATGCTCAGTGGCGAGGCGCACTATGTGAGCGAGTCGATCCTCTACACGGAGGAAGGGCTTACCCTCGAGCGCCAATGGGCACCCACCAACGGCGGCATGGTGCTCTACGCCCCGGTGACATTTCGCATAACGCTCATCCAGTCGCGCCCGGATGCTGCGGCGCCCCCCGCGATGCTGGATCTGCGAGTGCGTCGGGCACTCGCCCACGGGATGGACAGTGTCTCGGCCTTCGAGGCGACAACCGCCGGCAAGGGGCTCCTCATGTACTCCCTCACGCCTCCGACGAAGGATTACTATTCAACCGTGGATGGGGCCATCGCCAAATACCCATACGACGCGCGAAGTGTGGCCCGGCTTCTCGAGGAGGCCGGCACGGTCAAGGGCTCGGATGGGTTTGTCGTGGGTACCGACGGTGAACCGTTTACCGTCGAGGTCGCCAGTGACGGCGGCTCGGTCTTCGAGCGCGAGAACGCGGTGCTCGTCGAAGGTCTGCGCCGGGCTGGAATCGACGCGATCTCGCACATCGTCCCGGTTGCGCAGCTACGAAACAACGAGGCACGCGCGCTCCTGTCCGGGCTGTCAACAGGGGGGCTTGGTACCCCGAGGTATGACAAGTTTGCGAGCGCCGCGGTCGCGGGCCCGGAGAACCGTTGGCAAGGGGCGAATCGCGGCGGCTGGGCCAACGCGGAGTTCGACCGCATCTGGGAGGCATACGGCGGTATGCTCGACCGGTCCGAACGTGCTCAGCAGGCTGCCCAGATGGAGCGAATCTTCACCGAGAGTGTTGCGGCGATCCCGCACTATTTCAGCCCGGCTGCAACGGCTCACGTTGCTTCCCTGGAGGGGCCGGTGACTGCGCAGACGCCCGATGCCGGACGGGGGATCCACCGGGTGTGGGACTGGAGGTGGCGCTCATAGGAGCATCGCGCCGCAGATGGATTTGCCTAGCTGCCCGCGTGGGTGGATAGGCCGTTCCAATGGAGATTTCGCTCGACGAGGCCCGGGCGCGCGTGCTCGCGTTGGACCATCCTTTGCCCTCGGAGATCGTGCCACTGTACGCAGCGCTCGGGCGGGTGCTTGCCGAGGACATCGTGGCGGACAGCGACCTGCCGCCGTTCGCCAACTCGGCGATGGACGGTTTCGCAGTCCGCGCGGATGATACTGCTGGTGCGCTGCCTGGCCGCCCGGTGCGTCTGCGCATCATCGGCGCCGTTGGCGCCGGGTCCTCGTACATGCCCTCTGTCGGGCCAGGCGAAGCCGCTAGCATCGGCACGGGCGCCCCTCTGCCACCGGGATCCAACGCCGTGCTGCAAGCGGAGGATACCGTCGTCGAAGGCGATGCGGCCTGGGTCACGACTCCGGTGCAGCCCGGGCACGACGTGCGCCCGGTGGGCGAGGACGTCCGCACCGGTGGCCGCTCAATTGCGCGCGGCGCCACGCTTCGGCCGTACGAGATCGCCTTGCTCGCGGCGCTCGGGCGCGAGCGCGTGGCAGTCGGCGCCCGACCACGGGTGGCCCTCGTAACGACTGGTGACGAGCTGATCGGTCCGACCGAGCCGCTCACCCCCGGACGCATCAGGGATGCCAACCTGCCGGGACTGTGCGCTCAGGCAGCCGAGGCGGGCTGCGAGCCTGTCGCACTGGGGCGGGCTCCCGATAACCTGAACGTGATCGCCGCGCGCCTCGCCGAGGGGCTGGCCGCGGCAGATGCGCTGGTGGTATCGGCCGGCATCTCGGCGGGAGCGCGGGATTACGTGCGAGAGGCGCTTAGCAGACTCGGGACACTGGCGAATGCGGATGCGGCCGGCTCGGCCCTTCGCGTTTGGAAGCGCCGGAAAGAAGCTGATTTTCGTCCTACCAGGAAATCCGGTCCTTGATGGTGGCCTTCGAGCTGCTGGTCCGGCCGGCGGTACGTGTTCTTGCGGGACACACCCGGTCGGGACGCCCGGAGCTTGTCGCGGTCGTCGGGAAGGCCATCCGCAATCCGGGCGGGGTGCTCAACTTCCTGCGCGGGCGCGTGGAGAAAGACGGCGGAGACCTCATTGCCCGGCCATCGGGCGTTCAGGGCGCTGGCATTCTCAGCTCTTTCGCCGGCGCGAATGCCCTCATCGTCGTGCCTGAGGGAACCGAGGAAGTCCAGGCCGGGGCGCCCGTCCGCGTGCGCCTCCTGTCTGGCTAGAGCCGGTCCTGCACTACAATTCAGCGAGACGGGGACGCAGGTTAACCCATCACTGAAACAAGGGATGTTCACTGGGATGCGGCTCGATGACAAGGTTGCCCTGATCGTCGGAGCCGGTGAGCGGATGTCGCGTGCCGCGGCGCTCCTCTTCGCGCAGGAGGGAGCGAAGGTCGTCCTCGCAGCTCGCCGCCTGGAGGCTAACGAACAGACGCGGAAGCTGATCGAGGATCATGGCGGGCAGGCCGTTGTGGTCCAAGGAGATGCGACTGTGGACGCCGATGCCGCCCGGTTCGTGGAGGGGGCAGTCCAGACCTATGGAACGCTGGATATCCTCTACAACAACGTCGGTGGATCGTTCCGCTTGAGTGGGTTCGAAGTGGCGGACGATATGTGGGAGCTGCTCGTCGCGAACAACTTGCGGAGCATCTTTCTCACCAGCAAGCACGCAGTGCCGGCGATGGTCCGCAATGGCGGGGGCGTCGTTCTGAACGTGGCAGCCTCAGCCGAGAGGCGGCTCGCGTTGAGCTCTGCCTACGCCGCGGCGAAAAGCGGCGTTGTTGGCTTCAGCCAGCGGCAGGCGCGCGAGTACCTGAATCAGAATATCCGGGTCCACTGCATCTGTCCCGGCATGATTCGTGGAACGTTCGACCCCGATGCTCTCGCGCCCAGCGGGGGACCCATCGCGCGGCCGGGCGCGCCGCTGGATGTCGCGTATGCAGCCCTCTACCTCAGCTCTGACGAGGCTGCTTGGCTGACCGGCGCCGTTCTCACCGTGGACGGCGGAGTGGATCTCGTCTATCCGGCGCCCGCCGCGGGCGGACGATAACACCGCATGCTGCTGCTTCAGCCTGTAGAGACACGAGGCCTCATCACGATGGCCGAGGCGATCGAGGCGACGGAGACCGCCTTCCGCGACTGGGGGCAGAACCACGGACTCGACGCGCCGCGCCGGCGCGTCCACACGCCGGCTGGGGTGCGCGTGAGCGTGCACCAGGGCGCGGCGCCCAGCCTGGGCATGACCGGGCTCTTCACGCACTGCGAGCTGGTGCGCCCAATGGCTGAGGAGCAGATCTACGACGCCATCGCGGATCCTGCCTACGTCCTGTTCGAGGCGCGGACCGCCACGCTCGCGTGCGTGATTCTCGGCGAGATCACCCCGGCGGAGATGCCGGATACCGTGGTCATGACTGGCCTGCGGACCGCGGCGACCAGCGCCGTGGGCACCAAGGCCCTCGCTCGGGTGGGGGCGCGAACAGTCGGGCTTTTCGGTGGCGGCAGTCAGGCCCGCCACCACCTTCTCGCGCTGAAGGCGATCCGGCCGATCGAGATGGTCAGGGTCTATCGGCGCAACGCGGAGGAACGGCAAAAGTTCTGTGAAGAGATGAGCCAGGTGCTGGACGTCGAAGTTCGTCCGGTGGAGACGCCGCGTGAGGCGGCAGCCGGCGCGGACATCGTGTTGGCGGCGACGAACTCGAGCGTGCCGGTGTTCGATGGGAACTGGCTCGAGCCGGGCCAGCACGTTACCTCGATCGTCGGCAGCAACGTCGGCCTGGTCGAGGGCGGCTTCACCCCCCGCAAGCGCCGCGAGATCGATAACACCACGCTGACGCGCATGGACGTGATCGTGGTCGCCTCGCGCGAGCAGGTGTTCCAGGACCGCCAGGGCGACCTTTACGACCCCATCGAGAACGACATCATCAGCGCTGACCAACTGCTCGAGCTGGGCGGCGTACTGGCCTCGGAGAAGCCAGCCCGGACGGGTGATCGCCAGCTCACGCTCTTCAAGAACAACGCCGGCCAGGGGATCGCGGATGTGGCGATTGCCGCGCGCGCGTACCAGCGAGCGCGCGAGCGGGGCCTGGGAATGGAGCTGCCCATCGGAGTGTGGAAGGAGCGTTGAAGTGGCAGACCTGAACCTCAACCGAGCCAAGACCGCCCTCCTCTGCCTGGATATGCACAACGTAATCGTGCAGCGCGTGCCCGACGGCCAGCGGGAGAAGCTGGTGCCGACGGTGAAGCGCGTGCTGGACGGCGCCAGGCGGGCGGGCGTCCAGGTGATCTACGTGGAGGTGGGACGCCGCAGGGAGTTCATGTCCCCCCGGAACAGGTTCACGGGTGCGACCGGCTTTGTCACCAACCCGGCTGAGATCGCCCAGGCCATGAAGATCGTGGAAGCCGTCGCCCCGCTGGAGCACGAGCCCATCGTGCGCAAGCCCCGCATCAGCGCCTTCTACGGCACCGAGCTGCAGTCGATGCTCGCATCCCGGGACATGGGCACCATCGTGCTCACGGGGGTGGCTACCAACTTCGTCGTCGAATCCACCGCCAGGTATGCGGCGGACGCCGATTACCGCGTCGTTGTGCTGGAGGACTGCTGTGGCGCGTTCTCTGTGGAGGAGCACGCCTGTGCTATCTCCGCCATGAACCACCTGGTGGAGATCGCGAGCTCCGAGGACTTCCTGGCCAGCCTGCGTTAGTCGGGGTCAGCTAGTGGGTCAGTTGTTATGAGCATCGCCATGCGTGAGGGTGCTCACCCCCACCCCAACCCCCCCGTCGAGGGGAGGGCCCAGTCCCGTCCCCCCTTGCGGGGGAGGGAGTTGACCCTGCCCACAAGTGCCCAAACCCCAGCCCCCGTCGAGAGGAAAAGACCTGAAGGAGTTTCAACGCGGTGGCCCTCATGGTCCGGCCTGACGAACACGCCGGCTTCTTCAACCATCTGGACCAAGCCCTGGACGGCGATCCGGTGGAGCGCGACCTGGGAGCCGATGGTGTCGTAGCCTCCCGATCGGTAGGCGCCTAGCTGAGCTTGTCCCAGAAACCGGGCGCCACCTCCCACCCGCGGCTGGCCGACAGCGAGAGGTTGTTCCGCTCCACGTCGAGAATGTGGGACTCCACCCCCGGCCTGGTCACCTGCCAGAGCTCCGGGCGGGACGGGTAAGCCTCCCTCATCCTCGCGGTGACGCCGATGGGGTCCTCGATCAGCACCCCGAAATGATCGGCTCCCTCGCGAGGGCGAACCAGGCAAATGTTGACGAAGCCATCGGCAACGCAGCCCCGGGTCCGGCCGCGCTCATCGGCGCTCCCGACGTTGACCTCCACTTCGCTCATGGCGAAGACGTGGGCGTAGAAGCTCAGCTTGCGGTCCACGTCCGGGTCGCCGTGGGCGCGGTGGCGATATGGCGGATGCCGGGGACACGCATCTCGCCCTTGGCTCCCCAGCCCTCCTCTGAGAGATCGAGGGCGATCCCCTCCGGGTCGATGATCCGGTATTCGGCGTAGCCGCCCTTGGGTCGCTCCGTGATCTGCATGGAACGATCGAAGTCGTGCAGACGCTGGCGGACTTCCTCGATGCTCTCGATCTGGAACCCGAGGTGGTGAAAGCCGATTCACTGGTCCGCTTCCGCCAGATCCGGTGCCCAGCGTCTCATCAGGGCGACGTTGAAGTAGCCGTCCGTGATGTACACGATCCCCGCGGTACGGTTGAGCTCCTCGAAACCGAACCATCGCTCATAAAACTGCTCGAGCCGATACGGGTCCTCGCACATGATGGAGAGGTGGTTGAGCCTCGACACGCTATCCCCCTTCGGATTGTTCGCTGCTTTCCCGCGGGCGGCATTTCGTTCCCCTCGCGGGAACCTCGGAGGCGGCTCCCATCCAGTGGTCGCCTATCCGCCGTCCCAGAAGCCGATCGAATGGGCCACGCTGTCATAGCGGAGTCGCTGCCGCCGCTTCTCGCGTCGGCTCAGATCGTAAATCGTGCATTCCGCAAACGGCCGAGCATAGAGGTGGAGGCTGACCGCACGTTGGCGAAAAGATGGGTCGTTCTCCACCTTGTGAATCCGGGGGAGGGCATTCAGGTGCCCCGGGTCGCCCGTCACCGCCGGACCCGACTGTTCCAGATGCGGCGGATCGTCTGAGAGCAGGGTGAAATCGGTGAAGCGCAGCCTCCCCCGCTCCACTCGAGCCCAGCAGCGTTGCTCCTCGTGGTCATGGATGGGAGCGGCCTGGCCGACAGCCCAGCAGAGCGCCAAGAGCTCGAACCCGTCGGTCCGGTGGATGAGATTTCGGGTGTAATGGGTCTGGTCGACGGTCACATAGCGCTCGAGGGACGTCGGCTCGATTCGCGTTGCGAGCAGATAGGCCTGGACTTCCGGCGTGGCAAATCCGGCTTTTTCCAGGTCGAGAAGATCCGCGACAACCTGGCCGATGCTGACGAATGGTCCCATGGACTGGCTCCGAAATCCCGCCGGTGGCAGGAACATCCTACGTCGTCTCGGGACGTAAAGTCAACAAAAATGGTCAACAATCGAGTAAGCCGGTCGACGTAGTCGACTACACGAGGCAACCCCGACGAGATCCCCGTCCCCGGCGGATCAAGACGACTGGCGCCGGGTCGCAGGCGGCAACAAGATTGGAGGCTGGTTGCGCTACGCGGCTACTGCCCGGGCGCCCGGCATCCCCCGCAGGTACACCCCACGCGGCACGGCGAAGGCGATGCTGACCAGCATGATGGCGACAAAGATCATTCCGATCCAGGGTCGAAAGGAACCGTTCATGGCGCCCGCTGCCGTGGCGCCCCTGCTGCGACTGCGCGACTTCGAACACCTCGAAATCGAAGGAGGGGTGCTCGGCCAGCCCCTCGAGGAGTGGGCTGTGCCGATCGTACGAGTTGAGCGCGAGGGAGATGCGTGGCATGGTTGTTCCTCCAACCCGCAGCAGGGGGGATGCCGGCACTTTACCGACCTTATCGCGCGGATGCACCCATCCCTGAGCCCACCTCCTGTGGTACGATCGGCCCAGCACGACCCGGCTGGCCGAGATAAGATCGAATGCTGTGAGGAAGGCGTTGGACGAAACGGCGAAACGAGCGGTGCTCCGCCTCTTCAGCTACGGACTGTACGCGGTAACGGTGAAAGATGGTGGGGACGAGAATGGGTTCACCGCCAATTGGCTCAGCCAGGTATCTTTTGATCCGCCGATGCTCGCCGTATCCGTCGAGAACACCTCCCACTCGATCGAGCTTATCCGGCGCACAAGCAAGCTCACCGTGAACGTCCTTCCGAGCGGGGCCCGGGAGCTGGCGGGGCTCCTCGGCAAACGCTGGGCCAACGTCCCGGACAAACTGGCGCACGTAGAACACCACGATGGGCCGAATGGGTGCCCAGTGCTGGCTGATGCGCTCGGGTATGTGGAGTGCGAGGTCGAGAGCAGCGTGCTGGCCGGCGACTCGACCGTCTTCGTCCTGCGCGTGGTCGCGGCTGAGCTGGTTCTCGAGGGCCAGCCGCTGACCATGGCCGAGGCCGGCTTCCGCCATGCCGGGTAGCCCTGAGGATCGAATCGCATCTTGCGCGGAAAGGCCCTCGCCGCCGGATAGCGGGCGGAACGCCTTGGGGCAAAACCACCAGAGGTACAGCCGCGGTCAGATCGAGCAGCCGGATCCGGGAGGCAACCATGAACGGCGAGGAGTTTGCACGCACCGTCGTCGCGCGCGTAGCAGAGTTCTGCTCCAGCTATGAGGCGAGGCTCCCAGCGTACAGCTACGTGCCCCTGGAAACGGACGCCCAGCGAATTCGGGTCATGCAAAGTCGGCTGTTCAATGAAGTGCGGTCAGCGGAGATCTTCGGTGCCTGGTTGAAGACGACCCCGGAGCTCGAAGTGAAGATGGCCCTGGCGGAGGCGATCGGGGAGGAGATGACCCACGCCCGACTCCTCTCGGAGCGCATCAAAGATCGAGGGGGCGACCCGTTCACCTACCAGCCCGTGCCGGGTCAGATGGCGATGTTCAACGCATTCGAGGGCATGCCCACGACCGTGGAGCGGATCGCCGCGTTCCCGCTGGCCGGCGAGGGAGTCGCCGAATTCATGATCGAGCGCGCGCTCGCCGCGCCCTCCGTACCGGAGTGGATCAAGGTACCCTACCAAGCCATCTGTCGGGACGAGGAAGAGCATGCCCACTTCCCCGAAGAGGTCATCGCTCGGTACGCGATCTCAGCCGACGTTCAGGAGCGGGTTCGGCGTGCGGTGGCGATGAGCCTGACGCTGCGCCGGCAATACTTCGAGGACCTGGACGCCTGGGTCTTGCAAGACGCGGTCTGGTAGCGACGGACTACCCCCTGGCCCGGGGGCACACGAGCCACGATTACGCCACGGCGGCTGCTCCTTTCTGGCGTCGTCGCAGCGTTATCGGTGGGCCAATGCCTCTTCCCAGGCGAGGTACCTCTCCATGTCGGCGCGCGAGCGCGCCAGGGCGCCGGTCCACTGGGTGGAGCCAGCATCGTTCTGCGCCTCCTCTATCGTCACGTCTGCACCCCTCAGGTCATCGACGACTGGGAACCCCGCCCTGGTCCACGACGGGACGCCGCCATCCAGGAAGCGCACGTCCCGGTAGCCAATCGAGCGGAGGGTCGCTGCGGCCAGCGTGGAGCGCACCCCGGAGTCGCAGATGGTGACGATCGGAGCGCTCTTGGCCGGCACTATGCCCTCGACCCCCAGCTCCAGCTTGCCGCGCGCCAGCCAGTGGGCCCCGGGGATGTGGCCCATGCCGAACTCCCCACTGCCGCGGACGTCGAGCAGGATGGCCGTACGCTCACCCCCTGGAGATCGTGGAGCTCCGACGGCCATATCCCGGACACTTCCTGGCGTGCAGCCTCCAGGCCGAAGGTTTCGACCTCGGGATTCCCGCGTTCGAGCAGGTGGCCGTGCGCAGCCCAGCCATCGATACCAGCCTCAAGGATGAACGTCTTGGCGAAGCCCAGGCCCTGACACTGGGCAGCGGCCCAGATGGAACGGATTCGGTCGTCGGAGAGAATGACGAGCGGCGCGCGGCGCACTGCGAAGAAGTTCTCATGCTGCAGCGCGAGCTGTCCGGCTGGGATGGAGATCGACCGTAACTACACAGCACCGCGACGCTATGGGATAGCCGGGATGGGCGGGGCGCCAGCCATGGCCTTGCCGAGCGTGGAGAGGATGGGCATCCCTTGCTTGCGCATCGTCGAGATGTAGCCCCGGATGCGACAGAACCGGTCAGCCCCCATCGCGGTCCGAAAGCAGCCGAGACCTTCTGGCGCACCTTGGTCATCCGGATGTCCCGTTCGGCTTGGTTATTGTCGAACGGCACCCAGAAGTCTTCCATGAAGGCCAGCGTCGCCCCCTTGTGCTCCCCCAGCCGATCCACCAGGCTGCGGGTTCGCCCGGTGCCCCTCCTCCAGCATCGCGTTGTAGCGACGTTCGAACTCGTGCTTCACCTCGGCCGCCAGCCCGTCCAGGCCTCGGTCCCGTGCATCATCCACGGCGTGCTTGATCTCCAGCAGGACGTCTTTCAGGTCCTTCGCCCACTCTTGGCCGAGCTCTTCCGCGACGAAGGTCAGCTCCCGGAGATGGTGGGCATTGCACAGGGCATGTTCGCACTGCCCATAGTGCCAGTAGGTCGACAAGCCATCGTGGACGGCCCGGCCCAGAAAGCTCCCCAACAGCCCGACCTCGTCCAGTGCGGCACGCCCCCGCTTCGGGTGCGCCGCGGAGAAGGTCAGACTCGGCGTGCTGGCCACGTGCAGCCAGGAGGTCTTCCCACCCACGTTAATCCCAGTCTCGTCGAAGTGGGCCACGTCGGCTGCTTCGATCCCCTGCTTGATCGCCGCCTCGACCTCGGCCACCTGCTTGTGGCACACGCCGACGGCGTGCTCCACCGTTCCGTCCGCCATCGGACAGCCGAACAGCTCGGCCAGCGCCTCGCCCGTTCGCTCCAGCGGGAGCAACTGCGCCTGATTCAGGGAGACGGCCACCGCTGCCGCCCCAGGTCCGTACTGGATCGGCGCCACGACCCCCGCGGGGAACTCCCCCACGGTCTCGGCTCCACAGCCCGGGCAGCACTTGGTCTCGGCCTGATGCTCGACCACCCACACGCGCACCGGCGGGAGGTCCATCTCCTGTCGGCGCTCCCGACGGATGGCCGGGACGGCCTCCAGGCTCCGGCCGCACGCTTCGCAGTGGGAGGGCGCGTGTACCTGGACCTCGTCCGGACGATCGACCAGCTTCAGGGTCTGCCCCCTATGACCCGGCTGGCCGCCGGGCTTGCGCCCACTGGGCATCCGTTGACTTTTCGGATGGGGCTTGGCGCCCGGCCCATCGGACGAGGGCGGCTTGCTGCTGTTGTGACTGTCGGTGCTCAGGCGGTGTTCCAGCTCCTTGACCCGTGCGGTCAGAGCGGCAATGATCGCCTGCTGCTCGGCGATGCGCGCCTCCAACAGCCGGATCGTCGCCTGCTGGGCGACGACGATCTCGAGCAACTCCACGCGGCTGGCGGTCTCCAGATCCATGATAGGCTGACATTACCGCATAACCCACTGCCGAGCCAATTCCGGCATCGCCACCGTTTCACTCGGTGCGAAGACCTGAGTAGTTACAAGCACACGCTTATATCACCGCTTATACTCAGGTGGAACTGCCGGCTCGGACCGGCCGGGAATGAGGTGTGGCCATGGCTGAAGGGACTCCGATTCTCCGCGTAACAGTTGGCATGACGGTCTACACTCGGGACGGAGCCAAGATCGGCAAGGTCAGGGAGGTCACTGGAGAGGCATTCAAGGTCGAGACGGGGCTGTTCCAGCGAGACTACTGGCTGGCCGCAGAGAGCATCGGTTCCGCGGTGCCCGGCGACGTCGTAACCCTGGCCATCGACAACAGTGGCCTCGCATCACACAAAATGAAGGAGCCGCACGCCGCGTAGGGCTCCCTCATCGCTCGTCGACGCGCTTACGAGCCGTTGCCCGCTTGACGTCGATCATCCGCCTGTCGGAGTCTCCGCCACGGAACGATGACCTCGACCGACGGTCGCTCGCCCGCTCTCGCGCGAGACTGAGGCGTCCAGCGAGATCCAGACCCGCGAGGAAACGACGCGTGCGGCCGTCAGCATCTGACCTGAGAACGGCCGCCAGATCATCCGGCGTGTCGACGTCGAGCCCGACACCGTCCAGCGGGCACACCCGAACGGCCAGTTCGTGTGCGCGGGCCGCGCCGAGGTGTTGCGCCAGGCTGTCCGAGCCGAATCGAGGAGGCACAACTATCGGCGGACGGAGCAGGAGCGCGTTCGTCCCTCGGCCTACTCGGTCCGGGACGATCACCATCACTGGTTCCCCGTCACACGCCATGAGGGTTGCCAGCTCGTCGGCCGTCCCCAACGGCGTGTCTGCATGCAGAACAAGGGCCGCGGAATCGACCCGCCCCCCCAGCTCTGCGAGCGTGGCAGCCAATGCTTCATTCAGCGATGCAACGCCAGGCCGCTCGACGAGGCCACGTGAGCCGATTCGGTTCGCGAACGCGAGCACATCGGGGTCCGGGCTAAGCACGCTGACGTCGACTCGGTGCGAACGACCGGCCGCGAGGCGCGCGGCGTGCGTGGCCGCTGCGACCACGTCTTCGAGCATCGCCAGCACGAGCTCTCGCCGCTCGTCCTCACCCAGCACGTCCGCGATACGCGACTTTGCGCCGGCGAGCCGCTTCACGGGAATCACGACGTCGGTTCTTTTTTTATTCATCAACCCTGGTTCCAGTGGGTTCGTTCTCGACTACCGGGCTGCACGCGGCAGATCGTGCTCTTCCTCATCAACCCTGGCTCTCGCGGACTTGTGCCCAACTGCCGGGCAGCTCGCGTGCGGGTTCTGTCCTTACTCACGATCTTCCCCCAGCGCCGCGCGAAGCGCCTGGCCGGCGAGCGCCTCTTTCTCCGGCAGCCCGCGCATGAGCGTGGGCGCCACGACGACGTCCATCCCGAGCCGACCGATGCGCCGCGCGAGCGCGCCGTCGACATCGTCGACGATGAACGCCCGCGCGACATCGGTGTACAACATCGCCACGCCGACGGCAGAGCTCTCCATGCCCATTCCCCGCAGCATGCGGTCCGCCGGTCCCTTCACGGCAGCGCCGCCGATGATGGGGCTGATCGCCACCGTATCCCGGCGGCGCCGCGCGAGGGTCTTCCGTAGGCTGCGGACGCCGAGAATGGGGCCGATGCTCACGAACGGGTTGCTGGGGGCGATGACGATGGCGTCCGCCTGCTGGATCGCCTCCA